>CANSSJ010000031.1 GCA_947649625.1 uncultured Bacillota bacterium | reverse complement strand
AGCTCCACCTTGGTCAGGTCCAGGTCCATCAGCTCATCCGATCCGCACAGCAGGTCCACCCCGAGGAAATTACTGGTCTGGATGCTGGCCGCCGCAAACCGGCCTTCGTCGGCCTCGTGCCGAAGTACATCCGCCAGGTTGCCCTTGGCCGGGTCGCCGCCGAAGAACTCGGTAGCGTTGCACTGGCTGTCAGCGTCCACCAGAAGTACCCGCTTGCGGTAGGCCCGGGCCAGGATGGCCGCCAGGTTGACGGCGGTGGCCGTCTTGGCCACGCCGCCCTTTAAGTTGAGTATCACGGTTGTCCTCATTGTACTCGTCCTCTCGTTTTATGTTTTCGGCGCCGCGCCGATATGGTCATGCTCCTCCTTATCTCCGAAGGGAAACTCTCCGTCCCACTTGCCTGTCATATCCTCAAAGGTCATCTGCCCGGGCTTTTCAGTTCGGTCTGTGGTCCGGGCAATCGGCTCCCGGCGGGAAGTAATCATCTTACTGGTCTCAAGATCAAAGGTCATCATGCAGTCCCCCACAGGCCCATGCCGGTTTTTTGCCACGCTGACCTGCAGGTCAGCCATTGTCCGTTTGTCCGCTACGCTGTAATACTCCCGCCGGAACAGGAAGATAACGCCGTCCGCGTCCTGCTCAATGGCTCCCGTGTCCCGCAGGTCCGACAGGACCGGCATAGGGGACTTGCGGGCTTCCACCGCCCGGTTCAGCTGGCACAGGACAAGCACCGGAACCCGGAATCGCCGGGCAAGATTCTTGATGGCCCCGGATATTTCCGTCATGTAGTCGTAGCGGTCGGAGCTCCGTGTCTCCGGAAGAATCTTGCCGATGTAGTCGATCACAATAAGAGCCAGCCCTTTGACCCTACGGGCCATCATCTCGATCTGCGCCACAGTGACCGTGTCCCTCCGGTTAAAGTACACGGGCAGGGTCCGAAGCACGTCCACCGCATGGGCGACGCTCTCCTCCTCCTTCTCGGTCAGGGCGTCCATCAGCAGGCGGTTGGCGGGTATCCCGGTCTCTCTGGCAATCCGCTTCGCCTCAATTTGCTCCGGGTCCATCTCCAGCGACACAATGAGCACAGGCTTTCGGTTCCGGGCCAGACGGTCCGCGATGTTGATAGCCAGGGTGGTCTTCCCCATGCCGGGCCTGGCCGCAAGGACATACATGCCGCTGTTCAACATTCCGCCGCCCAGTTGCCTGTCCAGGTCCTGATACCCCGTCCTGACATAGGCAGAATCGCCGTCCTGATAGATGCGCTCCCGGTGGTCATAGAAAGCCAGGACGGCGCCGTCCGGATCAAGCAGCACGTCCTCAACGCCCTCCTTCTGCAGCTGCTCCAGACGGTGGGCGGCTTCAAGCAGAACCTCCTGCGGCTTGGCGTGCTTCGCGATCTCATCGGCGATATACGCTGAGATGGCTGTGGCCCCCCGGGACAGCGACGCCTCCCGGACGATTTTGGCATATTCCTCCACGTTGGCCGCCGTGGGCGTTGTGTCCATCAGTTGGAGCATGTAGCCACGGGATGTATTCTCGACATAACAGCCCGCCCGTTTCATGCCCTCCAGTACGGTCACCGGGTCGACACGCTGCTCCGCCCGGTCCATAGCCAAGATTACCTGGTATATCTCCCGGTTCGTCTCTGCGGCAAAATCCTGGGGCCGCAGCAGCCGGGTCACCGCCTCCAGGCATCTGGAGTCAATGAGGATGGAGCCGATCACGGCCTGCTCTGCCTCAAGTGCTCTCATCGTAGACAATCACCTCCTCCCCGTTGATTATCTCTGTGTGGAAGTTCCGGGGTGCAGATGGAGCAGGAAGCCTGCCAGCATTCGAAGCGGGCAGAGAAGCCGCAGGGGGCTGGTCCTCGTCCTCCCAGCGCCGGCCATTGATCCAGGTGGCGGGGTAGGGAATGCCCTGGCCGTCCTCCTCCCGGATCTTCCGTTGCCACTCCGGGCTGGCCAACTGACGCTGGAGAGCGTGGCCCATCACCGCCAGCAGCCTGTCATCCGGACGCAGTGAGTCCCAGGCACGTATCGCTGCCTGTTTGGACTTCTTCAGCGGGTACATCCGCCAGAAGCCCTCAAACCGCTCCGGCTTCCAATCGGGCGCCGCTTTTGCCGCTCGGCGCCGCTTTGGTCTTTCTGAGCCCGCCGCCCCCTGGGGGGCTTTGGGGGGATTATCTGTTAGGCTGTTATCTGGGTTTATATCTGGTAATGGTGTCACCGTTTGGTGAAATGATTGTCCCCGTTCCGTGTCATGCATTTCACCGAACGGTGAAATGCATCCAGCCGTTTCGGTGGTACACTCCGCGAAGTAGGCCAGCGCCTTATCAGAGAGAGAATACCAGCTTGTCCTGTCCCGTCTGTCCTGGTTGAAACAGCCTGTCAAAAGCAGGCTGTTCTTCTTGCAGGCGGAAATGATGCGCTCGATTTGCCGGCGGCTCCAGTAGGGGTGCGCCTCGCAGAAGGCGGCCAGGGAGTTGAACGTCCAGTATCTACCCTCATAAAAATTCTTCTCATAGGCTTTGTTATGCTTGAGCCAAAAGTAGATGTTATGCAGGAAAACAGCGACATCGACTCCATAAGTCTGCGCCAGCAGAGGGTTAAAATGATGGTCTGGGATATCTTCCACCTCCCATCCTTGGTATAGTTTTTAGCTCCGAACTCATTTAGCTGCCGTAGGGCCTACACATACTGGATCAGTTCAAACCCGTCCATAGTAATCCGCTTACTCAGATGGAGGCCAGAGTCGATGACCTTGTGAGGCTCGACGCCCAGCGAGGCCGTAGCTGAATCCAGGCCCTCATGGATCAGAATGTGTCCTTGCCCTACCGGTTTTACGACGGCCATAGCCTGGATGACCTTAACGTCGTCCGACATTGCGTCCAAAATACCGATTATATCAAGGAGCCGGTTTTTCAAATCCTTCGGTGTCATTTTTTCACTACCCCCTTGTCAAATCTGTTTCGCTGTGTTAGAATAAGCATGTCCTTATTGTGCTCTCTGAGCACGTATCCCGTGTGGCTGCGCTTACAGTCATGCGGGATTTTTTTATTTCTCCTCGTACAGGCCAAACTGGATCACCTCCGCCATAGTGAGGTCGATCCACGTTTTATCGACCTGCAGGACCGGCCGGCCGCCTGCTCCGGTGTAGTACGCTGAGTGTGGGTCGCCAGCTTTGTCCCGCCACCGCAACCAGAAAGTGTGGCGAACCCGCTCAAATGTTGCCTGATAGATAGAGGGCACGTCGTAGCCCTTGGCCCGGAGCAGCTTCACCAGGCTGGACTTGGTGGCCTTGGGTAAAATTCTCTTTTCCACCTATTTCACCTCCGGCGCCGGGACGATTTCAACCAGCGTGATTCCATTCAACACGGCCGTCCGCTGGATGTTAGAGGAATCCTCATACTCAAACCGCCGTTCCTTGATCTCCAGCCCATAGACGGCCGCGACCACATCCAGGCCCCTACTCAACAGCACATCGGCGGCGCCGTTCCACTCGGCGCTTGCCCGATTGATTTCGGCCTCCGCAGGCAGCTTGTCCAGCAGTTCCGCCAGCTTCAGCAGACCCTCTTTGCAGAGTTTCGTCGTTGCGGTCATCACATTACCCTCCCTAAGTACACGGCCAGAGCCAGCAGGAACGCCAACCCCGAAATGGTGAGCACGCCCCAGTTGAAAAGGTCCTCCAGCCAAGGGTGCATCCTAAACAGCTTTCGCCACATGAATATAGCCTCCTAGTTTCCATCTTTACAGTAGACCTCCAGTTCCAGGCCAGACTGAATAATCTGCCGCAGGTCCGCAATGATGGCCTCAAACTCAGGCCGCTCTTGGTCATCAATGACACCGTCCTCGGCAATGGCTAGAAGCCGGTCCAGGCGGTTATCCTTTTGGAAACGGCGCAGCCGATTGTATATCCGGACAGTTACTTCCAGCACGCTGCGCTCCTCCAACTGAGGAATGACCTGACCAAACAGCACATTATTCTCTTGCAGGTGCTGGACAGCCAGATGCTGGGTGCCGTAACAGCTTACCATTGCGTTTACAATGTCATTCGGGGGTATACGCTGGCCTATTTCATATGCTCGCACACTTTCTACAGAAATACCCAGTCGTTCCGCTGCCGCTTCCTGAGTAAAACCGGCCGCACGACGGGCGATTTTATAAATATTTCGGTATTCCTCCGACATGGATTTTTCCTCCTTCCTGGGGTATGGTCAGATTAACCGGCCTCGACCGACGGCTCCTGGCAGCCCAGGAATTGCAGTACGTCTGTTTTGAGCACCCGAATCTGCTTGCCGACCTTGATGCCTCTGATCTGATTGGAGCGCACCAGCTCATAGACGGTATTTCTCCCTACATGGAGAATGGGCATCAGCTCCTCCACGGATAACACCAGTGGAATGTCATCAAATGATGTGGGCCTGTTCTCCATCCTGATCGCCTCCTTTCCTCGTTGTGATGGTCTTGGGCCTTAGCTGGGTGCTGTGGGCGGCTCCCGGCCCAGCAATTCGTCTGCGGTGCAGTGCAGCACGTCGGCCAGAGCTCCGAGCCTGGTTGTGACAGGTACAGCCTCACCGGTCTCCCAGCGGGAGACGGTGGCCACGGAGACTCCCATTCTGTCGGCCAGCTCGAACATGGTCATCCCCAGACGCTCACGCAGCTTTCGGATTGGCACCAATAACCCCCCTTTCAAATTTTTTCTTGATTACATGCGGCGTAAATGGTATGATAAGAAAAATACACATGGTGGTTCAGATAACGCCGAGCCAAGCCCCTATTGGGGAAGGTGTAACGACTGGACACGGGGCATCCCTCCGGGATGAAGGCACAGTCTGAACTCATGGGCGACCATGAGAGGGCGGCAGAAATGACCGCTCCCCGCTGGAATGCGGAGTAACAAATTTGGATGTCTTTGGCAACTCCCGTGATTGAATCCGCTATTGACAAGTCCCGTCTTCACACACCTTGCGCAAATGCCGTAAAGCAAGGAAGTCTCGCTGTACGCAGACATAAGCCCTTTAGTGGAGCCTGTAACGCATTTTCCGCTGCCGAAGAGAGAGGGGTTGTTGGTAGAGAGGTGACCTATCGCCCTGCCGGTCAGCAATGGCCGGTATGTACCCCGTAAATTCGGTGGAGGTCTGAACCACCATGTGTATCTGCCCTTGATTTACTCCGCAAGTAAATCATAAGGCTTTAATTTAAGCCTGTCAATACAAAAAACTTAAATTAAAGTATTTTGTCTATTTATACAATTCTGCTTCTAATTCTTTATTTAAGAGGTGAGATACCCCTTGGACAAGGCTCTTTTTGTGGAAAATGTCAAAAAACTTTGTGCTATTCGGGGTATCAAGCCGACTGCGGCCTGTCGAGAAAGCGGGGCTGGACGCTCTCTGCTAACAAACCTTGAGCAAAATGGATCACTTCCATCAGTTGAAAAAGTCCAGATGTTGGCCCAGTATTTGGGAGTCACCACTAGCGAATTATTAGGAGAGCCGATTGCTTTACCTGAAACAATTCAATCGGATATTGTTGACCGCATATTTAAGCTGGCTGATAAAAAGTATTCTGAGCAACTTCAGTTTGCCATAGACCTGGATATACCTCCATCCAGAGTAAGCGAATGGCGACGGCGGAAATCCACATCGTACAACAAACGGCTTCCGGAGATAGCGAAAGTCCTGGGGACCACTGTGGGCTATCTGCTGACCGGCGAGGAGACCGAGGTTTTCGTCTCTGACGGCGTGGATCAGTCCTACTTGGTCAGGAAATTCAACCGGCTGTCGCCCGAGGCCCAAGACAAGGTGATGACCTTTATTGATTTTCTTTCTGACCAGGAAGATGCGGAGAAAAAATAAATGTGCCCAAGTTGGGCACATTACGAATACGAGACAAAATCTTTCCGATATGATATAATGACAATGGGAGGATTGACCATGAACTATATTGTAAATTTGGCATGGGACCCGGAGGCCAGCGTCTGGATCGCCACCAGCGACGATATTCCTGGCCTCGTGCTGGAGTCCGGCTCCTTTGACGCTCTACTGGAGCGTGTCCGTTTCGCTGTTCCTGAGCTGCTGGAGCTGAACGACCCCAATGCGGCACCTTTGACTTTAACATTCCAGTCCGAGCGTCAGGAGAGGATCATGGCGCATGGCTGAGTATGAGAAGCAGGTGCGTGAGATTTTAACCAAGAATCGTTGTACTTTTGTGCGACATGGCAGAGGGGACCATGACATTTGGTACAGTCCGATTAGTGGGAAATATTTCACGGTAGACGGAAAAATCAAGTCCCGCCATACAGCCAATGCAATTATGAAACAGAGCGGTATTTCTCATAGATTTCGCTGAAAGATAAATGTGCCCAACTTGGGCACATAGTTGACAAATCCTCAACTAGACACAGCAAAAATTATATGATAGACTGGAGCCGTATCTAGGTGGAAAATTTCCACCTTGGCGGCTCCACTTTTTTGCACTATAATGGAGTCGTATTTAGGTCTGAGTAAGTTAGGGCGGAGTAAGTTAGGGAGGAATGGCAAGGACCAGGGGGATAGTGCGCCCTCAGCCCGACCGCAGCGGCCCCGAAAATCCGAAATATAGAAATTTTCTGTTGACAACCACAATATATTGTGGTATAAAGAAAATTGTAATTGATTCTATGTGCGTTCCTGGTGAAAATCCGGGGTAGGCCACTGGCCTATGAGCAGGCGGGGACCGGCATTGCACACGTTGTGATGGAGAACTCGGCCTTGAGGCCGACGCCTCCGGAGGATTGTACGTTATGGGGGAACTATGCCCCTACCTATTTTTTAGCAGCTTCGGCTGAGGTTGACTTTTTGCGGATGGTATGGTACTCTGCATATGAAAGTACCAGCCGCTCCGTTTCGACGGGCACAGTATCCGTGTAACACCAGTGTAGAAAAAACCTCAACTGGACATGGCTCCTTGACGGTGCTATGCTCCAGTTGGTTGTAGGTAAGATTTTTTCAGGTCAGATGTTTGCTCCAGGGAGTTATTATGCTCTCGGAGATTTGGCAGGTGCTGGAGACAGCGCCATCTTACGACATCGGCTTGGCCTGGACAGATTCAACAAGTGAATCAAAGACTGATGACGTCTGAAAGCAAGAGGATTGTTTTCAGGCGTTTTTGCGTCTACAAACAAGATTGCACCCGGCGCGAGAGCGCAACGGCCTGGGACCTGTCACCCCAGGGCGCCAAGGGAAAACGAGGGAAGGAGTTTATTGAATCGCTATGAAAAATTATCGTTACCCTGGGCCGGTTCTGACAGCCGGCCGGTCCCGCCGCCAGCAGGGCGGGGCCTTCGTTCCAATCCTCCTGTCCAACTGCTGGGGACAGGGCCACGGACGCTTGCGGGGTTCCCGCGCCTTGCCCAAGGTCGTGCGTCCGCCGCGGGAGCTTCGTTCCCACTCGCCTGCAGGCGGGTATGCGGTGATCTTACTGAACTTCTTTGCCAACAGAGACAGTTTTTATAAATCGGCCTCTCCCGGACCATAGAACCTTGCGCCCCAAGGGTTTTGACATCATTGGCAAGGTCCGTCCTCGGGAGATCTGACAGAAAACAGTCAGAAACGGCTGGCCGCCGCCAATGGGCAAGCTGCGTCCTTTTTCAAGAAAGGATGTACTTATGTCAAAACATTATCAAAATCTTCTTACCCAACTGGACAAGCTGCACCGACATAACCGGCAAGGCAGCTTCCGGACCAAACAGCGCTACTATGAGGCTATGCAGCGCTTCTGCCGCTTCCTAGCCGAGCGGTACCACCTGGAGCGTCTGGCCAACATCGCCCCCAAACACATTTACGCCTATGTGTCCTACCTCCAGGAGCAGGAGAAGTCTGCGTCCACCATCAAGACCGACCTCTCCGCCATTCGGTTCTTCCACGACCTGATTCAACAGCCCCGCTACGAGTTGCCGGCTAACACCGACCTTCTCCTCCAGCGCCGTACTTTCGGTGAGGTAGACCGGACCTGGAGCGATTCAGAATTTAACCGGATGCTGAACTTTGCTTTAGAATCTAACCGAGAGGACTACATTTCGATCCTCTATTTGGGCCGCTATGCTGCGCTGCGGATCCACGAGTGCTTCCGTATTGATACCGCCACAGCAGCCAAGGCGATAAAGGAAAATGCCCTCACCATCAAGGGCAAGGGCGGACTGGTGCGGACAGTCCCCTTGACACCGCTTCTGGTTCAGCGGCTCCAGCGTCACCTGCGCCAGACTCCCCGGGGCCATAAACTGTTTGTCTCGGATGACCAGCAAACCCACGAGGCAATCAAGGCCCTCCAGGCATTTATTTATCTATACCGCCCCTACGCCCAGGACAAGTGCTCCGACCGGCCCATGACATTCCATGGTCTGCGTCATACTTGCGCCGCCGAATGGTACAAGGGCTTCATCCAGAAGCAGGCCAACCCCTACCAGGCCCGCAAGTCCGTTTCAAGGCTGCTTGGCCATGGGCGGGATGACGTCACCCGGATTTACTTGGCTTCCTTGAAGGAGGGCGAGCAGGATGACTAATACAAATTCAACCTGTCGAAAAAATGGCACAGCGGGTATCATCATAGCGATTCCTGCTGTGCGGTCGAGAGGAGGAAAGATATAATGCCGCGCAGTACACAAAACAGCCGGAGCGCTTCCGGCGGCGGCTCTATCCGCAAAAAGATAGTAAAGCGCAACGGGAAGGAATATTTATACTGGGAGGCCCGGTATACCTCGGGCTATGACCCTAAAACCGGAAAGCAGAAGCAGCACTCCATTACTGGCAAGACGCAGAAAGAAGTGGCTCAGAAGCTGCGTCAGGTGACGTCTGATTTGGACCAGGGGGCCTATAAGGAACCTTGCAAGCTGACCCTCAGCGAATGGCTCGACATCTGGCTTGGGGATTACCTGATGGGAGTCAAACCCAGGACGGCGGACTCTTATCGGGCCACGGTTGAGACGCACTTGAAACCGGCCCTTGGCGGTGCCCGACTTGAGGAACTGCCCACACACATGATTCAGCAGTTTTATAACAGCCTACAGCGGCAGCGCAAGGGCTCCCCAGCGCTTTCGCCTAAAACGATCCGCAATATAAATGGCGTACTTCACAAGGCGCTGCAACAGGCCGTTGAACTGGGCTACATCAACAAAAACCCGGCCACTGCTTGTAAGCTGCCCAGAGTTGAAAGGCCCGAGATTAAACCCCTTGATAACGATGCGATAGGCAGATTCTTGACTGTAATCCGAGGGCACAAATATGAATTTGTTTACCTTGTTACTCTGTTCACGGGTATGCGAGAAGGTGAAGTGCTTGGGCTAACCTGGGATTGTGTTGACTTTGATAAAGGGGGCATCAATATCAACAAGCAGCTCCAGAGGAATCGGGAGACTGGCCAGTATCAACTGGTTTCGCCCAAGAACGGTAAAGGCCGTCGTATCACCCCGGCCTCGACAGTGATGGATACACTGAAAGCGCAGTATAGGCGTCAGGCAGAGTGGCGGCTGGCTATAGGTGCAGTGTGGGAAGAAACCGGCCTTGTATTTACGAACGAACTCGGTCACAATCTCTCCCCGCAGACTGTATATCTTCATTTTAAGGAGTTGGCAAAGAAAGCTGGCTGCCCGGAAGCGCGCTTCCATGATTTACGCCATTCCTATGCAGTGGCCGCCCTCCAGAGTGGAGATGACATCAAGACAGTGCAGGAAAATCTGGGACATCACACCGCCGCCTTCACGCTGGATGTGTACGGTCATGTGACAGATCAGATGAAGCGGGCCAGTGCCGAACGCATGGAACAGTTCATCCGGGGAGTTTCCGGGCTGTAAAGGGAAAACAAAGGGAAAACAGCCTGGCACAGACATAGAAAAACCCCGGAATCTCAGTGATTCCGGGGTTTTCTGATGGTGCGCGAGGCGGGAGTCGAACCCGCACGCCCTTGCGAGCACTGGCACCTGAAGCCAGCGAGTCTACCAATTCCACCACTCGCGCGTGTGGTACTCGTTCAGCGCAAGAGAGATAATAACACATCTCCCCCCGGGTGTCAACACTTTTCGCAAAATTTTCTGATTATTTTTTTCGTTGACAGCCGCCGGCTCCTTTGCTATACTAAACCCGCGGCAGGAAGCCGCAAAGGAGCCAGAAGGCCCGAAAAACCAGCGAAAATAGTTCAAAACGTGTCCGGCGCGGAAGCCTGGACGCCTGCCAGAAGGCATACCGGATTGGTGTGTCTTTTTTTCTGTCTGAACGGAGGGGCATCTATGACACTGGACGAATTCTTTCAAAAGCACCCGCGCGGCGCCCTGGCCTTCTCCGGGGGGGTGGACTCCGCCTATCTGCTGTGGGCGGGGCTTCAGGCCGGAGCCGAGGTGAGGCCTTACTTCGTCAAGACCCCCTTCCAGCCCCGGTTTGAGCTGGAGGACGCCCGCCGGCTGTGCGCCCGGCTGGGGGTGGCGCTGACGGTGATCGAATACGACATCCTGTCCGATCCCGCCGTCGCCGCCAACCCGCCCGACCGGTGCTATCACTGCAAGCGCCGCCTGTTCTCCCTGATGAAGGAGCGGGCGGAGGCGGACGGCCTCCCCCTGCTGCTGGACGGCACCAACGCCTCCGACGACGGGGGGGACCGCCCCGGAATGCGGGCGCTTCGGGAGCTGGAGGTCCGCTCCCCCCTGCGGGAGTGCGGCCTGACCAAGGACCGCATCCGGGTGCTGTCCCGGCAGGCGGGTCTGTTCACCTGGGACAAGCCTTCCTACGCCTGCCTGGCCACCCGTGTCCCCACCGGGCGGGCCATCACCCGGGAGGACCTGGAGCGGGTGGAGCGGGGGGAGGAGGCCCTGGCCTCCTTGGGGTTTGTGGACTTCCGCCTGCGGCTGACCGCCGGCGGAGCCAGGCTCCAGGTGCCGGAGGGCCAGCTCCCCCTGGCATTGGAGCGGCGGAGGGACATCCTGTCCGTCCTGTCGGCGGATTTTTCAGAACTCACCCTGGACCTGACCCCCAGGGTTCCCATCGACTGAGGAGGTTTCACATATGGACAACCGGCACGATATTTTGCGGCTGCTCCGCCAGGTGGCGGAGGGAACCGTCCCCCCGGAGGAGGCCCTGTCCCAGCTGAAGCGGGCCCCTTTTGAGGATCTGGGCTATGCCAAGGTGGACCTCCACCGCAGTGTCCGCCAGGGGGCGGCGGAGGTCATCTACGGGGCGGGCAAGACCCCGGAGCAGATCGCCGGCATCGCCGCCGCCATGGGGGAGAGGGGCTGTCAGAATGTCCTCATCACCCGCCTGTCCCCCGAAGCGGCGGAACTGGTGGGGAGGATCGTCCCCCTGGACTACCACCCCATCCCCAGGCTGGCCGTGGCCTTCCCCGGGCCGCGGAACGCCCTGGGCCACATCGTGGTGGCCACCGGGGGGACCAGCGACATGCCAGTGGCCGAGGAGGCAGCCCTCACCGCCGAGGTGCTGGGCAACAAGGTCACCCGGCTGTACGACGTGGGGGTGGCGGGGCTCCACCGGCTGCTGTCCCATCTGGAACTCCTGACAAGCGCCCGGTGCGTGGTGGCGGTGGCCGGGATGGAGGGGGCGCTGGCCTCGGTGATCGGCGGGCTGGTGGACTGCCCCGTGGTGGCTGTCCCCACCAGCGTGGGCTACGGGGCCAGCTTCGGCGGGCTGTCCGCCCTGCTGGCTATGCTCAACTCCTGCGCCTCCGGGTGCAGCGTGGTGAACATCGACAACGGCTTCGGTGCCGGCTATCTTGCCAGCATGATCAACCAAATGGAGGGAATTGAATGAAAACTTTATATTTAGAGTGCAATATGGGGGCCGCCGGCGACATGCTCATGGCCGCCCTGTACGAGCTGCTGGACGAAAGCCAGCGGGAAGCCTTCCTGAACACCATGAACACCCTGGGCCTGCCCGGCGTGGAGCTGACCCCCATGGCCGCCAAAACCTGTGGCATCGCGGGCACCCACATGAAAGTAACCGTCCACGGCCATGAGGAGCACGAGCACCACCACGATCATCACCACCACCATCACGCCACACCGGGCCATATCGGGGAGCTCATCGACGGCCTGTCCCTGCCCCAGGCGGTGAAGGAGAGGGCCCGGAGCGTCTACGACGCCATCGCCCAGGCGGAGGCTCAGGCCCACGGCTGCGGGGTGGGGGACGTCCACTTCCACGAGGTGGGGGCCCTGGACGCGGTGGCCGACGTGGTGGGGGTATGCTATGCCATGTATTTACTGGGCCCGGACGTGGTGTGCGCTTCCCCCGTCCACGTGGGCAGCGGGACGGTGCAATGCGCCCACGGCGTCATGCCCGTCCCCGCCCCCGCCACCGCAAATCTGCTGAAGGGCGTCCCCGCCTACGGCGGAGAGGTCCGGGGGGAGCTGTGCACCCCCACCGGGGCCGCCCTGCTGAAGACCTTCGTCCAGTCCTTCGGCCCTATGCCGGTGATGGAGACGGAGAAAATCGGCTGTGGCGTCGGGACCAAGGATTTTTCCCCGCAGGCCAACTGCCTCCGGGCCTTTCTGGGGGAGGAGGAGCCCCGGGAGTCGGGGGACATTATGGAGCTGGTGTGCAACATCGACGACATGACCCCCGAGGCCCTGGCCTTCGCCTGCCAGCGGCTGCTGGAGGCGGGGGCGCTGGACGTGTACACCACCCCCGGCACCATGAAGAAGGGCCGGCCCGGCTGGGTGCTGACGGTGCTGTGCGATCCCGGCCGGGACCAGGAGCTGATCCGTCAGATTTTCACCCACACCACCACCAACGGCCTGCGCTTCCGCCTGTCGGAAAAGCTGTATCTGGCCCCCGGCATCCGGCAGGTCCAGACCCAGTGGGGCCCGGTACGGGTGAAGGCGGCCGAGGGCTTCGGCGTGACCCACGCCAAGCCGGAGTTTGAGGACGTGGCCGCCCTGGCGAAGGCCAACGGTCTGCCCTATCAGACGGTGTTTGAGGACGCTTTGAGGCAAATCAAGAGTGTGTAGGGCGCGACGACCCCGGCGCGCCGTTAACCAGAAACATGGCGGGCCGAGTCGTCCCGCCCTACATATACAAGGAGTATTCAATGAAAAAGACAATTTCCCGCCTGTTTTCCACCCTTTTAGCCTTTACCCTCCTGGCCGGGTGTCAGGCCGTCCCCCCGGCGGAAACTGCGCGGGATGAACATGCTGTCACCGTGGTGATGCCCCCCACCTCCGAGCCCGAGGCCGGCTTCGACCCCGCCTTCGGCTGGGGCGCGGGGGAGCACGTCCACGAGCCCCTGATCCAGTCCACCCTGACGGTGACCAACCCCGACCTGACCGTCGGCTATGACCTGGCCACCGGTATGGAGGCCAGCGGCGACGGCCTCACCTGGACGGTCACCATCCGGGATGATGTGAGGTTCACTGACGGGGAGCCCCTCACCGCCACAGATGTGGCGTTCACCTACAACGCCGCCCGGGACGCCAGCTCTGTCAACGACTTTACCATGCTGGACCGGGCGGAGGCCGCAGACGATACAACGGTGGTCTTTCACATGAACCGCCCCTTCTCCATCTGGCCCTACACCATGGCCACGCTGGGCATCGTGCCCGAGGACTCTTACGACCCCGCCACCTACGGGAGCAACCCCATCGGCTCCGGCCGGTACGTCCTGAAGCAGTGGGACCGGGGCCAGCAGGTGATTCTGGAGGCCAACCCGGACTACTACGGGGAAAAGCCCAAAATGGAGCGGGTGAACCTCCTGTTCATGGAGGAGGACGCCGCCTTTCTGGCCGTCCAGGCGGGCCAGGCAGACCTGGCCTACACCTCCGCCGCCTACGCCGGCCAGACGGTGAACGGCTTCTCCCTGCTGTCTGTCCCGACCGTGGACAACCGGGGGGTGAACCTGCCTCTGCCCGGATTTACCGCGGACAGCCGTGTCCGGCAGGCCATCAATATGGGGATCGACCGGCAGGCCATGATTGACAATGTGCTCAACGGCTACGGCGCCCCCGCTTACAGCGTGTGCGACAACATGCCCTGGTACAACCCCGCCCTTGCGGAGGTGGGCTTCGACCGGGAGCGGGCCAGCGCCCTGCTGGACGAGGCGGGCTGGCTTCCCGGGGCGGACGGCATCCGGGAGATGTGGAGCTTTGGCCGGGCGGAGCTGACCATCCACTACCCCGCCGGCGACTCCCTCCGCCAGGCCCTGGCCGCCGAGCTGTCCAACCAGCTGAGGGAGCTGGGCATCCAGGCCGACCCCAAGGGGGTGGACTGGGAGACCATCTACGGCGAGGCCTACCGCACCGCCACGGTCTGGGGCTGGGGGGCCCACACCCCCATGGAGCTGTACGGCATCTATCACTCGGGCAATGAGTACGGATACTCTAACACCGCCCTGGACGCCTGGATGGACGAGGCCCTGGCCTGTTCTGACCTGGAGTTGTCCTATACGCTGTGGCAGAAGGCCCAGGAGGAGATTGTCAAGGACACGCTCTTTGTGTGGCTGGTGAACGTGGACCACCTGTACTGGGTCCGGGACGGCCTGCGCGTGGCGGAGCAGAAGCTCCACCCCCACGGCCACGGCTGGTCCATCGTCAACAATGTGGACCAATGGGAGTGGACCATGTAGGGCGCGACGACCCCGGCGCGCCGTTAACCAGAAACACGGCGGCCGAGTCGTCCCGCCCTACAGACCGGAGGTTTATCGATGTCCCACCGTTTACAATTCACAGTCAAAAAGCTGATCCGCATGGCGCTCCTCCTGCTGGGGGTGAGCCTGACGGCTTTTCTGCTCATGGACGCCTCCCCCCTGGACCCCCTCCAGACCAACGTGGGCCAGGCGGCCCTGGGGGCCATGAGCCCGGAGCAGGTGGCCAGGCTGGAGGCCTACTGGGGTGTCAACACCCCGGCGGCGGAGCGGTATCTGAGCTGGCTGGGGGGCGCCCTCCGGGGGGACCTGGGCGTCTCCCTGCTCTACCGCCGGCCGGTGCTGGAGGTGATCGGCCAGCGGCTGTCCGCCTCCCTGGGGCTGCTGATCTTCGCCTGGGCGCTGTCCGGGGCGTTGGGGCTGGCTCTGGGGATATTGGCCGGAGCCAGCCGGGGCCGCTGGACGGACAGGCTGATCCGGGGCGGCTGCCTCCTCCTCTCCAGCACCCCCGCCTTCTGGCTGGCCCTGCTGCTGCTGATTGTCTTCTCCGTGTGGCTGAGGGTGCTGCCTATCGGGCTGGCCGTCCCCATCGGGGCGGCGGCGGACAGCGTGACCCTGCTGGAGCGGCTGCGCCACGCCCTTCTGCCCGCTGTGACCCTGTCCATCACCGGCGTGTCCGGCATCGCCCTCCACACCCGGGAGAAGGTGGTGGACGTGCTGGACAGTGACTATATCCTCTTCGCCCGGGCCCGGGGGGAGGAGCGCATCCTCCGCCGCCATGTGCTGCGCAACGTGGCCCTGCCCGCCCTCACCCTGCAATTCGCCTCCATCGGGGAGATCATCGGGGGCTCAGTGCTGGTGGAGCAGGTCTTCTCCTACCCCGGCCTGGGCCAGGCCGCGGTGTCCGCCGGGCTGGGCGGGGACATGCCCCTGCTGCTGGGCATCACCGTGACCACCGCCGCCATTGTCTTCGGCGGCAATCTGGCCGCCGACCTGCTATACGGCGTGGTGGACCCCCGCATCAGAAGGGGGGCGGCCAGGGGATGAGCAACCGGCGAAAAAGCACCCTCATCTGGCTGAGCCTCAGCGGAGTCCTCCTCTGCGCCGTCGTCCTGGCGGGGGCGCTTCTGGGGGAGCGGGCCATTACCGCCGACTTCACCCGGAAAAACCTCCCCCCCTGTCCCGCCTTCCCCTTCGGGACTGACTGGATGGGCCGGGACATGCTGGCCCGCACGGTGGCCGGGCTGTCCCTGTCTATCCGGGTGGGGGCCCTCACCGCCCTGGCCAGCGCCGTCCTCGCCCTGGCCCTGGGGACGGCCTCCGCCGCCCTGGGGGGCTGGGTGGACGGGGCGGTCTCCTGGACCATTGACCTGGTAATGGGCATCCCCCACATCCTGCTGATCATCCTCATCTCCATCGCCTGCGGCCGGGGCCTCTGGGGGGTGACGGCGGGGGTGGCCCTGAGCCACTGGCCCGCCCTGGCCCGGCTGGTCCGGGGGGAGGTGCTCCAGCTGAGGGAGGCCCCCTGGCTGCGGATGTCCCGGCGGCTGGGGGTGCCCCCGGGGCGGCTGCTTTGGAACCACCTGCTCCCCCATCTGCTGCCCCAGTTCCTGACGGGGCTCATTTTACAGTTCCCCCACGCCATCCTCCACGAGGCCGGGGTTACCTTCCTGGGCTTCGGCCTGTCCCCGGAGCAGCCCGCCATCGGCGTGATTCTGTCGGAGAGCATGGGCTATCTGGCCGCCGGCCGGTGGTGGCTGGCCCTGTTCCCCGGACTGGCCCTGGTGGGGGTGGTGGCACTGTTCGCCCTGGTGGGGGAGCGGCTGAGACTGCTGCTGGCCCCCGCCAGCGCCCAGGAATAGGAGGAAGCCATGGAGCCCATTTTATCAGTAGACCACCTGTCCGTCTCCTTCACCCGGTACGGCCGGGGTCTGTCCCGGACGGAGCTGAATCCCATCCGGGACCTGTCCCTGAGGGTGGAGCCGGGTCAGGTGGCGGCGGTGGTTGGGGAGAGCGGCTCGGGGAAGAGCCTGCTGGCCCACGCCATTTTCCACATCCTCCCCCGAAACGCCCGTGTGGCGGGGGACATCCGCTATGACGGCGCCCCCCTCACCCGGGAGCGGGCGGAGTCCCTCCGGGGCCGGGAGATATCCCTGATCCCCCAGGGGGTGACCTGGCTGGACCCCATGATGAAGGTGGGGGACCAGCTCCGCCGGGGCCGGCGGGACCCGGACACCCGGACCCGATGCCGCCAGGTGCTGGAGCGCTACGGCCTGGGCCCGGAGACGGAGGGGCTCTACCCCTTCCAGCTGTCCGGGGGGATGGCCCGGCGGGTGCTCATCGCCTCCGCCGTGATGGAGGGGCCCCGGCTCATTGTGGCCGACGAGCCCACCCCCGGCCTGGACGCCAGGACCGCCGTCCGGGTGCTGGGCCACTTCCGGGAGCTGGCGGAGGAGGGGGCCGGGGTGCTGCTCATCACCCACGACCTGGAGCTGGCCCTCACCGTGGCCGGCACGGTATCGGTCTTTCTGGACGGCCAGACCGTGGACCACCTGCCCGCCGCCCGCTTCCAATCCGGCCAGGGTCTGACCCACCCGTACACCCGGGCCCTGTGGCGGGCTATGCCCAAAAACGGGATGGAGGTGTCCGGCCTATGACACTGGAAGGAAAAGACCTCACCTTCCGCTACCCCCGCCGGGGGGCGTCCCCGGTGCTGGAGGGTGTGAATTTCTCCCTGCGCTCCGGGGAGCGTCTGGGCCTGTCCGCCCCCAGCGGGCGGGGGAAAACCACCTTGTGTAAGCTGCTGGCCGGGTGGGAGGCGCCGGAGAGCGGCCAGGTCCTGCTGGACGGGGTTCCTCTCGCCCGATACCGGGGCTTCTGCCCGGTGCAGCTGCTGTGGCAGCATCCGGAGGAGGCGGTGGACCCCCTCTTAAAGCTGCGGGATACCCTGTACGAGGCCGGCCCGGTGGACCGGGCCCTTCTGGACGGCCTGGGCGTCCGGGAGGAGTGGCTGGAGCGGTATCCTGCGGAGCTGTCCGGCGGGGAGCTCCAGCGCGTCTGCGTGGCCCGGGCCCTGGGGCCGGACCTCCGCTTCCTCCTGTGCGACGAGGCCTCCGCCATGCTGGACCTCATCACCCAGGCCCGCCTGTGGCGCTTTCTCCTGGACCAGGCGGAGAAGCGGAACCTGGGTATGCTCATCGTCAGCCACGACCAGTCCCTCCTGGCCCGCCTGTGTACCCGCGTGCTGCCTGGGGAGGGATGAGGCGGCCAATTGCCGGGGATTCTGGTTCTTGACAAGCTGTGGGAATGATGACATAATGTGGTAGAGTAAAAGAGCCGCGTCTCCGGGTGGAGAGGCGCGGCCCCAAATACAAGGAGGTCTGCGTTATGGATGGTAAAATCAAACGGATCGGCGTATTGACCAGCGGAGGCGACGCGCCGGGAATGAACGCCGCAGTACGGGCTGTGGTGCGTACGGCGGTTGGCCAGGGGATCGAATGTATCGGCATACGCAGAGGCTGGAGCGGCCTGATCACCAGCGACTTCGTGCGGCTGGACGGCAGCAGCGTCAGCCGGATCATCAACCGGGGCGGCACCATCCTCTATACCGCCCGGAGCATCGAGTTTATGGAGGAGGAGGGCCGGGCCAAGGCACTGGCCACCTGTAAGCTGCTGGGGCTGGACGGCATTGTTGCCATCGGCGGCGACGGCACCTTCCGGGGGGCGCTGGCCATCTCCCGCCAGGCCGCCAAGGACGGCATGGACCTGAAGGTGGTGGGTATCCCCGCCACCATCGACAACGATATCGGCTGCTCCCACTACACCATCGGCTTCGATTCCGCCTGCAATACCTGTATTGAGTGCATCGACAAGCTGCGGGACACCATGCAGTCCCATGAGCGCTGTTCTGTGGTGGAGGTCATGGGCCGCCACGCCGGCTATCTGGCCCTGTACGTGGGTATCTCCGTGGGCGCCACCGCCGTGCTGATCCCCGAGCGGCCGGTGGACTTTGAGCGGGACGTGATCGAGAATATCCGGCGGGCCCGGCTGGCCGGCACCACCCACTATATGATCGTGGTGGCCGAGGGAGCCGGCAAGGCCTTCTATATCGGCGAGCAGATCCACGAGGCCATCGGCATCGACCCCCGGGTCACCGTGCTGGGCCACATCCAGCGGGGCGGCGCCCCCTCCGCCCGGGACCGGGAGACCGCCAGCCGCATGGGCTATCTGGCGGTTCAGGCCCTGGCCGAGCAGAAGGGCAACCGTATTGTCGCCATCGTGGACGGCCGGACCGTCGATCTGGATATGGAGGAGGCCCTGGCCATGACCAAGAACTTCCAGATGGACCGCTACGACATCCTGGAGGCCCTGACCAATAACGGCGTCAGCCATTTCTGAGCGGATAAAAAAAGGACCGTGCCCGGACGAGCTGTCCGGGCACGGTTTTTACATTTCCTCCAGTAGTTTTTCCAGTTCCTCCCTGGAAAAATGGTACACCTGGTCGCAGAACTGACAGGTCAGCTCTGCCTTCCCCTGCTCCGCAATGAGCTCGGCCAGGTCTTTTTTCCCCATGCTGATCAGAGCCCGGCTCACCCGCTCCCGGGAGCAGTAGCAGCGGTACTCCACCGGATGTTTCTCCAGAATCTCCAGGTCGAAGTCCTTCAACACGGCGCGCAGCAGGCCCTCGCCGTCCAGCCCACCGGCCAGGGCGGAGCTCACAGGGCCCATGCCGTGGACGCCGGCCTCGATTTTTTCGATCATGTCCTCGCCGGCCCCGGGCAGCAGCTGGATGATATACCCCCCGGCGGCGGTGACGCTCTGGTCCAGCCCCACCAGCACCCCCAGGGCGCAGGCGGTGGGAATCTGCTCGCTCTCCACAAAGTACATAGCCAGGTCGTCGGCAATCTCCCCGGAGAACAGGCCGATGGACCCCACATAGGGCTCCTTCAGGCCGATGTCCTTGATGACGGTGAGGGTGCCGTCCGTCCCTACGGCCCGGCCCACGTCCAGCTTGCCGGGGCGCTGCTCCATCAGCTCCACCTGGGGGTTCTGGACATACCCCCGCACGTTGCCCTCGTGGTCGGAGACGGCCAGGATGGTGCCCAGAGGGCCGCCCCCCTTGATCTGGAGGGTGAGTGCCCCCCTCTCCTCCTTGAGCATGTCCCCCATGAGGGAGGCCCCCATGAGGGCGCGGCCCAGGGCGGCGGTGGCCGTGGGGAGGAGTTTGTGGATGTTCCGGGCCCGCTCCACGATGTCCCGGCCGGTGATGGCGGCGGCCTTGACCAGGCCGTCGCCCGTGATTGCTCTGACAATTTCGTTGGTCATCCTCTATTTGTCCTTTCTCGCGGTAAAAAAGATGCGCTGCTCCCCCGGCCTGGGCGGGCGCATTTTCAGCTCCCCCCAGGTCCGCACGTCCGCAAAGCCGGCCTCCGTCAGCATAGCGGTCAGCTCGGCCACGGTGTAGGCCCGCTCCCGGTGGAGCTCCTCCCCCCGGACCCACTGGCCGGAGGCCGGGTCCAGCCGGAAGAGGTCCATAAAGTAGGAGCAGATCCGGCTGCGTTTGGAGAACTCCGCCCGCCACACGCAGTAGGTGTCCTCGGTCTCGTCCAGAAAGACTTGGCCGTCCAGCCCCTCCAGCTTCTCCGGGGAGTTGACGTCGAAGAGGAACAGCCCTCCGGGCATGAGAAACAGGTGGACCCGTCCAAAGGCCCGTTGGAGCTTTTTGGGGTCGGTGACATAGTTGACGCTGTCCAGACAGCAGACGCAGGCGTCGATGGTGCCGTAGAGGTCCAGATTCTCCATGTCCTGGCACAGGAAGATGGGCTCCACCGGGGAGATCCCCCGGTTTTTCTCCGCCGCCTCGGCCAGCATCTCGGGGGACCGGTCCGCGCCGATCATCTCATAGCCCCGGAGGGCCAGCTCCCGGGTGAGGGAGCCGGTGCCGCAGGCCAGGTCCAGCACGGTGTTCCCCGGCAGAGGGCGCTTTTTGAAGTGCCTTTCGATGTAGTCCGCCCAGGCGGCGTAGTCCACGTCGTAGGTCAGGGCGTCGTAGCAGCCGGCCAGGAAGTCGTAGCTGCTCATTCCTGCTCCGCCGCTTTCAGGCGGGGGACGATGATCTTATAGCCCCCCGCCCCGTAATGAAGGCACCGGTTCACCCGGCTGATGGTGGCGCTGGAGGCCCCGGTCTTCTCCAGGATCTCGCTGTAGATCAGCCCCTCGTCCAGCAGCATGGCTACGTCCATCCGCTGGGCCATAGCCTTCAGCTCGGAGACGGTGCACAGATCGTCTAAAAATTTGCGGCACTCCTCCTCGTTCTGGATGCTGACGATGGCCCGGTACAGGGCATCGCTGCTCTGCTTGTCCAAAAATTTTGACATGTGACCTACCTGCCTCTCTGTATTTTTACCTATTTTAACACGCTGACGTAAAAAAGTAAACTTTAAAAAGTAAAGAATGTGGGAAAACATTCCACGCCCGGGCGGGGACACATACCGGCCGGGCCGGGCATAGGATGGGGAAACGAGGAGGGGAGGGGGAGTATGTGCGTGAACCCAGAGAGGCCCGGGTGGTCTGGGAAGAGGAGAGGCGCGTTTTGACCCTGGAGGGGGAGCCGGCGCTGAGCTATGCCCTGTCCTGGCCCCGGATCGAGGACGGGGGCCTGGGGGGCAGGTGGATCAGCAAATACTACGCCAAGCTGGCCGGCCGCTGGCGGCGGCGGTGGGAGCGGGAGGTCTACTGGGCCGCCTGCCTGGAGCTGGCCGTCCGGCGGGAGGAGTCGAGGCCTTTTGTGCCCTGGACGGGGGAGCTGCGGGGGGAGACCGCCGCCCTCCGGGACGGGGTGGTCAGCCTGCGGTTCTTCGGTTCGGAGGTCCGGGGGGACGGCCGCCCCGCCCGGGTGCGCTGGGGGGACGTGTGGCAGCTCCGGGAGGGGACCCCAAAGCCCCTGCATTCCCTGTTTGCCGGGGAGAAGGGCTGGAAAAACCGCCTGTGGCAGAAGCTGGTCCGGCAGGGGGAGGAGCGCCGCCAGGCGGGGGACTGCTTCCTGGACGGCGACTGGCCCCAAAAGGCGAAAAAAGCCCGCCCCCTCCGGGGGTGGTGCCTGACGGAGGAGGGGGTGGAGGTCTCTCTGCCCCAGTGCGCCGCCTCCCCCGCTGCCGAGGGCTGCCCGGTGTTCACCGTCCCTCTGGATGAGAAAAAAATGTAGGGCACGACGACCTCGGCGTGCCGTCTGTGCCCTGTTGGATTTTGCGAAGGCGGGCCGCCGGGGGCGTCGGTCCCTGCGGCATGTTATTGCCCGCCTGCGGCGTATTTGCCCATGTGGATATTCAGTACCGGGCGGCCCGGCTTGACCATGGCGTCCTCAAACCGGCACTTCCACTGGAGACTCTGATCCAGATTGCCGTCGTCCGCCACGCCGTCCACCGTGTCCCCATCCTTGATGGGGCGGCGGTTTTCCAGGCAGTAGGAGGCGATGGAGTAGGCGTGGCGCACGACCCAGTTGGGGTCCATGTCGTGGAAGTGGTACTGTAAATCTTCCAGGTACAGCAGGGTCATGCCCAGGGTGTCCACAATGCTGTCGTTGGTGTCCTGGATGTTGAAGAAACGGACGTTGACCACATAGTGGATGAACCGGTCCAGGCCGGTGAAGGTCCTGTTCCGAATGGTGTCCGCCAGGATCAGCTTTCCGGTGTTGAGAAAGTACACCGCCTCACAGGAGGGGAAGAGCTCCACCAGGGCCTCCAGGTAGTCCATGTCGAAGCCGGCCCGCTCCAGGGGGTCCAGGGCGCCGGTGAGCATGTCGTTGGCGAAGATGCAGTACTTGCACTCCGACAGGATGCGGTCCCGGTCCTGCTGGCAGTCCCACATCTGGCTGCGCTTCATCTCGTCGATTTTCTCCGGATGGAAGGTGTCGCAGGGCATGACGGACACCTGCACCGGACCCTGACCGTCGCTGAACTTGGCGATATGGTCCATAGCGGCAAAGAGGGTGATATTTTTCATGGCGTCGGCGGTCTCTTTCAGGGGCTGGCCCACCTCCACCTTGCCGATGTGGCGCTCCATGACCTCGGTCATCCGCTCAATGGAGGGCGTTTCGCACCGGTCCTTCATCAGCAGCTGGACCATGAACACCCCGCCGGGGCGGATGGTGGGGTCCATCTCGTCCAGGGGGGATTTTTTCTTTTCCGGCTCCGGAGCGGGCTCCGGCTGCTTCTTTTTCTTGAACAGTCCCATATGGGATTCCTCCTTGTGTGAGATAGGGAAATTATAGCACCCCAAAAGGGCGGCTGTCAATGCTGGGGCGCTCTCTCCCAGCCCGCCCAGGGCGCCATGACCATAGACATGACCATGACCATTTCCATTACCATAACGGAGCTCTATTTGTACGGAAACGTACAACTTTTTGCCCTCCTCCTGTGATAGATGGGAGGGGATCAAGATGAACGCAAAGAAAAGTATCCTGATTTATTTTGACAATTACCCGATGTTTGTCTCTCTGCCCCCGGAGCAGAGGGGGTGGGTGGTGACCGCCCTGATGGTCTACGGCAGCCGCCTGAGCCAGGAGGAAATCACCCTGGAAGAGGTTATGGATCAGTTTCTCCAGTTGAGTCCGGAAGCCAGACTGGTCTGCGGCTTCATGGGGGCGAATATCCTGCGGGATACCCGAAAATGGCTGAGCCGCCAGCAGCGGGAGCAGGCCGTCCGGAGCTTCCCGGCCCAGAACCGCCCTAAACGGGGCGCGCCCCCTCCGCTCACGTCAGAGGAGAGGGCCGCGGCGGATCGAAAGGCGGTAGAGGACATGGAACGGATGCGCCGGCTGATGGAGGACCTGCGAAAAAAAGAACAGGACGCGTAAAGCGTCCTGTTTTTGCGGTATTGGGAAATTACACCTTGGGGCCGGCGGCTACCAGGGCCTTGCCGGCGTCGTTGCCGGTGTACTTGACAAAGTTCTTCACGAAGCGGCTGGCCAGGTCCTTGGCCTTGGTGTCCCACTCGGCGGCGTCGCCGTAGGTGTCCCGGGGGTCCAGGATGGCGGGGTCAACGCCGGGCAGGGAGGTGGGCACCTCGAAGCCGAAGTAGGGGATGGTCTTGGTCTCGGCCTTGAGGATGGAGCCGTCCAGGATGGCGTCGATGATGCCGCGGGTGTCCTTGATGGAGATGCGCTTGCCGGTGCCGTTCCAGCCGGTGTTCACCAGGTAGGCCTTGGCGCCG
>CANSSJ010000030.1 GCA_947649625.1 uncultured Bacillota bacterium | reverse complement strand
GCCTCGTCGGACTTGTTGGCCAGGTTGCGCACCTCGTCGGCCACCACGGCGAAGCCCTTGCCGGCGGCACCCGCCCGGGCGGCCTCCACGGCGGCGTTCAGGGCGAGAATGTTGGTCTGGAAGGCGATGTTTTCAATGGCGGCAATGATCTTGGAAATCTCCTCAGAGGAGCTGGAGATTTTTGCCATGGCCGTGTTGAGCTGCTGGACGTATTCCACGCTGATATTCAGCTGGGCGCCCGCCTGCTCCACAAACTGGCCAGCCTCCCGGGTGGCCTGGGCGGTTTTTTTGGCGTTTTCAGAAATTTCGCTGACGGTGGCAGACAGCTCCTCTACCGAGCTGGCCTGTTCCGTGGCTCCCTGGGCCAGGGACTGGGCGCTGTTGGACACCTGCTCAGAGCCGGCGGACACCTGCTCGGCGCTGGTTTTGATCTGGCCCATCGTATTGTTCAGGTTGGCCTCGATCCCGTCCAGCGACCGCTTGATGGAGGCGAAGTCACCCACATAGTCCTGCTGGACGCTGTTGGTTAGATCACCGCTGGCGATAGAGTCCAGAACGCTGGAAATCTCACCGATATAGGAGCGCAGGCGCTGGATTGTCTCCCGGAAGATCTGAGCCAGATCTCCTACCTCGTCGTTGGAGTGGACGCTGATGACAATTTCCTGGCCGCTGGTCAGGCCCAGGTCGCCCTTCTCCAGCCGGCCTGCCACCTGGGTGATCTCAGCCAGCGGAGCGGAAACGGTTTTCTTTAAGTAGGGGGTCATGATCATGATACATACAATGATGACGCCGACGCTGACCAGCGAGGACATAATTACTGTCATAAAGGTCTGCCGGTTGGCCTCGGCGCTGGAGATGCCGGCGAAGATCAGACCGTCGATCCTGCCCTCCGCGTCCCGGGTGGGGACGTAGGAGCACAGATACTCCTCGTCCAGGATGGTGGCCTTGCCCACATAGGACTCTCCCCGCTGGAGCACGGTGGCGGACAGGCTGGAGGACAGCTTGGTGCCCACTACCCGCTTGCCGTCCTGGATCACGGTGGTGTGGGCCCGGGTGTCGCCCTCAAAGATGGTAAACTCACAGCCCATGCGGGATTTCAGGCCGTCCAGAAGCTGGTCCATATCCGCGCCCTCACCGGTCTGACTGAGGATGTAAGCCAACATGTTGGTGCCGTTGGTACAGCGCTCCTTCAGCATTTTTGTGGTCAGGCTTCGGAACATGGTAACGCACATGGCCACCGCGAAAATGACCGATATTACCTGCATAATGACGACTATGTTGCCGACTTTTTTGCCGATGCGTCTGTACTTCTTGCTGCCGTTGGCCTGCTGAATCTTTTTCATACTCATAACTCCATCCGTTTAAATTTCGAGAGTGGGTACAAAACCCAGCTTATCCATTGTAATGGGGGAGAAGGATTTTGGCAAGACCCTTTTTTTGCTTTTTAACCGTTTCTTTATCAAGCCGCCGGACCATTGAAAAGGAGAGAAAAAGGTGGTAAAATGAAACGATAAGGCCTGGGCGGCCTGAACAGGAGGAGATATGATCTATCTGCGCCGTTTTTCCCTGCCCGGTGAGGGAGAGGAACTTGGTTTTCTCAGAAACAGCCGGGAGAACAAGCGTACCTGCTATACCAGCCGCTATCCCTTTGGTATCTTCTTTGGCCGGGAGGTCCCGACCCTGGAGCTGGAGCCAGTGACCATCCTCTGCGGCGGCAACGGCAGCGGCAAGACCACCATCCTGAACCTGATGGGGGAGCGGTTATCCCTGCGCCGGGGGACGGTGTTTAACCGCAGCTCCTTCTTTGGGGACTACCTGGACCTGTGCCGGGCGGAGACAGCCCCCGCTTTCCGGAACGCCAAGGAGCACAGCCGCGTAATCACCAGCGACGATGTGTTCGACTATCTGCTGGACCTGCGGTATATGAACGAGAACATCGACCACCGGCGAAAGGAGCTGCTGGAGGAATACGCCGACGCCCGGTACGCCAAATTCCAGATGCGGTCTATGGAGGATGTGGACCGGCTGCGGCAGGTGGTGGACGCCCAGCGGCGCACCGGCTCCCGGTACGTCCGGGACCGGGTGATGAACGATGTGGTGGAGAAATCCAACGGGGAGAGCGCCTTCGCCTTCTTTACCAAAGAGATCCAGGAGGAGGGCCTGTATCTGCTGGACGAGCCGGAGAACAGCCTGTCCCCCAGGCTCCAGCGGGAGCTGGTGGGTTTTCTGGAGGACTCCGTCCGGTTCTATCGCTGTCAGTTTGTTATCTCCACCCACTCGCCCTTCCTGCTGGCTATGCGCGGGGCCAAGATTTATGACCTGGACAGTATCCCTGTCCGCCCCTGCCGCTGGACTGAGCTGGGGCATATCCGAACCTACTGGGAATTTTTCCAGGAGTACAAAGAGGAATTTGGAGACGGAGTTTTTCCTCTTTAGCGGGAGCCTGTGCAGGGCGGGAATTTTTACAGGGAAGGCGGGGACAAGATGGCTGGCAGCCATTGACAAACCGGTGTTTCAGCCCATATAATAAAGGATGACCATATCATGACCGTACAGGTCGAAGCGCGCAGTTCAGTTATAAAAGATTGAGGTGCAGAAGAGATGAAAATGAACAGTATCCGCAAGAAGATCACAGTTTGCCTGATGGCGACAGTCCTGATCGCACTGATCGCAGTGGGATCGGCCAGCATTGCGCTGAATTACAGAAGTACGATCGCTACAGTGGACCAGATGATGTGCCAGACCGCGGTTTTGGCTGCGGAGCGCATCGAGCAGGAGCTGACCGCTTACAAAAATGTGGCGATGGATACAGGCTGTGTTCCGCAGCTGTCTGATGATGAGACCGCGCTGGGGGAAAAGCGGGCCATTATTGACGAGCGTGTCAGTATGCACGGCTTTCAGCGGGGCAATGTCATTGGCGCGGACGGATACAGTATTTTTGATGGGAAGGACTACTCCGACCGGGAGTATGTGCGGCAGGCGATGCAGGGGAATGTCTACGTCTCTGAGCCGCTGATCAGCAAGATCACAGGGGAGCTGTCCATCATGGTGGCGGCGCCCATCTATGCGGACGGGAGCCAGGGCGGCCGGATCGTAGGCGTGGTCTACTTTGTGCCGCCGGAGACCTTTTTGAATAACATCGTCTCCTCCATCAAGGTGAGCGAGCATAGCCGGGCTTACATGATCAATAAGTCGGGCGACACCATTGCCGATATTACGCTGGACACCATTACCACCCAGAATGTGGAGCGGGAGGCCCAGAGTGACTCCTCCCTGAAGGGGCTGGCTGCCATCCACGAGCGTATGCGCCAGGGGGAAAATGGGTTCGGGAGCTTTAAAGATACTGACGGGCAGCGCTTCGCGGCCTATGCCCCGGTGGGCGGTACCGACGGCTGGAGTGTGGCCGTTACCGCCCTGAAGACGGACTACCTGGCCGATACATATTTTGGCATGATCATTGATGTGGTGGTGATCGTGGCCGCGATCCTGGCGTCCATCGTTGTGGCGATGAAGCTGTCCAGCAATATCAGTGTGCCCATGCGGGCCTGCGCGGAGCGCATGAAGTTGTTGGTGCAGGGCGATCTGGAATCTCCGGTCCCCCAGGTGACCGGCCGGGACGAGACGGCGGAGCTGACCCGCTCCACGACGGAGATGGTGGCCGGGCTGAACACCATTATCAACGACATCTCCTACCTGCTGACCGAGATGGCCAACCAGAATTTTGACATTCAGTCACCCCACCGGGACGCCTATGTGGGCGGGTACCAGAATATCCTGCTGTCCATGCGCACCCTGAAGGTGGAGTTGAGCAATACCATACGTCAGATCGAAGCCTCCGCAGGGCAGGTGTCCTCGGCCAGCGGTCAGGTCTCCACCGGCGCCCAGACGCTGAGCCAGGGCTCCATGGAGCAGGCCAGCGCCGTGGAGGAGCTGGCGGCGACAATCACCGATATCTCCACCAGTGCGAAAAAGACCGCCGCCGCCTCTGAGGAGGCGGGCCGGTATGTGGCCCAGGCCGGAGCCCAGCTGGGCGTCAGTGTGGAGCACGTGGAGGAACTGAACGCGGCCATGGAGAAGATATCCAGTTCCTCGGAGGAGATTTCCAAGATTATTGCCGCAATTGAAAATATCGCGTTCCAGACCAATATCCTGGCCCTGAACGCCGCCGTTGAGGCCGCCCGGGCGGGTTCCGCAGGTAAGGGCTTTGCCGTAGTTGCCGACGAGGTGCGCAATTTGGCCTCCAAATCGGACGAGGCGGCCAAGGCGACGAAGGAGCTGATTGGAAGCTCCATTGCAGCGGTGGCGGAGGGCAGCGCGGCGGTAAACAGAGTGACCGAGGCGCTGCAGCAGACCAGCGAGAGCGCCGGCCATGTGACAGGCCAGATGGAGATCGTGGTGAAGGCGGTGGAGGATCAGACGGCCGCCATTGCCCAGGTCACAGAGGGCGTCGATCAGATCTCTGCGGTGGTGCAGACCAACAGCGCTACCGCTCAGGAGAGTGCGGCGGCCAGCGAGGAGCTGTCCGCCGAGGCGGCCAGCCTGAAGCAGCTGGTGGACCGCTTTACCTTGGCCAAGGAGTAAGAAAACATAAGAAAGACACGCCTTCGGGGCAATTCCCGTAAAGAAGCCAACACCCGCTGGAAAGAAGTTGTTTTTCAGCGGGTGCTGCGTTATAATGAACTCATCGACAAAACTGGATTTGAAGGAACAATTAAGAAGGGAGCAATTCATTATGGCAATCAACGGTCTTTCCAATCCTTACAGGGATGCCGTCTCGCGGGCAGGACAAATTCGCCCCATACAGACGGGTCGTTTTGCCGTTCCTGAAGAAGAGGGAAAGCAGGTCAGCGGTCAAACTGGGGATAAAGTAGAGTTTTCCAGCGAGGGACAGCAGGCTGCCGCCGAGATGCCGGACTTTGACCAGGGCTTGGAAAAGCTGGATTTGAGCCATATGACAAAAGACGAATTTATGTCCAAGATCCGGACACAGTTGGGAGAACAAAATCTGGAGATCAACTGGAACGCCACTGTTGACCCTGACGGTCAAATTTGGTGCAAAAGTTATTTTGACTCCTATGCTTCCCAAGTCACCGAGTTCAGAGCCTCTGCTGAGAGTGCCATCAAAGACTATTACGCCGATGCCTATCAAGAAGCGCTGGACTCTCCTCTTGGGAAGGGGTTGTCCGGTCAGTTGAATTTCATCGCCGCAAAATATAACTGTTCGTGGAGTGAGTATTTCGATGCCAGTATGCCGGCAGGTGAACGGCAATGGGCGTATACCCAAGTGAGAGCCATGCTGACGGGTACAGGTCTGCGTCTGAATGACCCTTACGCTTTGAAGGGGCTTCATATTCCCGACAACGAGGAAATTACCAAAATCGCCAAGCAGTCCGCCGATGATACAATCAGCGAACTGGTTCGTCAAGCGAAAGAAGCAAACAGCCCGCACCAGGGATAACAAGGATAGTCCAGTTTATTGCTTTCCCCCACGGGCACTTTCCCTGAAAGTGTCATAGTGGGTTATACAGTATAGAGGGGCAAGACAGACCGTTGCGGCCTGTCTTGCCCTTAACTTCTTTATGAAACCTCTCCCTCGGGCGTGTCTTTTTTGCAGTCGAGGGGGGGGGAGCTAGATTACAGTCTGCCCCATAGAGGGCTCTTTGGTTGCGCATTCTCCCAAAAAATTGGCGGAACGTTCGGGAAAAAAGCTGAAATAGGATACCTTGCTCCGCCACTTCCGCTGGCAAGAGGGGAGATGGGCCCACAGGGCGGAGGGCAGGCCGATCACTGGCAGATACAGTGGCCCCAGAAGCAGGGACTGGACGGTGTGGCCATACTCGTGGACCAGCAGCCGCTGGGAAATATCCTGGAAGGGAATTTGCCCACTGCGGTCCCGGGGCGGCTTGTCCGTCAAAAAGATAAACGGCCCCAGAGAGAGGCTGGACCAGAGGGGGTACACCGTGACCACTGCGCCATGGAAGCGGAAATGGGGACAGTGCCGGTACCGCAGGAAAACCACTGCCCCCGCTGCCGTCTGAATCAGCCCCCAGGTGCACTGGAGCAGAACATAGAGCAGCCCCTTCATTTCACGCGCAGCCGCTTGGCCAGTTCCCCGTCGGGGGTGACCTGGGCGGTCTCGTAGGTGGTGTAGATCACCATGCCGGGCCGGGCGCCCCCGGGTTTCTTCACGTACCGGACGGGGGTGTAGTCCACTGGGACCTTGCTGCTGTCCCGGGCCTGGGAGAACCAGGCGGCCAGGATGGCAGCCTCGTTCAGGCTCTGGAGGTCGGGCTGGCCTCCCTCCGTCCACAGGATGACATGGGAGCCGTGGATCTTCTGGGTGTGGAACCAGATGTCCCCTTTCCCTGCCAGCTTGCAGGTGAGCAGGTCGTTCTGGCTGTTGTTCTTGCCTACCGAGATGCGCAGGCCGCTGGTTGACATAAATTCCATGGGTTTGGACACGACCCGTTTCCCCCGGTCCTTGGCCTTGCCGGGGCGGCGCAGATAGCCGGTGTCCGACAGCTCCTGACGGATTTCGGCCAGGTCCCGCTCCCCCTCGGCCAGGGTGATGTTCTCCAGCACGCTGTTCAGGTAGTCCAGCTCCTGCCGGCCCTTCTGCAGCTGGATGGTGAGCATCTCCTCCGCCTTTTTGGCCCGGTTGTAGTCCTTGTAGTACTTGGCAGCGTTCTGCTGAGGGGTGAGGAGAGGGTCCAGCTTGATCTCCACTTCTTTCCCTTCGGGGTCGTAGAAGTCCGCCGCCCGGAGGCGGGCCATGCCCTTGGACATCTGGTAAAAATTACTGGTGACAATATCTCCCAGCTGACGAAGACGGTCCCGATCCCGGGTGGCTACCAGCTCCCTCTCCTGGTTGGCGAGCTTCCGGGCGGTTCGGTCCCGGGCGTTGGTCACCGACTTAATCAAGTCCTGGCCCCGCTGCCTGATTCGGTCCTGACGCTCCCGCTGCTCGAAGAAGGTGTCCAGCAGGGGGGAGAAGGCGGGCCAGCCCTCCACCTGGGCGGCCCCCTCGTACTGTCCAATGGAGAGGAAGGTGAAGTCCTTGGGCCGGCCATCTATCAGCACCAAAGTTGGCGTATAGGAATTTTCCTTTACAGTATTTTGAAGCGCCTCCAGCTCATTCAGCAGTCTGCTGCGGCCCTCGGGACTCAAAGTGTTGAGCCGGATGTCGGTACTCCCTCCCGCCTGGTGGGCCAGCTCCCGGCAGATCAGGGGGGACAGCCCGCCGAAGGTGTCCAGCAGCCACTTGTCAATTTGGACCTCCTCCGGTGCGGCGGACAAAAGAGCCTCCAATTTCTCCCGATCTGCTGTAAGGGGATTTTCCTTGTCAAAACCTGGGGGGAGGCGGTAGAACATCCCCGGCTGGAGGACGCGGCCGGCGGTGAGGTCGCCTCCGGTGTGGCGGATGCAGTCCAGGATGCGGCCCTCCCCGTCCAGCAGGAGGAGGTTGGTTTTGTGGCTGATGGCCTCCAGCACAAGGCGGCGCTCCACCCGGTCGCCCAGCTCGTTCAGCGCCTCGAAGCGGAGGGTGGCCACCCGCTCCAGGGGGGTCTGGACGATGTCCAGCAGCCGGGCCCCGGACATGTGCTTGCGCAGCAGCATACAGAACATGGGGGGCTTCTCCGGGTTCTCCAGGGGCAGGGTGGTCAGGTGGAGCCGGGGGTGGGCCGGATTGGCCGACAGCAGCAGACGGACGTTGCCCGTGCTCTGGGTACGCAGGGCCAGAATTACCTCGTCCCGGCCGGGCTGGTAGATTTTATCAACCCTGGCACCGGCCAGAGTAGTATTCAGTTCGTGGATGACGCCCGACAGGCATAGCGCATCTAAGGGCATAGGGAATCACCTCTCGTTAATGGTCTGAATCACTTCAATTTTGCCGGCGATGTGCTGGTTGAATTCCGCCAAATCTTCGGCGGGGATCCAATACTCCTGGTGGTAGGAGCGGCCCACGGTCTGGACCTGGTAGCGGGCCAGAAAGCTGTCGTCCACCTGGAAGCGGGTGACGTAGCCCTTGAAGCCGGAGGCCGGGTCTCTGGTGTTCCACTTGGAGGCAATTTCGGCGGCGTACTGCTGGTTGAGCACGGGGTAAAAAATGGGCTGTTCCGGCAGGCGGGGCGGGAAAGCGGTGTACCCGCTTTCGGCAATCAGAGCAAGCTCCTGCGCTCCAACAGGGCGGTATAGAATCATTGGGATATCTCCTCCATCATCACAGCAAACAGCTTGTTCAGCCGCTCGGTCCTCCCCTGGAGGTACAGCCAGCCGAAGAGAGCCTCCAGGCCGGTGGCGGTCTGGTACTGGGCCCGGCTGGCGGCCTTGGGAATAGAGTGGGGGGCGGTGTTCCGGCCCCGGCGAAAGACGTCCGCCTCCTCCCCGGTGAGGATGGGCTGAATTTTCTCGAACCGCTCCGCCTGGGCGGGGGCGGCCACATATTGGACGGTGGCCCGGTGCAGGTCCCTGGCCTTGGCTTTGCCATGGAGGACCAGCCAGGAGCGGACCATCACCTCGTACACCCCGTCCCCCAGATGGGCCAGCCCCAGGGTGGACAGAGACAGCAGGGCGTCCTTTTCGATATTCAGGTGGAAGTAGTCGGTCATAGTGGGAGCTCCCTTCGGAAAGTGGCTTGATTCTATCATATTTCAGTGGGGTTGGCAAGACTTGCAAAATTTCCCCAAACATGATACCCTTTAAGAAAAGCCGGGGGAGGGGAGAGGACATGCGTGTACTGGCATCCTTTGCCTTTTCCTTTGCCGCCGCCATATTTTTTACCATTTACGGCGGGCTGGACGCCTGCCTGCTGCCGCTGGGCGGTGTGTGCATCCTGGCGGCAGCGGCTGTCCGGCTGCTGATGAAGAAGAAAAGCCGCGCCCGGACCCGATTTCTGGTGATTTTGTTCGGTCTGGCCTGCGGTCTTCTGTGGACGGCCCTCTATATGGCGGTGTTTTTCCGGCCCGCCCAGGACCTGGACGACCGCACTGTCCGGCTCACCGCCACGGTGGCCGACTGGCCTCAGGAGGGGAGCTACGGTGGCTATACCGTGCTGATTCAGGCGGAGACTGAGCGCCGGGTAAAGGTGTCCGCCATCCTGTACACCGACGAACAGGGGGCCGGCCTGCGCCCCGGCGACCGAATTGAAACCGTCGCCCACTGTACTCTGGGGGACCGCACCTTCGCCGGGGAAAAAATTACCTACTACACCGCCAAGGGCATCTTCCTCCGGGCCACGGCCTACGGCCGCCTGAACGTGGAGCGGCCGGACCACGTCCCGCCCCAGTATTACGCCGCCTGGGCGTCCAGAGCCCTGAAAGCCGGCATTGACGCCGCCTTCCCGGAGGATGTGGCGGGCTTTGTCCGGGCCTTGGTGACGGGCAACCGAGACAACCTCACCGACCAGTTCACCACCTCCCTGGAGCGGGCGGGGCTGAGCCACACAGTGGCGGTGTCCGGGATGCACCTGGCCTTTCTGGCCAGCCTGCTCACCGCCCTGCTGGGCCGGGGGAAGCGGTCCACCGCCCTTTTCACCATCCTGTGGGTGGTTCTGTTCTGCGGCATCGCGGGCAACACCCCGTCGGTGCTCCGGGCGGCGGTGATGATCCTCATGCTCCAACTGGCCCCCCTGCTGGACCGGGAGCGGGACGGCCCTACCTCCCTGGCGCTGGCGCTGTTCCTGCTGCTGTGGGCCAATCCCTTCTCTGCCGCCCACATCGGCCTCCAGCTGTCCTTTGCGGCGGTGGCGGGCATTCTGCTGGTGTCCGACCGGGTCCAGGCGTGGCTGTTGAAGAAATTCCACATGGATGAGCTGCATAAGCCCAAAAATTGGGGGGAGCGGCTGCTGCGGGCGGTGCCTTACTTTATCATCTCCACCCTCTCCGCCACGCTGGGGGCGTCTACCCTCACCATCCCTCTGGTGGCCCTCCATTTCAATATGATCTCCCTCATAGCCCCCCTGTCCAACCTGCTGACCCTGTGGGCCATCGGCTTTCTCTTTCTGGGCGGACTGGGAGTTGGGGTGCTGGCCACTGTCCTGCCCGGCCCGGCGGCGGTGCTGGCGATCCCCTTTGCAGCCCTGGCCCGATACCTCCAGTGGGTGATCGACCTGGTGTCCCGGCCCGCATTGGCGGCCCTGCCTTTGGAGTCGGTTTACTACCGGGCCTGGCTGGTGCTGATTTACGCCCTGCTGCTGGTGTTCATCCGGGTAAAGGGCCGGCGTCCGGTGTGGATGCCTCTGGCCGCCGGGGCGGCCGGACTGGTGTTGGCGGTGGCCCTCACCCGGACCGCTTTCTATCAGGGGGATCTGTCTGTCACTGTGCTGGACGTGGGCCAGGGCCAGAGCGTTTTGATTCGGAGAAGAGGGGTCCTCACCTTGGTGGACTGCGGCGGGGACAGCCGGGACGACCCCGGCGACGTGGCCGCCAACTACCTGCAAGCCTTGGGCGGTGACTGTGTCGACCTGCTGGTGGTGTCCCACTACCACGCCGACCACGCCAACGGCGTCCCCCAGCTGCTCAATCGGGTGAAAGTGGGGGAAATTATCCTGCCCGATGTGGAGGAGGACAGTCCCCTCCGGGCGGAGATCCTTGCCATTGCGAAGGAGAAGGGCATCCCGGTGCGCTTTGTCCGGGGGACGACCCGCTTTACCGGCGGTGTCACCGTGCTGCCGCCCTTGATGGATACCGGGAGCAGCAACGAGCTGGGTCTCACCGTGCTAGCCACGGCGGGGGAGACGGATGTCCTCATCACCGGAGATATGGAGGCGGAGGGGGAGCTGTACCTGCTGGAGACAGTGGACCTGCCCGACATCGAGGTTCTGGTGGCGGGCCACCACGGCTCCGACACCTCCAACACTCGGGAACTGCTGGAGGCGGTGAGGCCTGATCTGGCCCTGATCTCGGTGGGCCTGAATAACAGATACGGCCACCCGGGTTGGGACGCCCTGGTCCGCCTGGATGAAATCGGAGCTGAAATCTACCGCACCGACCTGTACGGGACCATCGAGGTGCAGCTGAAATAGGGGGACAAATTTATGCCGCCAAAAAATAAATCAGACACATCGGGCCTGGAAAAGCTGAAAAAGGATTTGTCCGCGGGCAAGCCGGGGCAGTTGTATATCTTCTATGGGGAGGAGACCTATCTCCGGGACCACTACCTGGGCCGCCTGCGGGAGGCGGTGCTCACCGGGGGGCTGGGGGAGTTCAACCGCCACGACCTCTCCTCCAGAGACATGTCCCCCCACGCCCTGGAGGAAGCGGTGGACTGTCTGCCTATGATGGCAGAGCGCACCTTGGTAGAGGTGACCGACTTCGATCTGTTCAAGGCGGGGGAGAAGGAGGAGTATGTCCGCATTCTGTCCAGCCTGCCCGACTACTGTTGTCTGGTCTTCCTCTATGATGTGCTGGAATACAAACCGGACGCCCGCACCAGGCTGGCGGCGGCCATCAAGGAGCACGGCACGGCAGTAAATTTTGTCCGCCAGAGCCCCCGGGAGCTGGCCGACTGGGTCCGCCGCCACTTCCGGGCCCAGGGCAAGGACATCGACCCCCGGCTGTGCGAGGAGCTGATTTTCCTGTGCGGCGACCTGATGCACAATCTCCAGCAGGAGGTGGGCAAGATCGCCGCCTACGCCAAGGGAGACCACATCACCCGGGCGGACATCGAGGCGGTGGCCACCCCCCAGCTCAGCGCGGTGGTCTTCCGTATTGCCGATGCCATCGGGGAGAAGAACTTCGACAGGGCGGCGGCCACCTTGGGGGAGTTGTATCAGATGCAGAAGACCCCCTATGAGATCATGGGGGCCTTGGGCAAGCAGATGCGGCAGTTGTACTCCGCCCGGCTGGCCCTGGCAAGCGGGAAAAACGCCGCCTGGGTGTCCCAGCTGTGGGGGATGCGCTACCCGGCGGACCGCCTGATGGTCAGCGCCCGGAGGTTCTCTCTGCCCTGGTGCCGGAACGCCGTCATCCGCTGCGCCCGGACTGACCTGGCCATGAAGTCCACCGGTCAGGACGCTAAGGAACTGATGACCACCCTGCTGCTGGAGCTGGCCAACACGGCGTAGGGGGGAGTTTTCATGCTGCATATCCGTGAGGCCATCGTAGTGGAGGGCCGGTATGACAAAAACACCCTGTCCCAGGTGGTGGATACCCTCATCCTGGAGACAGGGGGCTTTCAGATCTTCAGGGACCCGGAAAAAATGGCCCTCCTGGACCGGGCGGCCCGGCGGCGGGGGCTGATCGTCCTCACCGACTCCGACGGGGCGGGCTTCGTCATCCGGAACCGGATCAAGGGGGCTATCCCGGCTCAGTACCTCAAGCACGCCTACATCCCCGATGTGTACGGCAAGGAGCGCCGGAAGCGCCAGCCGGGGAAGGAGGGCAAGCTGGGGGTGGAGGGGATGCCCCCCCAGGTGCTGGAGGACGTCCTGCGCCGGGCGGGGGCCACTTTCCTGGACGGAGATGGCCTGTCCGTGCCCTCCGGCCCGCCCCTGACGAAAGGGGACCTGTTTGCCGCCGGCCTGTCCGGAGGACCGGACAGCGCAGGGAAGCGCCGGGCCCTCCTCAAACGCCTGGAGCTGCCCGAGCACATGTCCGCCAACGCACTGCTGGCCGTCCTCAACGGCTGCTACAGCCGGGCGGAGGCGGAGGAGATTCTAAAAAACACCTAGGGGCGGCCAGCGGCCGCCCCTTTCGTTATTGTACCATCGCCATGATCTCGTCCAGGTGGCCGGCCAGGTCGCCGTTTCCGGTGTACTTGACGATGGCCGCCTTGCCTCCATGGGAGACAGCGGCGATCTGAAAACCCCGGTCCTCCCGGGCTATGGCGAGAAAGCGGTCGTCGAAGTGGGTGTAGTAGTCCACCGTCCAGACCACCCCGCCCTCCTCGGGGGAGGTCCACCAGACGCTGCGCTTCAGCCCCATGGCGTCATCCAGCAGCTCCTGAGCCAGGGGGGCGGACAGGAAGGACAGCGGCAGATCATACCATTGGATCTCCAGTCTGTGCCAGTCGTCCGGCTGGATGCTGCCGGTCTGGATGATGTCCCACTGGTTCCAGCAAAGCAGATAGTGGTTCCGTTCAGAGAAATTGCTGTAGTTGACGGTGACGGTCTCCCCGTCCACATATTTCTCCTGGGTGTAGCCCCGCTCCTCCAGCTCCGGACCCTCCAGCTGTTCCAGGGTCAGGGCAGGGAAAGCGGTCTGGTCTGTCAGGGGCCGGATGCCGCCGCCGGTGAAGGGCAGGACGTACTGCACGGCGAACAGCCCCAGCAGCAGAATGACCGCAAGGACAAGGCAGACCGCCTCTCTCCGGTTTCGCCTGGGGTAGAAGGACCGGTGGTCCAGGGGAACGCCCGCCTCCAGCTGCTCCACCATCAGGGCCAGCTTTTGCAGCTCCGCCCAGCTGCCGGGGAGCTGAAACAGGAACAGGGGCAGATAGAGCAGCATGAAGGGGGTGGCGGAGGTGATGAGGGAGTAGATAAATCCGCCGTTCCAGAGCTGGGTGCACAGCGCGGCGATGACGACAGCCAGCAGGAAGAGCTGAAACCGGAAGCTCCGTCGGGCCCGGCGGTACAGCTTTTTCCACAGCCCACTCTGCAGCTCCGGATCGGTGTGGAGCTCGGGGGCGTTCTCATCCCCGGTGGAGAAGATGAACATGGAGCTGCCGATGCTGGCCGTGTAGCTCCAGCCGAAGTCCTGATACAGCTCCTTCATGGGCGACCGGCCCAGAAGGTCGTCAGCCTCCTGCTCCCGCACCGGCTCTACCCGGTACCGCAGCGGCCGGGCGGGACCCCGTTCAAAGACGCACCAGACGGTGCCGAACTTTTTCAAGAAGAGCCCCTGTCTCGCCATGTCCTCCAGCCAGCTCTCCAGACCCTGGGCGTCGTACATGGACACGGGAGTGAATTTGCGGACGCGCTTCATGGTGTGACCTCCTTGTCAAGGGCCTCCAGGAACAGGGGGATGCAGTCCTCCGGCTGGGCCGGACCGGAATATTCCACCATCAGTACGTCCCTCTCCCGCAGGAGAAGGAGAGTCCAGATATCCTGCCCCCGACGGTGGCAGCGGGTCAGCTCCGCCCGGTCCAGGCCGGGCCAGTCCCAGGGCTGGAAGGGCTGGACTTCGGTAATGCGGTTGGCGTTCGGGAAGGAGACGGCTTTCTTCTGATAACGGATCTCCTTGTCCCGCTCCAGCCGGTAAAGCAGCTCCGCCGCCTTTGGGGAGCGGGCCTGAAGGTACCGCACGCCGGTCCAGTAGTCATACTCGCGGGTCTCCCAGTTGGTGGAGACATACTCCTGGACGGGGGCGAACCAGGAGTCGTTGGTGGTGACGTAGCCGTCCGCCGCCGGTTCCTCCGTCAGAGGATCGGGTCCCGCCGCCTCCAGCTGGGCCGCGGTGGGCCAGGGGTGGGACAGCACGGCCTCGTCCAGGCCGCAGATCTCGGGGCGATAATCCTCCAGGAACAGCCTGGGGAAAAGGTTGAGGGTCAAATTGAGGGTCAGGTAGACGGCCAGCCAGATGATGATCCACCGGGGCCGGTTCCACCGCTTTTTGGCTTTCAGGGGCAGGCCCTGGGCCAGAGTGCGCCGGATCTTGAACAGCTTCCTCAGGTCCAGGGCGACGGCGAGAAACAGGCCGGGGAAGAGTATGGCGGCGACTGCCAGGGTGAACAGGTTCCGGGGATGCGTCCACAGGAGGAGGTCCTCCCAGTAGATACCCCAGAAAAAGAACAGCAGGCCGCCAACAAAGAGGATAATTGTCAGGGCGAAGGTCAGCTGATACCGGATCTGTGCCCGGATGGTCCCGCTGAGGGCGAGGGACAGGGACTGGGGGTCGGAGTACAGCTCCGGGGCGTCCGGGTCCTCGCAGGAGAAGATATGGAACGCCCTGGGGATGTCGGCCACATGGGTCCAGCCCGCCTCCCGGTAGAGTTCCGCCCGCTCCCGGTCCTTCTTTTTGCTCCGGCCCACCGGGTCCAGGCGGTAGCGCACCGGACGGGGGTCGCCCGTCTCAAAGACAGCCCGGTCCAGATGGTAGTTGAATCGTTCCAGAAACAGCCCCTGCCGGGCTTTCTCGTCCAGCCAGCTCTGCAGGCCGGGGATGTCGAAAAAGGAACAGGGAATCGGCTCTTGTACGGTCATGTCAGCACCTCCTTATGAATCCAGAGCCTCCAGAAACAGGGGCAGGCAGCCCTCCCACCGGGCGGGGCCGGTGTAGCTGACCAGCAGCACGTCGTTCCCCCGCAGGAGAGCGAAGGTCCAGCCCGCCTGTCCTCCGGAGCGGAATTGGGCCACCTCCAGCCGGTCCAGGCCGGGCCAGTCCCGGGGGGAGAAGGGAACAAGGTCGGTGACCCGGGCGGCGAAGGTGGGGCCCTTCCACTGCTCCAGCCGTTTGGCCCGCTCGTCCCGCTCCAGCCGGTAGAGCCGTCCGGCCGTTTTGGGGGAGTCGGCCCGGACGTAGCGGATGGTGGTGGACAGGGAGTAGGGGTAGTCGGAGCCGGCTGTCTGGCGGCGGGAGACAAACTCCTGTACCGGAGCCCGGCGGGAGGCGTTCTTCCGGATATAGCCGTCCACGCAGGGCGTCCAGTCCTCCGGGACCTGGCCGGGGACGGTCTGCTCGATCTGTGCCGCGGTGGGCCAGGGGTGGGCCAGGGCGGCCGGGTCGTAGGTGTACGTCGTCTCGGGGGAGTAGAGGGCAACGTAATTGATCAGGAGATTCCCCAGAATAAATATGGGGATATACACAGTCAGGAAGCGGGGCCTGTTCCACCGGCGGCCCGATTTCAGAGACAGGCTCTGTTCCAGGGTGCGGCAGACGGTCCACAGCCGCCTGACATAGACGACCTCAATGACGCCGCCGATGACCACAAGAGCAGGGAGGGCCAGGAAGGTGAGGGGGAAGAAGGGCTCCTCCCTGAGAATGAGGTTTCGGAGGAAGGTGTCCCACCCCACAAAGCAGAATCCCCCCACGGCGAAGGCCAGGACCAGGAGGAGCAGCCCCACGGAAAGGGACCGGCGCTTTGCCAGCCGTCCCACTGCGCAGGCCAGGGACTGAGGGTCGGAGTACAGCTCCGGGATGTCCGGGTCGGCGCAGGAGTAGACGCAGTACAGATTGACCATGGTGTCCACAAACTCCCAGCCCGCCTGGGCGTACAACTCCCTGCGCTCACCGTAGTCGTAGCCGGGCACAATGGGGTCCAGGCGGTAGCGCACCGGCCTGGGCTCGCCGGTCTGAAAGATAAAGCGGTCGTTGTGGAAGGCGATGCGGTCCAGAAACAGGCCCTGCCGGGCCATCTCGTCCAGCCAGTTCTGGATGCCCTCCATGTCGTAGAGGGAGCAGGGCATGGGCTTTTTTACGGTCATGACAGGCGCTCCTTTCCGTTAGACCCTGGGAGTCAAAATAAAGGTGATACACAGCCCGCAGAGCAGGACGACGGGAACCGCCGCCGCGACGGCGTTCCAGAGGGGAGAACAGGGATAGCGCCGGTCCTCATCCAGGGGGATGCCGTCAGCCAGCCGGCGGCGCAGCTTCCACAGCCTTCGGGTGTTGCGGGCGTCGATAAGGCAGAGCAGAAAAAACCACGCGAGAAGCGAGAGGTAAAAAACTCCGCACAGAGGATTGGCAGCCAGCATATCCAGAGCCTGAAAGAGCAGGCTGGCGCTGTGGCCGGCAGAGGGCAGAACGAAACGCTGGAAGAGGTGGGAGAGCACGATCAGCGAGAGGGTCAAAAGCCAGGTGATATGGACGGCGCAGATGCGCTGAAAGAGGTAGCCCAAGGTGACGGGGTCGGTGTGAAGTTCCTCCGCCGACTGGTCCCTACAGCGGTAGATGGTGTAAAATCGGGGGATATTGTCTACATACTCCCAGCCGTACCGGGCGTATTCGGCGTTTTTCTCATAGTCCACCGTCTCCCAGTCGGCTCTGCCCCGGGATTCGGGGGTCTCTCTGTCTGCGTGAAAAATGGAGGGCTCCAGCCGGTAACGGACGCCGGGTTCCGGGCTGCCGGGCCGGAAAATGGCGCTGCGCCGGAATCCGAAGCTGTCCAGGATCAGCCCCTGGGCGGACAGCTCCTCAAGCCACAGCTCGATGCCGTGGACGTCGTAGATCTGCACCGGCAGAAACTTTCTCACCAGCCTGTCGCCGTTGTAGTCGTACATGGTCCTGTCTCCTTTCCAACGCAGGGGCTCAGCCCAGGGCCTCGTCGCCGTCGTTTACGCAGGAACGCAGCCGGGCCAGCTCCTCCCGGAAGGCCTCCCGGCCCTTTTCCGTGATCTGATAGGTCCGCTTCCGGCCGTCCACCGAGGTCTCGGCGATAAGGCCCTCGTCCTGAAACTTGGCCAGCAGGGTGTACAGCGTCCCCGGCCCCAGCTTTACCCGGCCCGCCGTCCTGCGCTCCACAAATTCGGTGATCTCGGTGCCGCACATCTCCCGGCCCAGGAAGGACATGAGCACATAGTACATGGGTTCGGTGAGGGGTCCCTTTTCCCGTCCCGCCATAAACCGGCCTCCTTTCTGTTTATCACCCCATAATATCGTCTGACGATATTATATCAGGATATCAGGGAGCTGTCAACAGGGGAGGGACAGAAACCGCCTAAAATCCCCACCAAAATTTTGACCGCTTTCTCCCGGTCAGGCCCCTATAATAGGACGTGCTGAGGGAGGGGAAAGCCGTGACTGTTATCTATGTAGACACATTGTTTCTCCTCAATGCCATTGTGGATTACCTCCTCCTCCTGGCGGCGGCCCGGCTGGCGGGAGAACCTCTGTGCCGCTGGCGCTTCGCCCTGGGGGCGGCCCTGGGAGGACTGTACGCGGTGGTAATTTTTCTGCCGGGGCTGTCCTTCCTGGCCCATCCCCTGTGCCGGTTGGCCTCGGCCGTCCTGATGCTGGTGATCTCTTACGGGAAGAGCCGCCGCCTGCTCCGGCAGGGGATGCTCTTCGTGGCCCTGACCTGCGCCTTTGGAGGCGGGGTGGTGGCCATCGGCCTGCTGGGCGGGACGGGACTGACCTTGGGTCATGGGGTGTTCTACTCCGCTCTGGATCTGAAGGTGGTGCTGCTGTCAGCGGCGGTGTGCTATGGGGTGCTCACCCTGGTGTTTCAGCGACTGGCCCGGCACAGCGGCGGGGAGCTGGTGAATGCCCGGCTGAAACTGGCTGACAGGTCGGTTTCCTTTACGGCCCTGGTGGATACCGGCAATACCCTCACCGACCCGGTATCCGGCCGCCCGGTGATGGTGGCGGAAGGGGAGCGGGCCGGTCCGCTGTTTCCCCGGGAGCACCGGCCCGGCCCCGGCGACCTGACTGACCCCGCCGCCGCCCTGACCCGTTTAGGGACGGGGGCGTGGCGGGGACGGTTCCGCCTGCTGCCTTACCGCAGCGTGGGGGTGGACCGGGGGCTGCTGCTGGCCGTCCGGGTGGACGGGCTGGAGCTGGACGGGCAGGGGAGAGGCCCCGCGCTGGTGGCCCTGTCTCCCTCGCCGGTGTCCGACGGGGGCGGCTATCAGGCGCTGATTGGGCTGATGGAATAAATGTGGGACCCGACCACCCGGGCGGGTCATGTCTGGCGGAGCAGAACCATGGAATAGAGGCCTGCCCAGGTGGTCAGGCCCCACAGAGAAGAATTGGAGCAAGAGGTGTTTTCTATGAGAGCAGTTTACATAAAATTGAAGGAGGGGCTGTCCGGCCTCCTGACCCGGCTGGGGCTGGCCCTGCCCGGCAAGATCATGTACATCGGCGGCAGTGACACCCTGCCCGCCCCCCTGAAGAGGGAGGAGGAGTCCGCCCTCATCGCCCGGCTGGGGGAGGGGGACGTCCAGGCCCGGAACCTGCTCATCGAGCACAACCTGCGGCTGGTGGCCTACATTGCCCGGCGGTTTGAGAACACCGGCATCCATATCGAGGACCTGATCTCCATCGGCACCATCGGACTGATCAAGGCGGTGGGCACTTACCAGCCGGAAAAGGCCATCAAACTGGCCACTTACGCCAGCCGATGCATTGAGAATGAGATCCTCATGTATCTCCGCAAGACCGCCAACCAGAAGATTGAGCTGTCCTTCGACGAGCCGCTGAATACCGACTGGGACGGCAATGAGCTGCTGCTGTCTGATGTGCTGGGCACCGACGAGGATCTGGTGGTCCAGCCCCTGGAGGCCGACGTGGACCGGCAGCTCCTCCGCCAGGCCATGGAGCGGCTGGACGAGCGGGAGCGGCACATCATCACCCTGCGCTTCGGCCTGGACGGCCGGCGAGAGTGCACCCAGAAGGAGGTGGCCGACCAGCTGGGCATCTCCCAGTCCTACATCTCCCGGCTGGAGAAGCGGATCATTGCCCGATTGAAGAAGGAAATCGTGAAGATGATGTAAAAACAGGCCCCGGCCGGGGCCTGTTTTGCGCTACATTTTTTGACATAAAAGCTCAAATACGCTGCCGTCCGATGCGGTGACCGTGAAGGTATCCCGTTTATCGTCGGCGATGATGTCGCTCAGGTCCAGTTCGTCGCTCTCGTTGAGCAGGTCAAAGAGCTTGTCTTTGAAATAATTCAGCTCCATTTCATCACATTCCTTTTAATAGTATGTGTGTATACGCACATACTATTCTAAAGCATTGACAGCTAAAATGCAAGGGGAGAGTGGTGATATAGGTGATAAGGTACGATCGTTTATGGGTTACTTTAAAGAAAAAGGATATTAGTCAAAACAAGCTGATGAGGGACTATGGAGTTGACCCGGCCCAGTTGTACCGGCTGAGGAAAAATATGGTCGTAAAGACGATCACAATTGATAATTTTTGTCGGATATTGAATTGCCGGGTAGAGGATATCATGGAATACGTGCCGGATGAGGCGGAATAGAAGTATCTCCAAGCGCAGCGCTTTGGAGATGCTTTTTTTGCCTGCGACTTTGGATTGACCGCGGGGGAATTGGATGGTATAATGTATACAGGAAACTATGTCTGCTTTGAGAAGGGAGCGGTGGAATGAAGCGAAACACGAAGGTTTCCACCGCAGTGATCCGCCGCCTGCCCCGGTACTACCGGCAGCTGTCCGAGCTCCAGGAGGGCGGGGTGGTGCGTATCTCCTCCAGCGCTCTGGGCAAGTCCATGGGGCTGACTGCCTCCCAGATCCGTCAGGACCTGTTCTGTTTCGGCGGCTTCGGCCAGCAGGGCTACGGCTACAAGGTGGACCTGCTGAAAGAGGAGATCGGAGAGATATTGGGCATCAGTCAGGGCCACACCCTGATTGTGCTGGGCACGGGCAACCTGGGCCGGGCCATCATTCAGAATTTCCGCTTTTCCGCCAACGGCTTCCAGCTGCTGGCCGCCTTCGACGTCGATCCGGCGGTGGTGGGGACCAGGATCGCCGGGGTGCCCGTCCGCCACGCCGACGAGCTGGAGGAGTTCATCGCCGCCAACCGGGTGGATGTGGGGCTGCTGACGGTGCCCATCGCCGCCGCCCAGCGGATGGGGGACCGGCTGGTGGAGGCCGGGGTGAGGGGTATCTGGAATTTTACCAACTACGAGCTGACCTGCGCCAGCCAGGATGTGATCGTGGAGTCGGTCCACTTTTCCGACAGCCTGCTGGCCCTGAGCTATATGATTTCCCAACGGGAGGGAGCCGAGGAGGATAACCTATGAGACGATATCTGCGCCCTCTGGTGCTGGGTCTGGCCTGTCTGCTGCTGGCCGCGGCCGGGTACGCCGCCGCGTCCGGCGACAGCCTGATCTCGCTGAGCTACCTGCAAAAGACATTTATCCCCCAGGCCGTCCAGAAGGGGGAGGAGGCGGGGGACAAGCTGCTCCAGGACGCCTACGACAGAGCGAAGGCCAGTCTGGACGCCGCCCTGGCCGGCTCCGGTCAGGCGGGGAGCTACAGCGATACTCTCCAGCAGCGGGTCTGGACAGACGGCCAGACCATCTCCCTGCCCACCGGCTCCGGCTTTGTGCTGCTGGCCGGCTCCGCCGCGGTGACCCACGGGGGGGCGGTGGTGGATGTCACCGCCGGAACGGAGACGGCCTCCGGGGCGGGATTGACCGTCAACCACCGCTATCTGGTGGGGGAGAGCACCACCGCTGTGGTGGCCATCCGCTCCGGCGAGGCCCTGCTGGGCGTTCAGGGGAGCTACACCCAATCCCCAGGGAAGGACAAGCACACCCCCTTCTACGATGTGCGGCAGGTGGACTGGTATTACGAGCCGGTGAGCTATGTCTATGAGCGTGGGCTGTTCTCCGGCATGAGCGCCCATCAGTTTTCCCCGGGGCTGACCATGAACCGGGCCATGCTCATGTCGGTGCTCCACCGGCTGGCTGGCTCGCCCGAGGTGAAAGACGCCCCCACCTTTACCGATGTGCCGGACGGCCGGTGGTATGCGCAGGCCGTCCGCTGGGGGGCCGCTCAGGGCATCACCGCCGGGGCGGGGAGCGGCAAGTTCAACCCGAGCGGAAATATCACCCGGGAGCAGGCCGTTGTGATGATGTACAACTACGCCACCAAATACATGGGAAAAGAGCTGGGAGCGGGGGCGGACCTGTCCCGTTTCCCGGATCAGGACCGGGTGAGCGGCTGGGCCAGGACGGCCATGAGCTGGGCAGTGGAGAACAAGATCATCAGCGGCGTGAATAATGGCGGCGCACTCACGCTGGAGCCCAGGCGCAGCGCCACCCGGGCCGAGATGGCTACCATGCTGCGGTCCTTCTGCGAGAAAATTTTATAGCCGAAAGGCACCCATTTCCTTCTGGGGCCATATGATGGTATCGAGAGCGGCAAACAGCCCTCTTAATACTTTCATATCAGGAGGTACTCATAATGGGGTGCTGCAATAACAACTGGGGCGGCAGCAGCTGCCTGTGGATCATCATCCTCATCATCATCCTGTTCGGCTGCGGCGGCTGGGGCGGCAATAACTGCTGCTGCAACAACAACTGCGGCTGCAACAACGGCTGCGGCTGCTGAGAGAAGCAAAAAACAGCGGGAGGCAAAGTGCCTCCCGCTGTTTTTGTGCTTTGATTATTTACTGTAGGGCTTGCCGGTCTCGATGTACACGCCCTTGCCGGCCTCCCAGCCGACATAGAAATTCAGGGCCTTGCCCAGGTCCCGGAGCTTGAAGTAGTTGGCCCCGCCGATCTTGTAGACGGTCAGGCTGGCCTCTGTGCCGTCGATAATTACGGTGTCATTGGAGGGGGAGGCGTCCTTCGCGGCGTCAGGCGCGCCTGCCAGCTCTTTGCCGGTGGCCTCGTAGGGCTGGCCGGAGGTCACCGTCACCTTGCCGCCGGCATAGCCCACGGCGAACTGCTTTTCGGTGCCGTTGAGCACGGCGGCCACGTCCCGAATCTTAAAGTAGTTGCTTCCCCCGATCTTGTACACCGTGGGGTTCTGAGCCACGCCGTTTACCATCAGCTTGTCGTTGGTGGGGTTGGCGGTTTTGACCTCAGCGGGTGGGGTAACAGGCTGGGTCGGCGTGGTGGGCTGGAGGGGCACCTCCACGAGGATGGTGCAGCTCCAGCTTTTATCGGGAGTTGCAATATTGACGATTGTATTTGGTCCGTATATGTCCAGCAGGAGGTCAGGATGCATCTTCAGTTCTGTTACCGGGGAAACGCCGCCGGTGTCACAAAGGTCCCAGCTTCCATAACCATCGGGAGTGAGTCCCATCTGCTGCAAATAACCGAGGCTGGGCATATAAAAGACCGTATAGGTTTGCCCATAAAAGTCACGCACAGGACCAGCGGCGTTGGCCGGCAGGAACGTAGAAGAATAATCATCAGAGGTTATGTTTCCTATCAGCTGGTCATACACGCCATCCCCATCCGGGTCCGACCACGCCGTCATGTAGAATTCCTCGAAGCTCTCTCCGCCCTTGGTAAAGACCACCTCATCGCCCTTTGACAGGGCATACACATTTTCCGTCGTCCACTGGTGGCTGTCTGTTTTAGTCCAGATGTTCCCAATCATATCAAATTCATCGTCTTTAAAAGTGCCGGAGATGACCCAATCGCGGACGGTAAAGGTCTTTTTGCCCAGTGATATCTCAGCGTTAGTCTTGCCGACTACCTCCACCTTCCACTTGGATTCCGCCGCAAACGCTGGAACGGCCATTGCCAGAGACAGAACGAGTGCCAGAGAAAGGGAAAGTGCCTGTTTCAGTTTTTTCATCGTTTGTACCTCTCTTTTTACAGATTTTGGGTATCCTCGACGGTTCTGCCCCCCGGAGGGCGGGGGCTTGCGGCCCTCCGGGGCGTTTTCCGCCAAGGCAAACGAAAGCGGCGCAGGATAAAGAATCCCACACCGCAACTGAACAGACACAACCCCCAAAAAACCGCCTCTTGATAAACGGCGGCATTTCCGATATAATGAGGGCTGGCGCAGCAATGCTGTTGTGTAGGAGGTGCGATCTCCTGCATAGGGGCGTGGGGCGCTGGAACCGCCTCACGTCCTGCCTCAATTTGCCTTGTGCTTCTATTGTATCGCATCTTGAGGAACTACGCAAGCCCTATTTTAGACACGGCTCGAAATTTCGGGCTGTGTCTCGCTTTTTGTTTGGAAAACCGGTAAAAATTTTTTGACGAAAATTAGGTGAGACCGCCCAAAAAACCTTGCGCTCTGTGAGAAAAAGGTGTATCATATTTTTCACCAGCAAATCGGCGGTCCTTAAAAAGGAGAGGGGCCGTCGAATAGGGAGGTCGAAAACTTACATGAGCAAATTTCTCAAACGATCTGCGCAGGGCGCGCAGGTCCCGCATGAAAAGCGGACTTCCAATCAGGAAACTGTGAAGATGCCGCTGCCCTCCAAGATCGTGCTGTCCATGGGTCAGCACATCGGCGCCCCCGCCGCCCCCGCGGTGGCCAAGGGCGACCAGGTCTGTGTGGGCACTGTGGTGGGCAAGGCCGGCGGCTTTGTCTCCATGGACATCCACTCCGGCGTGTCCGGCACGGTGGACAGCATCATCACCATCACCGCCCCCAACGGCGCCCCCCAGACGGCGGTGGTCATCATTCCCGACGGCAAGCAGACGGTGGACCCCTCCATTGCCCCCCCCACGGTGACAGACCTGAAATCCTTCCAGGACGCGGTCCGGGCCAGCGGCCTGGTGGGCCTGGGCGGCGCCGGCTTCCCCACGGTGGTAAAGCTGTCCCCCAAGAACCTGGACGAGATCGACACGCTGCTCATCAACGGCGCCGAGTGCGAGCCCTACATCACCTCGGACAACCGCTGCTTCCTGGAGGACACCCAGTTCATTCTGGACGGCATCCAGGCGGTGATGAAGTATCTGGAGATCCCCAAGTGCATCATCGGCATCGAGGGCAACAAGCCCGAGGCCATCGCCAAGATGAAG
>CANSSJ010000029.1 GCA_947649625.1 uncultured Bacillota bacterium | reverse complement strand
TGAACATCTCCTGTCCCAACGTGAAGGCGGGGGGGCTGGCCTACGGCACCCGGCCTGAGCTGGCCGCCGAGGTGACCGAGGAGGTAAAAAAGCATGCCGGAAGCGTGCCTGTGATGGTAAAGCTGTCCCCCAATGTCACCGATATCACCGAAATTGCCAGAGCGGTGGAGGGGGCCGGGGCGGACGCCCTGTCTCTCATCAACACCATCCGGGGGATGCGCATTGACGTGAACACCCGCCGGCCCATCCTGAAAATGAACACCGGCGGTCTGTCCGGTCCCGCCGTGCTGCCCGTGGCGGTGCGGATGGTGTGGGAGGTCAGTCAGGCGGTCTCTCTGCCCATCCTGGGCATGGGGGGCGTGTCCAAAGGGGAGGACGCCGCCCAGCTCATGCTGGCCGGGGCCTCCGCCGTGGCGGTGGGCACCGCCCTCTTCGCCGACCCCTTCGCGCCGCTGGCTGTCCGGGACGGTTTGGCGGACATCGCCGCCCGGCAGGGACTGGGCCGTGTGTCGGAGCTGACCGGGGGCGTGAAGCCCTGGTAAAAAGGAGGGAATCGCCGTGCTGGAACACCTTATCGAGCTGTGCCTGCCCACCATCATCTCCGCCTGTGAGCTGATGGGCATTTTCGTGGTGGCGGTGACCGCCGTCCACGCCTTCTGGCTGTACTGCGCGGGGATGATAACCCGAAAGCCCCGGAACATCAAATTCCAGCTGGCCGAGGGTCTGGCCACCAGCCTGGAGTTCAAGATGGCCGCCGAGATCCTGAAGACCGTGCTGGTCCGGGACCTCCAGGAGCTGATGGTGCTGGGGGCGGTCATCCTGTTGCGGGCACTGCTGTCCCTGCTCATCCACTTTGAAATGAAAAAGGACTGATCCCATGACGACTATCTATCTGATTCGCCACGCCGAGGCGGAGGGCAACCTGTATCGCCGGGTCCACGGCTGGTACGACTCCCTCATCACCGAGAACGGCTACCGGCAGATCGCCGCCCTGGAGGACCGCTTTCGAGACGTACCTATTGACGCGGTGTACTCCAGCGACCTGTTCCGCACACGTACCACCGCCCGGGCAGTCTATGTGCCAAAGGGGTTGGAGCTTCGCACCGACCCCGGCCTGCGGGAGCTGAACCTGGGGGAGTGGGAGGACCGGACCTTCGGGGCTGTGCGGCACAGCGACCCTCATCAGATGGAGCTGTTCAACCGAACCGACCCGAAGTGGGCGGTGGAGAAGGCGGAGAGCTTTTTCCAGCTGGGGGACCGGATCGAGGGAGCCGTCCGGGCCATTGCCCAAAAGCACCCCGGCCAGACTGTCGCCCTGTTCAGCCACGGCATGGCCATCCGCCAGTTTTTGGGCCGGGTAAAGAACATCCCGCCGGAGGAGTGGCACGCCATGCCCCACGGAGACAACACGGCGGTGTCCTGCCTTACCTTCGACGGGGAGAAGTTTGAGATCCAATTCGAGATGGACAACTCCCACCTGCCCCAGGAGATCTCCACCCTGGCCCGCCAGTCCTGGTGGCGGAAGGACAAAAAAGCGGCGGCGGATGTGAACCTGTGGTTCCGGCCGGCCGTCTGGCCGGAAGACCGGGCGCTGTACCCCGAAGGGGAGAAGGGCCGGAATCTGACGGTGGCCATGTCGGGGGACAGGGCCGTCGGCCTGTTCCTCACCGATCCCGAGCGGGGTCAGGAGGAAAAAGCGGGGTACATCAAATTCCTGTCCATCCTCCCGGAGGACCGGGGCAGGGGGCTGGGGGTCCAGCTCATCGGGCAGGCGGTGTCTATGTACCGAAACAGCGGCTGGGACCGGCTCCGTCTCCACTGCCCCCGGGACAACGAGCGGGCCCGGCGGTTTTTTGAGAAATACGGCTTTGTGAAGCTCCGGGAGGAACCGGAGGGGGATTTATTGGAGAAGTACATCGGATTTGATTGGTGAGACAGGAGGGCGCGCTATGCCTTTTGACCGTGACCGCTTCCTCCCTGTGAGCCGGGAGGACATGGCCCGCCGGGGGTGGGATTTTTACGACTTTCTGCTCATCACCGGGGACGCCTATGTGGACCACCCCTCCTTCGGCCCGGCCATCATCGGCCGGATTCTGGAGGGGGCGGGCTACCGGGTGGCCGTGCTGGCCCAGCCGGACTGGAAAAGCGCCGCCGCCTTTGCCGCCCTGGGCCGGCCCCGGCTGGGGGTGCTCATCGGGGCGGGAAACATCGACTCCATGGTGGCCCACTACACCGCCGCCAAAAAGCGCCGCCATGACGACGCCTACTCCCCCGGTCGGAAGGCCGGCCTGCGCCCCGACCACGCCACCGTGGTCTACGCCAACCGGGTCCGGGAGGCCTTTGGGGACATCCCCATCGTCATCGGCGGGCTGGAAGCCAGCCTGCGCCGCTTCGCCCACTACGACTATTGGGAGGACAAGGTGCGTCGCTCCGTCCTCTTCGACGCCCAGGCGGACATCCTCACCTACGGCATGGGGGAGAGCGCCACCCTGGAGATCGCCGCCCGGCTGGCCTCGGGCACGCCTGTCTCGGAGATCACCGACGTGCGGGGCACCTGTGTCATCGGCAAATATCCGGGTATGTGCGCCTACCCCCGGGTGGAGGTCCCCTCCTTCGAGGAGGTGTCCGCCTCGAAAGTGGCCTACGCCCGGGCCAATATGGTGGAGTACCAGGAGCACGACGCGGTGTCCGGCAAGGCCATTATCCAAAAGCACGGGGACCACTTCCTCATCGTCAACCCGCCCGCCTACCCCCTGACCACAGCGGAGCTGGACCGGGTGGCCGAGCTGCCCTACGTCCGGGAGCCCCACCCCATGTACGACGACCAGGGGGGCGTGCCCGCCATCGAGGAGGTGCGCTTCTCCGTCACCCACAACCGGGGCTGCTTCGGCGCCTGCAATTTCTGCTCCCTGGCCTTCCACCAGGGACGGACAATTTCCTCTCGCAGTCACGAGTCAGTCATCCGGGAGGTAAAAGCCCTGACGGAGCACCCCGGCTTCAAAGGCTACATCCACGACGTGGGCGGGCCCTCGGCCACGTTTAGACGTCCCTCCTGCCAGAAGCAGCTGAAATCCGGCATGTGCCGGAACCGGGCCTGTCTGGCCCCCGAGCCCTGCCCCAACCTGGACGCTGACCACACCGACTATATGATGCTCCTGCGCAAGCTCCGGGGTATCCCCAAGGTAAAAAAGGTATTCATCCGCTCCGGGATACGCTTTGACTATCTCATGAAGGACCCCAGCGGGGAGTTCTTCACCGATCTGGTCCAGCACCACATCTCCGGCCAGCTGAAGGTGGCCCCGGAGCACTGCGCCCCCCACGTGCTGGACTGCATGGGCAAGCCCCATATTGAGGTCTATGAGAAGTTCAAGGAGAAGTATTTCAAGCTCAACCGCCGCTACGGCAAGGACCAGTACCTGGTCCCCTACCTCATTTCCTCCCACCCGGGCTGTACCCTGGACGACGCCGTCCGGCTGGCCGAGTGGCTGAACCGGCAGGGCCACATGCCGGAGCAGGTCCAGGACTTCTATCCCACCCCGGGCACCCTGGCCACCTGTATGTGGTACACCGGCATCGACCCCCGGACCATGGAGCCGGTGTTTGTCCCCAAATCCCCCCACGACAAGGCCCTCCAGCGGGCCCTGATGCAGTGGCGCAAGCCCCAGAACCGGAAGCTGGTGCTGGAGGCTCTCCACAGGACCGGCCGGGAGGACCTGATCGGCTACGGCAAGCACTGTCTGGTCAAGCCGGACAGGGGCGGAGCCCCGATGGACAGGCCGCAAAGGCGGACCGAGTCAAAAAAGGCTCCGCCCAGGCCCGTCCGGAAGAAGGGCTGGGCGAAGCCGAGAAAGAAGAAAAAATAGGGTGCGGCGGCCGGCGGAAAACCGGCCGCCCGCATCATTTTCTTGCAATCCGGGAAAATTTGGGATATGATAGAAAAAACGGACAAGGGAGGCCCTCTTATGCGGGACGGCTTTATCAAAGTGGCGGCGGGAACGCCGAAAATCAAGGTGGCGGACTGCGGGTACAACGCGGGGCAGATCATTGCCCTGATGAAGGAGGCGGCGGAGCAGGGGGTCAAGGTGCTGGCCCTGCCCGAGCTGTGCGTCACCGGCTACACCTGCGGCGACCTGTTTTTGCAGGACACCCTTCTCCGTGGTGCGGAGGAGGCCCTGGGGCGCATTCTGGAGGAGACGACGGAGCTGGACATGCTCACCGCTGTCGGCCTGCCGGTGCGCAGCAAATGGGACCACAAGCTGTATAACTGCGCGGCGGTGATTTGCAAAGGGGAAATCCTGGGACTGCGGCCCAAGGTGAATATCCCCAACTACGGCGAGTTTTATGAGGGCCGCTGGTTCGCCTCCGGAAGGGATCAGGAGGCCACCCTCCAGCTGTGCGGCGATGAGCTTGTGGACATGTGTCCCCGTGGGCTCTTCGCCTGCGAGAGTATCCCGAACCTGATCGTGGGCGTGGAGATCTGCGAGGACCTTTGGGCCCCGGAGCCCCCCTCCGCCGGTCTGGTCCAGGCGGGGGCCACCCTGATTTTGAACCTGTCCGCCTCCAATGAGCTGGCGGGCAAGGCTGCCTACCGCCGCGCTCTTGCGGCGGGCCAGTCCGCCCGGCTGGTGTGCGGCTATGTCTACGCCGACGCCGGCGAGGGGGAGTCCACCACCGATCTGGTCTTTGCCGGGCACAACATCATCGCCGAAAATGGAACAATTCTGGCCGAAAAGCGGTTTGACACCGGACTGACCATCAGCGAGATCGACCTGGAAAAGCTGGCCTTTGAGCGCCGGAAGATGAACACCTTCCGCCCCTATGAGGAGAATCAAAACTATTGGCGCTGCTCCTTCGAGCTGGAGCCGGCGGACACCGCTCTCACCCGGCCCGTCGGGAAGAACCCCTTTGTCCCGGCGGAGGCCGGAGACCGGCGGGAGCGGTGCGAGGAGATATTTACCATCGCCGCCCTGGGCCTGAAAAAACGGTTGGAGCACACCCGGGCCTCCTGCGCGGTGGTGGGGCTGTCCGGCGGGCTGGACTCCACCCTGGCCCTGCTCATTACCGCCCGGGCCATGGACCTGCTGGGCCGGCCCCGGACCGACATCCTGGCCGTCACCATGCCCTGCTTCGGCACCACCAGCCGCACCAAGTCCAACGCCCAGCTTCTGGCCGAGCGCATCGGCGCCGACTTCCGCACGGTGGACATCGGCGAGGCGGTAAAGGTCCACTTCCGGGACATCGGCCAGTCCATGGACGACCTGTCCGTCACCTTTGAGAACGGCCAGGCCCGGGAGCGGACCCAGGTGCTGATGGACCTGGCCAACCAGCGGGGAGGACTGGTCATCGGCACCGGGGACCTGAGTGAGTTGGCCCTGGGCTGGGCCACCTACAACGGCGACCACATGTCCATGTACGGGGTCAACGGCTCCATCCCCAAGACGCTGGTCCGCCACCTCACCGCCTACGCCGCCGATGAGGCGGAGGGCTCCGACCCCGAGCTGGCCGCCGTCCTCCGGGATATTCTGGACACCCCCGTCTCCCCGGAACTGCTCCCGCCTAAGGAGGGGGAGATCGCCCAGCGCACCGAGGACCTGGTGGGGCCCTACGAGCTCCACGACTTCTTCCTCTACTACGCCGTCCGCTGGGGCTTTTCCCCCCGGAAAGTGTTCCGTCTGGCGCTGTACGCCCTAGGGAAGGACTACAGCCGGGAGACCATCCTCAAATGGCTGAAAAACTTCTACCGCCGCTTCTTCTCCCAGCAGTTCAAGCGCTCCTGCCTGCCCGACGGCCCCAAGGTGGGGTCTCTCGCCCTCTCCCCCCGGGGAGACTGGCGGATGCCCTCCGACGCGGTGAATACCCTGTGGATGGAGGAGCTGGAAAATCTCCAATAACAGACGAAGGCCCCGCCGACTGGCGGGGCTTTCGTGCTATTTAATATCCTAATCCGGTTCTGATTCTTTCCATTGTCTGTTCATCAAACTGATAGGTGAAATCCCGGATTCCAATGGTGGAACCTTTTTTGCGGTAAATCCACATAACCGCCGAGTCTCTCATAGCGGATTTTAAGGTATATTTTTTCCCTGAGCGCCCTTTTAGATAGACAATATCCTTCACTTCCGAATAGAGCACCCGTTTCTGATCCACGATCATGCCCTTCTCATAAAAGCGGGCACTACCGTCTCCCCGCTTCTTGGGGATAATGACGGCCAGCTTGCCAAACTCCTGGTCCGCCGCACCCTGAGCCAGTGGGCCGCTCCATTCCAGAATATATTCACCGCCGTGACGTTTTCGCTGTTCCTCCACCTTTTCCTGCCGTTTCGCCCGTCCAGAGTAAAATGCTTTGAAGTACAACACCATAAAAGCAACAAAAGCGGCTATGACGGCCAGAAAAAAGATCATTGGGAATAAATCAGGCAGACTCATATAATGAATACCTCTTTTCTATTGTTTTGTTCAGCGCTGCCACCACATTATATAACATTTTGTTTTGCCAGTCAAGATAACAAAATGTTTTATCTATACTTTTTGTGTGCACCCTGATTTTGAGAGGAGCGACACAAATGTATAGACGGATACGTGATCTGAGAGAGGACAACGACCTGTTTCAAAAGGACCTTGCAAACTATCTGAAATGCAGTCAGGTGAGCTATTCCTACTACGAGTTGGGAAAACGGGATATCCCGACGGACATACTGATTCGGCTGGCGGTATTCTATCACACCAGCACAGACTACCTTTTGGGTTTGACGGATGTGCGGGAACCCTACCCAAAAGCGAAATAAAAACAATAAACAGAGAAAGGCCCCGCCGGCTGGCGGGGCCTTCGTGCGCTTATTCGGTTGCTGCGGGGACTGCTTCCGCTTCTTCGGAGGGAGGCGCGGGGGGCTCCTCTTTTTTCTTTTTCCGGGAGAAGATATGGCTCAAATCGTCGATGACGGAGTAATAAACCGGAGTAAACAGCAAAGTGATAATGGTGGAGATGACCATACCGGAGATCATGGTGATGCTCATGTCGGACATCATCTCGGCGGCCCCCTCGGCCAGCCCCAGAGCCATGGGCACCAGGGCCAGAATGGTGGTCAGGGTAGTCATCAGCACGGGGCGGATACGCAGGGGGCAGGCGTGGAGGATGGCGTCCACCCGGCTCTCCCCCCGCTCCCGGCGCTGGCGGATGTAGTCCACCAGGATGATGGAAGCGTTGACCACCGTGCCCGCCAGCATGATGAGGGCCACCAGGGAGATCATGGACAGGTCCCGGCCCGTGAGGGGCAGGGCGAACAGGGCCCCGGTGAAGGCCACAGGCAGGATCATCATGACGATGACAGGCATGAGGAAGGACTCAAACTGGGAGGCCAGCACGAAGTAGACCAGACCCAGGGCCACCACAAGGGCCAGCAGCAGGTCACCAAAGCTGTCCATCATGTCCTCATAGGCCCCGGAGATGGCGGCGGTGTAGCCGTCGGGGAGGGTGTACCCGTTCAGGATCTCCCTGACCTGGGCGGTGATGGCCGTGGTGTCGCCGCTGAGGGTGCTGCCGGTGACGGAGATCTGCCGGGACTGGTTGACCCGGGTGATGCTCTGGGGGGCCAGCTCGACGTCCACATGGGCCACAGAGGACAGGGGCACCGTCCCGCCGAAGGCGGAGGGGACAGGCATGGACTTGAGGGCGTCCAGGCTGGCGGCCGACTTGCCGTCCCCCCGGACCACCACGTCCAGCTCCTTGTTGTTGATGGTGACGGTGGTGGCGGTGGAGCCGGACAGCTCAGAGCGGACGGCGGCGCCCACCGTGGCGGCGGTGAGGCCATACTGGGAGGCGGCCTCCCGGTTCATGGTGACCTTGACCTGCTTGACCTCCTTGGCGATGGAGGTGGTCACGTCCACCGCGTCGGGCAGCCGGCCGATCTGCTCGGCCAGGTCCCGGGCGATCATGGTCAGCGTCTCGTAGTCGTTTCCGGTGATGTCCACGCTGATCTCCGCGCCGCTGCCCAGCAGGGCGGTCATGTCGGAGGAGGTGATGGTCATTTCGCAGCCGGCAATGTCCTGGAGCCGCTCCCGCATGTCCTGGGCCACGTCGTCAACGCTGCGGTCCCGTTTCTCCTTGTCGGTGAGCACCAGATTGACATTGGAGCTCTCCGACTGGGTGATGTGGTAGACCGACTCCAGCTCAGGGACATTTTCTATGGCGATATCCACGATCCGGTCGGCAATGGCGGCGGTGTCCTTCACCTCCGAGCCAATGGGGGTGCTCACATCGATGGACACCATGCCCTGGTCCATGGAGGGCATGAGCACCATTTTGGTATTCATGCAGGCAATGATGAAGACGGCCACCAGGGCCACAGAGGCCAGCATCCCCACCCACAGGTGGCGGACAAAGTAGCCCAGCAGGGCGGTGTAGACCTGATTCAGCCGGGCCCCCAGGCCAAGCTGGCCGGCCGCGTGCCGCTTCGCCTTCTTCTCCGCCTTTTTCAGGGCGTGCTGGTGAACCTTCTTTTCGTCCAGCAGGAAGTAGCACAGCAGGGGCACCAGGGTGATGGCGATGACCAGAGAGGCCAGAATCAGGAAGGAGATGGTGAGGCAGAAGTCGTCAAAGAGCATCCCGGCCATGCCGCCGGTGAGGCCCAGGGGCAGGAAGACGGCCACGGTGGTGAGGGTGGAGGCGGTGAGGGAGGTAAAGACCTCCTTCGTCCCCTCCACGCAGGATTCCATCCGGCTGTGGCCCTCGGCGGAGTAGCGGTAGATGTTCTCCAGCACCACGATGGAGTTGTCCACGATCATGCCCACGCCCATGGCGATGCCCCCCAGGGACATCATGTTCAGGGTGAGGTGGAACACGTTCATCAGCACGAACACCGTGAGGATGCACACGGGCATGGACACGGCGATGGTGGCGGTGGCCCCCCAGCGGCGCAGGAAGAGGAAGACCACCACGGCGGCCAGCACCACGCCCATCTCGATATTGCTCACCGCGGCGTTCACCGCCATGTTGATGTAGTCGGAGGCAGTGTACAGCACGGTATACTCCACCGCGCTGTTCTTGGCCCGGAGCTTGGCCATCTCGGCCACCACCGCGTCGGCGGTGGACACCTCATTGGCCCCCGACTGCTTGGACACCTGAAGCACCACGCAGGCCGAGCCGTCGGTTTTGGCAATGGCCTCCGGGTCCTCGGTCTCCAGGGTCACGTTGGCCACCTCGGACAGGCGGACGGTCCCCCCGGTCTGGAGGGGGATGATCACGTTGGCCACATCCTCCACCGTCTGGAGCTTGGCGTCGGTGGTGACGGTGAGGGTCTGGGAGCCGTTCTGCATGTCCCCTCCGGGGAAAAGGAGGTTCTCCGCCGTGAGGATCTGGGCGATGTAGGAGTTGGACAGTCCGAAGCCGGAGGCCCGGGTGGGGTCCACCTCCACGGCGATCTGCTGCTTCACGCCGCCCGAGACGGTGACCTGGGCCACCCCCTTGATGCGCTCCAGGGCGGGGGCCACCGTGTCCTCCGCCAAGGCCTGGAGGTCGGCCAGGTCGTCCCCCTGGAGGGCGATCATGGCGGAGGGCATCAGGTCGCCGATGTTGATGTTGACAATGATGGGGTCCATGGCCCCGTCGGGGAGGGACAGCCGGTCAAACTGCTCCCGCAGCTTGGTGGCGGCGATATCCAGGTTGGTGCCCTCCACATAGGTGATTTGCAGCTGGCTCACCCCGTCGGAGGAGGTGGAGCTCACCCCGTCCACCCCGGACACCGACATAATGGCCGACTCCAGGGGCCGGGTGACCAGCTCCTCCATATCGGAGGGGGTGGCCCCGTTAAAATAGCACATGACGATGGCGGCGGGGGCCTCCATATCGGGGAGGAGGGCCAGCTGCAGCCGGGTGGTAAAGACCACGCCGAAAATGGAGATCATGATGACCGCCATCAGGGTGGTGACCTTGTGCTTGATACAGAATTTCGCGATACTGCTCACCGGCCTCAGCCCTCCCCGGATACGATCCGCACGGCGTCGCCGTCGGAGAGATAGGCCTGGCCCACCGTCACCAGCAGGTCGCCGGCCGCCAGGCCGGAGGTGACCTCGGTGACGCCGCTGCCCGTCAGGCCGGCGCCGATCTCCACATAGCGGGCCGCGTCGTTCTCCACCACAAAGACGTACTGCACCCCGTTGCTGGTGAGGATGGCCTCGGTGGGGATCACAATAGTGTCGGCGGAGGTGTCGGTGCGGAAGGTCACGTCGGCAAACATGCCGGACAGCAGGCCGTCTACGTCCTCGTCAATGGAGATGGTGACGCTGTACAGCTTGGTCTGCATGTTGGCGCTGCGCTCCAGCTTCTTGATGGCCCCCACCAGTTGGAGATCCAGGGCGCTGACGGACACGTCCACCTCGTCCCCCTGGGCCAGCTTGGGCACCAGGGCCTCCGACACGGAGACGACGATCTCCAGCCGGTCCGCTCCGTCGATGACGGCCACCGGCATGGACGGGGAGACATAGCTGCTCTCCACCGCGTTCAGGGTGAGGATGGTGCCCGAGATGGGGGCCACCACATTGCCCTGACCGTCCACGTTCTCCAGCACGGCGGACAGCTGCTCCACGTTGGACTTGTAGCTCTGCATCCCCGCCTCCAGCTGGGCCAGGGTGGAGTCCCGCTGGGCCCGGGCGGTCTGGAGGGACAGCTCCGCCTGGTCGATCTCCAGCTGGGAGGCGGCCCCGATCTCAAACAGGGCCTTCAGGTCGCTGACATTTTTCTCCGCCAGGGCAATCTGTTTGTCGAAGATGGCCTGCTGGTCCTGATAGCTCTGGACGGCGGAGTTGTAGCTGATGCTGGCCGCGCTGTAGGAGGACAGGGTGCTGTCCATGTCCAGAGTGCACAGCTTCTGGCCGGCGATGACCACATCCCCCACATCCACATAGACGGCGGTGCACTGGGCCTGTGCGGCCACAAAGACCGACTCCTGTCCGTCGGTGACCACCCGGCCGGACACCTTGTTTTCGGTGGAGATGGTATCCACCTTTACCTCCTGGACCTGAACGGCCACGCCGGCGGGGGCACTGCCGTCCGGAGTGCTGTCCGCGCCCTCGCCGGACTGGCAGGCGGTGAGGCCCAGGGCCAAAACGGCAGCCAGGGCGATGGAACTGATCCTTTTCTGCTTCATAGGGCGGTCTCCTTTTAATTCAAGATGCCGTGGTCCACGGCCCAGCGGTAGGTGTTCCAGGCGGAAAACAGATCATTTTCCGCCCCCGCCACCTTCTCCTGGGCCTCCGTCAGCTTATCTCCGGCCTCCAGAAGGGCGTTTTGGGAGATATTTCCCTGGCTCTGCTTCAGCTGGGCCACGGCGTAGTTGTCCCGCTCCACAGCCAGAGCGGTGCGGGAGGCGGCCAGAATCTGCTGGCAGTCCTTCACCTTGAGGTACAGGTTGCGCAGACCCAGTTCAAAGTTCTGCACGGTGTTGTCATAGGTGTACTTTGCGGAGTAGTAGGTGTGCCGGGCCTGCTGATAGGACCGGTCGTTGGCCTTGTAGGTCTGGCCGTAGTCGCCGCCGTGGTCGTTATACTCCTCCAGGGCGTCCTTGTAGGTCTCGGAGGCCTCGTAGAGGTCCCAGCTGTTGGCTTTGGCTGCCGCCAGGTCCTTCTCCAGGTCCATGGCGTTCAAATCCTCCTGGCTGACGGAGGGCAGGGCCCCCAGAGAGATGTTTCCGGTAATGTCCGCCCCGATGAGCAGCTCCAGCTGGCCCTTGTAGGTATTCAGGTTCATCCCCAGGGTGGACAGGCCGCTGGACAGGGCCGCCCGGCCCGACTTGGCCTGTTTCAGGGTCAGGGAGGAGATGTGACCCAGCTCATAGCGCAGGTCCAGCTCCTTTATCTGCCGGTCCAGGGCGGTCAGCTGCCGCTCCAGCCCGTCCTGCTGGATCTCCATGGCGGCCAGGGCGATATAGGTGGCCTCTCCGGCCATGACGATCTGATTTTGCAGGTTTTTCAGCTGGCGGACGGTGTCGGCGTTGTCGGCCTGCATATCGCCGTCCTTGATGGCGTCGAACTGCTCCCGGACGGCGTCGTAGGCCTGGTCCATCCGCTCATAGGCCAGGGTGCCGGTCTGGTTGAACTGCACCATCATCCATTGCATCTTGGCCATCTCGTTCAGCTGGACGCGCAGGTCCTCCTTCAGGTCCTCGTAGTCGATCTCCTCCAGCATGTCGATGCTCTCCTGGATGGACCGCACCTGCAGGTTGCCCTGGTGCATCCGCCGGGACAGATTGCCGAAGGTGATGGACCCCACCGGGTCTGGTATGTATTCCTGGGTCTGGGGGGCCTCCGGCTCTCCGGCGGGGCTCTCCGCCGCCAGAGCGGCAGTGCCCAGCAGGGACAGGGCCAGCGCCGCCGCCAGCGCAAGCGACAGGGTTTGTCTCTTCATACGGCTTCCTCCTTATATCCCTCCGCCGCTCCGCCGTAGCGGAGCAGGTCTGTTCTCAGTTTTATCCTCTCCCGGACCTGGGGAACGCAGGCCGGGTGCTGCAAGGTCTCCACAATGGCGAATGCCAGCACTGCGCAGGTCATATGAAAGAGCTGGTCGGCGTACTCCCGGCCCGGCTCCCGCAGCTTGGCCGGGTCCACTGCCTCCCACAGAGGATCGGGCAAAAACTGCATAGGCCCGCCCATCAGGCTCTGCATGTCCATCCCCTCGTTCAGTCGGATGATTTTGATAAACTGGCTGAGCATGGGGTCGGTATCTCCCTGCCGGCTGATAAACCGGTCGTAAGCCATCAGCGGCAGGGCAAACAGGTCCCCTTTCGACTCCATCAGGATATTCCGCAGCAGGGTAATGAAATGCCCCCGAAGGTCCTCCAATAAGTAGCGGATCAGGTCCTCTTTATCCTCAAAATACTGGTAAAAGCTGCCTCTGGGGATGTGAGCGGCGGCAATGATCCGGTTGATGGACACCTCGGTAAACCGGGCCCGGGTCAGTTCTCCCCAGCAGGCGTCGATCAGCCGCTTTCGCTTCTCCTCCGGCAATCGAAAAAATGTTGCGGTGGGCATGGTTTCCCTCCTTTTGTGACAGGCTGTCGCTTTGTGACAGGCTGTCACAAATTATACGAAAGGAGGCCTTCCCCTGTCAAGGCAAAAATTGTGAAGGTTTTGTTAAAATGTCCGGGGACAAAGCGCCGGTCCCCCCAATGCCCCGCGGGGCTACCATAGTCCCGCCGAAAGGATATGTCAATCCTGTGTGCCGTAAGCGGCCTAAAATCCCCCTCAAGCGGTCCCGGCCGCAAAAAATCCCCAGTCTCCTGCTGCGCAGAAGGCTGGGGATCGAATAAAGGTTTTTGTATATCGTTTTGAGCTTACTTCTTCTGGACGTACTTCAGGCAGTCCAGCATGACGGCCACCAGGATGATGATGCCGGAAATTACAAATTGCAGGTTGGCGTCAATACCCAGCGTGGTCAGGGAGTAGGTCAGGGCGGTGAAGATAAACACGCCCGTCACCACGCCGGAGATTTTGCCGATGCCGCCGGTAAAGGACACGCCGCCCACCACGCAGGCCGCGATGGCGTCCATCTCCCAGCCCTGGCCGTAAGAGGCGGAGCCGGAGCCGGACATACGGATGCACTCCAGCCAGGCGCCGAAGCCATAGAGGATACCGGCCATGATGAACGCGCCCACGGTGACCCAGAACACCGAGATACCGGAGACGGAGGCCGCCTCAGGGTTGCCGCCCACGGCGTACAGGTTCTTGCCGAAGGTGGTCTTGTTCCAGATGAACCACACGATGACCACGGCGGCCAGCGCCCAGAGGATGATGGTGGGGAAACCGCCCACCTTGGGCATAATCATGCCCTGGATGTCCGACTCAATGCCGCCGAAGGACACGCCCTTGGTGGAGTAGGTGGCCAGGCCGAAGATGATCAGCATGGTGGACATGGTGGAGATGAAGGGGTGCATCTTGAACTTGGCGGTGAAGAAGCCGGCGATGGTGCTGAAGATGGTGCACAGCACGACGCACACCACCAGGGCCAGAATGACCCGCGCCGGCACAGGCATACCGGTAAAGTCGAAGATATGTCCGAACACGCCGCCGGTATTGATGCCCTTGTGCATCACAATGGTGGCGGCGGTGATGCCCATGCCCATCATACGGCCGATGGACAGGTCGGTGCCGGCCAGCATAATCAGGCCGGCCACGCCCAGAGCCAGGAACATCCGGGGGGAGGCCTGCTGGAGGATGTTCAGAATGTTGTTCGGCGTCAGCAAATCGACCTTTTTGACGGTGGGGGCCAGGATGCACATGGCGATGAAGACCACGGCAATAGCCAGGTACAGGCCGTTGCGCAGCAGGAAGTTCCGGATATTGAAATTATACCGGTAGTTCTCCCACCGCTGGGCCGCCGTCTCGCCAAAGGTAAATTTGGACATGCGCAGCAGGTCGATCAGATGGTACTGGTGGTCGAAGGCGGCGTGACGGCGGTCCTTCGCGTCCTGGAGGTCCTTGGCCAGCTGCATCTTCGCGTCGAACAGCCGGTTTTTATGGACGTATTTTTCGTCCTTGATCTCCTGGGCGTCGGTCAGCTTGGACACCGTCTCCTGGTGGGTTTTGTTGAGCTTCTCCACGGCGGCCTGGTACTTCTCCTGGGCCAGGGCCTTCTCCTGGACGCAGCTGGCCGCCACCGCCTGGAAGTAGTCCTGGTCGAAGTGGGCCTTCAGATAGCTCTCAGCGTCGGCAATGAGCCTGGCGACCTCGTCCTTGTGCTGGGCCTCCACCTTTTTGGCCTGCTCCAGCTCCTTCAGAAGCTGGGCCTTCCTGGCCTCCTTCTCCTGGGCCGTATAGATGCGGTCCCGTTTCAGGTTGTCCAGGGCGCTCTGGGTGTCGATGACCCGGTCGGTGCCGTCCTTCCGCAGGGCGTTGATCTGTTCCTGGATGCCGTTCAGGCTGCGGCCATGATGCTGCGCGCCCTGGGCTACAAGGACCTGTCCAAGGGCGCCCAGGACTGGCGCGCCCCTGTGACCGCCATGGCCAACCAGATCCGTCTGTTCTCCGGCGTGGCGTCCAACCCCAAGGAGCAGCTGACCCGTAACCAGGTGGCTCAGCTGGCCCTGAACACCCTCAAGTCCCCCGTGGTGGACCTGAAGGACGGCACCTTCGACATCTCCAGCGGTGACGGCCAGGTGGTCATCTCCGGCGGCCAGCGCGAGTACATCGTGCGGTCCAGCAACGAGAGCTACGCCCGCGCCATCAACCGCACCGAGCGCGCCGGCACTTCCGCCTCCAGCGTTCAGGGCTACACCGTGGAGCTGGGCGAGCATCTGTACAACGGCAAGCTGTACCTGAACGACAGCGACTATGACGATTTCGGCCGTCCCGCCCGCAAGTGGGAGTATGACGGCGTGGCCGTTGGCACCTATGCCAAGACCGAGCTGCTGCGCGCCGAGTACACCGAGAAGGTCACCGGCAAGATGCTCTACGATCTGCTGGGCTCCTCCACGGTGAAGGACTTCGAGATCAACGTCACCATCGACGGCAACACCAACAACGATCCCAAGAACTTCGGCCGGGCTGATATGACCCGCACCAACACCGACGCCGTGGGCGCCACCGGCAACGGCGTGCTCACCCAGGTGTACGTGGACGGCATCAACAAGAAGGTTGACATTGCCGTCATCAACACCTACCTGGCCGTGGCTGACGGCGACTACAGCGCCAGCCGGGACGAGGTCACCCTCAAGGTCTACAACCTGGACAAGACCGGCAACCTCTATTTCAAGGACTACAAGAGAAACGCTGAGGGCGACGGCTGGAAGGACGCCGAGAATCCTCTGAAGGTGGCCGGCGACGACTTCGCCATCACCGGCGTGAAGAAGGACGACCTGTTCCTGGTCACCGTCGCCGCCGGCGACATCATGACCATGGTCGCCCCCGAGGTCCTGTCTGAGCAGACCATCACCTCCCACAAGGTCAATGACTACGTGGTGGCCGGCAAGCAGTACGACTACGCCACCACCGCCCAGTACGACACCGAGGTCATGGAGAGCTTCGGCTCCGCCGATATGAAGGAAGTCACCTATGACATCATGCTGGACAAGTACGGTTATCTCATCGGCGTGGAGCAGAATGAGAAGGTGGACGAGTACGTCTTCCTGACCGGCATCGACGACGCCTACAGCTACCTGTCCAAGAAGAACGTCCCCGTGAACATCATCCACATGGATGGCACCATGGAGACCGTTACCATGAACACCAGCGACAGCACCAAGTTTACCTTTACCACAGCCGCTGATGCTTCCCAGGTCAACACCTGGTGCACCTACAGCGTGGACAACAACGGCATCTACACCCTGAAAGTGGTTTCTGGGACTACCAACGACGGCACCACCAAGTACAAGGTGGCCCAGGCCGCTCAGGACGCCGCCGGTGCTGACATCAAGATCAACTCCAAGAACATCTCCCTGAATGGTACTGCCCCCTTCAACCGGGTCCACGGCAATGACAGCACCGTCTACATCAACGCGGAGATGGACAACGTGGTCGTGGCGAGTGGTACTTACCGGCGCATCGTGTCCGACGTGGATTCCGTCACCACCGGCGTGACCAACGTGGATATGACCGTCAGCGACATTGGTTCCGGAGGTCCTCCCAAGACGGTAACCGGCACGGACTCTAATCCTTATACCGTTGCCGCCAACGAGGTCTACACCCTGTACAAGGACAACGGCACCATCATCGCCGTGGTGACCCTGGAGGCCGTTGACAACGCCACCACCAAGCACTACGCCTACATCAACAGCAGCAACATCGACCACCGTGACTACGACGCCAGCGCCAAGGAGTACAGCTGGTATCGTCAGGCCATCGTGGACGGCGAGTTCGTCATGCTGAAGGAAGTGGACGACGACACCAGCAGCGACTACCTCAACACCACTGTTATGGAGCGCGGCAAGTGGTATGAAATCAAGTACAACGCCGACGGCGAGGTCCGCGGCATTGATGAGATCACCTATGCCGCTGGCGAGACTGACGACAACACTTACAACGCCAGTGATGTTCCCACCGGCACAAACTACAATGTCGGCATCCACTTTATGCGGAACGCCAACTACGTAGCTAACGCGCTGGACAAGACCTTCATCCTGAACGCTGACTTCACCACCGAGCAGCCCGAGCTGAAGTGGGTCGGCGGCACCCTGTACACCGGCAACGACAGCACCAAGGGCGTGTATGTCGCCCCCACCGCCAAGGTCGTTGTGTTCACCAAGAACTACGACAAGCACGAGGAGTTCTCCGGCGCTGATATGGAGAAGGCCCTGTCCGCTCTGATCGACAAGAAGGCCTTCAACGGCTATGTCAATGCCGTGATCGGCAGCAACGGCGTGGCCACCGTGGTCATCCTGGACGAGCGGAACATGAACGAGGCTGACAAGTTCTCCGTTACCTTCACCAACCTTGACAAGGTGACTGCCCCCGCCGGGAACATCACCAACATCGCTGAGGGCGGCTCCGCTACCTTCAACGTCACCCCCAAGTCCGGCTACACCCTGAACAGCGTGGTGGCTGATGGCGTTACCCTGACCCCCGTTTCCGGCGTGTACACCATCAACAACATCACCGCTAACGTGACCGTGGTCATCAACGTCACCAAGGACCCCAACACCTACGCTGGTGAGGTTGAGTTCGACACTACCACCAAGACCGCTGTGACCGCCGAGTGGATCGGCGCGGCCGCCCCCACGGAAGCTGAGCTGGCCAGTCTGCTGATCGACGAGCTGGTGAGCCAGGGCTATGACAAGTCCACCGCTTCCATTACTTCTTTGACCAGTTCTGATGTCACGATCAAGATCAAGAAGACCATCAACGGCGTGGCTGGCCCGGAGGAGACCTATACGATCAATCCGGGTACTGGCCTGACTCAGGTCGTTAAAGCTACCACTCAGGCTGAGCTGGACACCGCTCTGGCCGGCGCTGCCACCAAGATCAAGCTGACTGCGAACGCCACTCTGGCTGCCAGCACCGCCAAGGACATTGAGGTTGCGTCCGGCGCGACCCTGACGATCAGCCACGCAAGCACTGCAATCGCTGTGACCGGCAATATCACCGGCGAAGGCAATGTCACTGTCAGCGGCGCCGCCGCTGTCACCGGCGCCGCCGCTGTCACCGGCGGCGCCAAGATCGCTGTTTCCGGCAAGGTCACCCTGGCAAGGAATATCGACGCGCTGAGCGCTGTCAAGGGCAACGTGGACGTCACTGAGAATGTTACCGTCGCTGGGGCTCTGACCATGCAGAGCGGCAAGACCCTGACCATCACCGACGCCAAGACCCTGACCGTGAGCGGTGCCGCCACCATTCCCGGCTCCGTGACCGCTACGGGCACCGCCACGGGCGGCACCCTGAATCTGAACGGGACCGACTCCGTCGGGAGCATCGACAACAAGGTCAACCTGGTCAACACCGCGGGCACTCTGGCCATCAACGGTACTGTCGCGCCCAAGGCTCTGACCCAGACTGCTGGTAAGATTACCGTTAACGCCGGTGGTAGCCTGACCCTGCCCGCTTCCTTCGCTATGAACGATGATATCGACGTGAACGGTTCCCTGACCGTGACAGATGATTTGGTTATCGCCGCGGCGAAGACGCTCAAGATGGGAACTGGTGCCAGCGTTAACTTCGGCAACAAGAGCATTACGAGCAACACCGCCGATACGGCGAAAGTTCAGTTTAGTGCTGACGCAACTGTGACCGGTATTACTGTTGGGACTGCGAACTTCTACAAGGTTGGCGGCTCCGACAGGATTGAGAACCTGGTGGCCGATGTTCAGGGCAAGACCTTTACATGGGACAACACAAACTCCAAGTGGATTGCTGGTGCTTAATCTGAAATCTAAAGAAGATTTCTGAGCACTAAAACCCCCGGGCCTTTGGGCCCGGGGGTGCTTTTGTCAGCTTTTACTGCACAGCGCCACCACGTAATAGGCAGCCCCGCTGGCATTCATTTGGCTTTTGACATGGTTTCCGAACCAGGAGACGTAATTGCCGTTCCAGGTAATGCACATGTTGTAAGGGGGCGGCGAGCTGTTGGGAAACAGCGCGTGGGGGGAGCCGTGGACCATAATCATAAAGATGCCGTTCGGTCCGACTATGACGACCAGCTTGGGCGGATAGGAGAAGTAGAGCGATTTGGGGTTGTCCTCGCCGAAGGTGCCGGTGCCGGTGTAGGTCTGGGTGCAGATCTGGCAGTTGCCGCAGAAGGGCAGCATTGCCAGCTGCCCGGCGTGCTCCTTGAGCGCGGCGTCGATTTTCGCGTTGTCGGCGTTGAAGTCGTCCATCAGGACGCGGTCGTCCCTCGACCACTGGCTGAGAGAGTAGTTGGGTGTTTGATTACTTGGCATGTTCATGCCTCCTTTCACCAATGGAGGAGAAAGGAGAAAAATTGCACATTTCCATACATTTATTGGCAATAAGGGCGTACTGCGCCCTTTTTTGCAACAAGATTATTTTGCGGGAAAGACCCCAGGAGAGGTTGCAGGTTCAAGTCCAGCCCCCGCAGTCAGGACCACCCGTTATACGGGTGGTCCTGACTTCAAATGCGCTTTGTTGACCACATGCTTTGGCTCATTCCCCGCCGCGAAGTCCTGGATATCCTGGGCCAGCATGGGCATGATCACATCGCCGATATCCGCCGTCCCGCCGCCGATGTGGGGGGTGACGATGATATTGGGCTCGGCGAGCAGCGAGTCGCCGGCGGGGAGGGGTTCCTGCTCCACGCCGTCCAGACCGGCCCCGGCCAGTTTGCCGGAGCGCACCGCCCGGACCAGAGCCTCGTCGTCCACCAGACCGCCCCGGGCGGTGTTGATGATGATGGCTCCGTCCTTCATCCGCTTCATCTCCTCCCCGCCCAGCATATGGCGGGTGGAGTCCAGCAGTGGCACATGGAGGGTGATGATGTCAGAGGTCTCGATCAGCGTCTCCAGAGGCACGTAGGTCATACGGCAGGTTTCTTCCAGTTCAGTGGGGAGGCGGCAGGGGTCGTAGTACTGCACCCGCGCGCCGAAGGCCTGGACCTTGGCGGCCACCTGACGGCCGATGTTGCCGCCGCCCACAATGCCAACCAGCTTGTTGTTCAGGCAGAAAGAGCTGTTCAGGAAAGTGTTCTTGCTCCACTCCCCACGGGCCAGGCTCTCGGTGTGACACAGGAGCTTGCGGCCCACCGCCAGCATCAGCATCACCGCCAGCTCAGACACCGCGCCCGCGTTAGCCCCGGGGGTGTTGGTCACCAGGATGCCCCGCTCGCCGGCGGCCTGGATATCCACCGAGTCGAAGCCCGCACCCCAGCGCAGGATCATCTTCAAATCAGGGTTGCGGGCGATCACTTCCCTGGGGGCTTTGAAGATGCGCAGGATCATGATCTCCGCGTCGGTCATGGCGTCGTAGGCCTCCTGGGTGTCCACCGCTTTCAGTTCAAACTGCTCCCTGGGCAGCATGGCCCGGAGCTTCTCGTAGGTTCCTACAGGGTACTGACCCGCCAAAACAACATTCATCATATGAATTTCCTCCTTCACTTCAAAGCGGCGGCAGTTCTGGCAATCAGCTCGTCCGACGGGGCCTTCTGGTCCACGGCGGAGACCTCGACGATCAGCCGGTAAAGGTTCACCTGATACTCCTGGGCGGCAGCCTTGAACTTTTTCAGGAAGCTGGAGTGACAGCCGGAGATACCCAGCACCAGGTCCAGGGGGGTGACCGGGTTGTGGTACTGGTGGGCGTCCATGGCAGGCTGGAGGCGGTTGTCGATGAAGTCCAGCATCCCGTACAGGTCGATATCCTTCATCTCACCCAGCCGCTGCATGATGGCCACGCACATCTCGGTGGCCAGGTTGCCCGCGCTGCGGGCCATCCCCATCAGGCCGCAGTCCAGGATGGCGGCTCCGTCCTCATAGGCGGCCACCGCGTTAGCGGCAGACAACCCCAGGTTGTTGTGGCAGTGGAAGGCTACGGGGATAGAGACGGCCCGGGTCAGCTTTTGGGTGTACTCCGCCACCTGGGCGGGGAGCATGGTGCCGGCGGAGTCCATGATGGTGATCTCATCCAGTCCGACATCCGCCAGCTTTTTGGCCTCCTCGGCCAACTGATCGGGGGTGAGCAGATAGGCCTTCATGGCAGAGTAGAAGGCTTTCAGTCCCGCCTGCTTGATGTCCCGGATGGCGGGGAGAGAGATGTCTCCGTCCCCTGCGTCCGCCCCCACCCGAAGGAAGGACAGGCCGCTCTCCTTGGCCAGAGCCACATTTTTCTCCCGATACCGCTTGGCGTTGAGGAACATGCCCAGCTCCGAGCCCCGGTCCAGATACTTCCGGGCAATGTCCAGATAGGTCTGGTCGGTCTCGGCGTTGGTGAAGCCGGCTACCTCATAAGCGCCGATTCCACCGGCGTTGCCGAACTCGATGATGGGCACATGGCAGGCGGTCAGGCCGTCCAGCACCATGTCGGTGATCTCGGCGGAGAACCCTTTCCCCACCACGTTCGCGCCGTCGCGCAGGGTACAGTCCATCAAAATAACGCTCATCGCTCGATACTTCCTTTCTGTCGATCTTATGCTTTACGCCGTCTGCGGTCAAAGAACACAAAGCCGAAGATAAAGAATCCGATCATCAGGGCCATGCCTACCCCCATGGTCAGGCCTACGCCGCTGAGGATCCACACCGGAGTCAGGCCCACAAAGGCGTCCTTCCAGCAGGTGAGGGTGGTATACACGCCGTGGGTGTCGCCGGCGGAACTCTGGGAGTCGGGGTCCACCGCCCGGACCAGGGCCAGGCCGGTGGAGGTGTTGCCGGTGGCGGCGCCGAAAGCCATCATCGCCTTCTCAAACCACTCGGTCTTGCAGAAGCGGTGGGCGCTGAACAGGACGATGGGCACGGTGAAGACCACAATAACGAAGGTGTAGATCAGGATGGGGGCGATATATGTAGAGACGAATTCCACGTCCAGGGTGGCCATGGCGGTGAACACCACGATCTCCAGCAGGAAGCCGCTGATCAGCTTGATGGTCTTCAGGTCCACATATTTGTCCAGCTTGGTCATTTTCAGCAGCTGCCACAGCACAGCGCCGCCGAACACGCCCCGCAGGACGCTGGGCAGCTCGCCCACGGCGGGGACGGCCAGGCTGACCACGTCGAAGAGCTTGCGGCCCAGGAACAGGGCGGCCAGCAGCCACGCGCCCTGGAGCGCCAGGTGGTTGATGCTGATGCCGGTGGTCACGGTGTGGCCGGTGGCGGCCCGCTTTTCTTCGGGGAGAACGCCGCCGTAGAAGTGGGCGGGCTGGGCTTTGGGCTCCTTCACATAGGTGGTCCAGCCCCGGCGGACGCCGAAGTTCACCAGCGCCATACCCACCAGCATGGCCACGATCAGGCCGAAGGTGGACAAGACCATGCCCACCGCCATGTTGCCGTCGATGCCCAGTTTTTCAAAGGTGGAGGCAGCGGCAGCGGCGGTGCCGTGGCCGCCATGGAAGGAGAAGACGCCCATCACGCCCCAGCCCTCAGGCAGGCCGGGCCAGAGCTTGGTCAGCAGGAAGCCCAGAAGGGCGCCCACCGCCATCTGCATCCCGTAGGCCGTCATGGGGACGCAGGTGTAGTCCAGATAGGAGGCGATCTTGTCTTTGTTGAAGCTGACGCCGAACACCAGGGAGGCCATCACCACGTCGATCAGCGCACTGGGGAGGCCGGAAAAGCTCTCCGGTACTGCCATTATATTGAGCAGCTGGGGACCGAGGACCAGCAGGATCAGTCCTCCGATCAGGGACGAGGGAAGAAACAGCTTTTGCAGGGGTTTGACCTTCTCACGGACAAAGAATCCGATGAGCATAAAGACCGACAGCAGGAGCATATCGCTCAAAAATGTTTTGACTGTCATGAAAAACCTCTCCTTTTATTCTGTTTTGTTGCAGTTTGCCGGCTTCCATGGTCCTATCATAACACCTCGGCGCCACAAATGTCCAACAGCAAGATTTTCAAGTTTTGACAACACAAATCTTGTGGCAGGGGCCGGACTGTGGTAAAATAAGATAACAGCATAGGGGGAGGTGCGCCATGAATCTGAGGAGCATCGAGTATTTCCTGATCACCGTCGAGGAGATGAACTTCACCAGGGCGGCGGAGCGGCTCTACATCAGCCAGCAGGCCCTGAGCAGTCATATCAGGCGTCTGGAGGAGGAGTACAGCGTGCAGCTGTTTGAGCGCAGGCCCGCGCTCCACCTGACCCTTGAGGGAGAGCAGATGGTTTTTTATGGGAAACAGATTTTAGATTCAGAAAAAAAGATGCTGGCGGCCTTTTCCGATATCTCCACCAACTGCCGCGGGGCGCTGAAGGTGGGGATATCCAGACTGCGCAGCAACGTATTTTTTCCGGACATGTGGAAATATTTCCATACTTCCCATCCGAATATCTCCATTGAACTGGTGGACGGGAACAGTTCCTATCTGGACGACCTTTTACAGGCGGGAAAGTTGGACCTGTATCTGGGCGTCAATATCCCCACCACTCCAAACCAGCAGCGCATTGAGTTGGCCCGGGAAGTCATGTACTGCTGCTTTTCCAGGAAATTGCTGGCTCAGTATTATCCTGACAGCTGGCAAAAACTATTAGCCGACTTCCAGTGCAAGGGCGCGGATTTCGACCGTATCGCTGAACTGCCCTTTGGGACGGTCCGTCAAGGCAATAAGCTCCGGGACGAGTTAGAAACCTTTTTTGCCCACTACCGAAAACCCAAGCTAATATTTGAGTCGGACCAGCAGGGGCTTGTCTACCAGTTTGCCAAAAACAGCGAGGGGGCCGGCCTTCTGTCGCCAGTCATCTTCTATCAATATCGCGAGGAAATAAAAGAATTGGGAGGAGATTTTTATATCTTTCCTCTGCGCTGTAATATGCAGGAGAGTATCTTCAGTTTGGTCTATCGGAAGGACTATCCTCTGCCACGTTACGCTATGGATTTTGTGCAGACAGCGTGTATGGTTATCCGTAATTATTCAAAGTTTATTTATAAGAATTGAGATTCAACACCTCCTTCCTGCGCGACGGCAGCGTGTATTCCATCCCTCCCCAGGACAATATCGAGCAGTTCTTCCTGCTGGATGGAAAAATATTACGCCGGCGGCGAACACTTTGCCTCCGGCGCGGACGGTCTCAACCGCGCTCCTGGCGTCTTCTTCGCCTACGCCAACTTGAATTACGGCGTGATCGGCACGATTTTTGAGCGGCTGAGCGGTGAGCGCTTTGATGTTTTCATGAAAAAGCACGTGCTTGAGCCCCTGGGGCTTGCCACAAGTTTCAACGTCGGCGACTTCACGTCCCGAGAACTGCACGATCTCTCCCCTCTCTATCGCACCAAGAGCGATGAACGCCGGCGCCCTCTTCTCCCCGCAGGGCGGGCTGCGTATCAGCATGGAGGAGATGAAAACGCTGGCGGAGCTGTCTGTTCCCTGAAAAAGAGTAACCTTTGCTGCTTACTTCTGGAAAATCCGTCTGT
>CANSSJ010000028.1 GCA_947649625.1 uncultured Bacillota bacterium | reverse complement strand
CCCAGGAGAGCGTGGACAAGGAGCGGGGCATCATCGGCCAGGAGATCGGCATGATCGAGGACGACCCCCACTGGAAGTGCTATATGAACCTGATGAAGGCCCTGTTTCAGCACCACCCCATTCGGGTGAGTGTGGCGGGCAGCGTGGAATCCATCGCGGAGATTACTCCCGAGACCCTGTACGCCTGCCACAAGGCCTTCTATGACCCCGCCAACATGGTGCTGTGTGTGGCCGGCCCGGTGGACCCGGAACACATCTGTGATGTTGCCCGGGAAATTCTCCCCAAGGAGGCGGGACCCATTGCCGCCAAGGACTATGGAGAGAAAGAACAGCCCCGGGCGGCCCAGAGCTATATCGAGGAGCGGATGGAGGTGTCTGCCCCCATCTTCCAGCTGGGCTGGAAGGGGGACGCCCAGATCAACGGCGAGGACCGCCTGCGCCAGGAGCTGGTGGGCGGACTGGCCCTGGAGGTGCTGCTGGGCAACTCCAGCCCCCTGTACGCCAGGCTGTACCGGGAGGGGCTCATCAACCAGGAATTTGGCTACAGCTACGAGAGCAGCTTCGGCTGCGCCTATTTGGCGGCGGACGGTGAGTCCAAATCCCCGGAGGCTGTCTGTGCGGCGGTGGCCGCTGAGGCTGCCCGCATCGGCCGGGAGGGGGTGGACCCCGCCCTGTGGGAGCGGGTGAAGAAGGGGGTCTACGGCAACCGGGTGCGGGGGCTGAACTCCTTTGAGAACCTGTGCGTGGGCCAGGCCCAGGCCTTTTTCACGGGATACGATTTCCTGCGCTTTGCCGACATTTTCGACGCCATTACCAAGGAGGAGGCCGAGGAACTGATCGCGAGCTGGGTGACCGGGGAGCGCACCGCCCTGTCGGTGGTCCGGGCCAAGGAGGAGACATGATTAAAACGGTATCCTTCCCTGGCCTGGGGCTGGAGTTTACCCTGAACCGGGTGGCCTTTACCATCCCGGTTCTGGACCTGCCGGTCTACTGGTACGGGGTCATTATCACCTGCGGCCTGATTCTGGCGGTGTATCTGTGCTCCCGCTGGGGCAAGCGCTTCGGCATCACCGAGGACAACATCATCGACATGATGCTCTTTGCCGTCCCTGCCGCTTTGGTGGCCATCCGGGTGTACTATGTGGTGTTCAATCTGGACATGTACCGGCAGGCGGACGGCTCTCTAAACTGGGGACGGATTCTCAACTACGGCGACGGGGGTCTGGCCATCTATGGGGCGATCATCTCCTCCGCCATTGTACTGCTGATCTTCTGCCGGAAGAAGAAGCTCAGCTTTCTGGCCTACGCAGACCTGGGGGTCCACGGCCTGTTTATCGGCCAGCTTATCGGCCGGTGGGGCAACTTTATGAATGTGGAGGCCTACGGCGGGGCCACCGCCCTGCCCTGGCGGATGTGCGGGCCCTCCATCGCGGCGGAGATGCTGCGGGACGGTTTTGTGGATCAGGCGGGCTATGAGGCCATCCTCAGCGGGACGCTGGGGGTACATCCCACTTTCTTTTACGAGTCCGCCTGGAATTTCGTGGGCCTGATCGCGGTCTACCTTATGGGGAAAAAGCGGAAGTTTGACGGTCAGTGCTTCCTGTTCTACTTCTTCTGGTACGGCTTGGGCCGGGCCTGGATCGAGGGCCTGCGCACCGACAGCCTGTACCTTTTCGGATGGGAGTTGTTCGGCGCCCCCATCCGGGTATCCCAGCTGCTGTCGGCGGTGGTCTGCGTTATCGCCGGAGCGGTGCTGGCCTGGGCCCTGTGGAAATACCGGGGCGGAAAAAAAGAACTGTTTGCGGAGCGGCTGGCTGCCCAGACCGCCGGTCCGGAGGAGACAGACAAGGAGGAATGAGCCATGGCGGCTGTTGTCATGGATGGAAAAGCCCTTGCGGCCAAGATCAGGGAGCAGGTCCGGCTCCAGGTGGAGCAGATGGAGCATAAGCCGGGCATGGCCATGGTGCTGGTGGGAGAGAACCCTGCGGCGCAGGTCTACGAGGCGGGCAAACGGAAGGACTGCCAGCAATGCGGCATCTACTATGAGACCTACCGTCTGCCCGAGGACGTACCTCAGAAGGAGCTGCTGGATGTTATCAGCTTTTTGAACGACCGGGAGGGAATCGACGGCATCCTGATTCAGTTCCCTCTGCCGGCGCATCTGGACGGGCGGGAGATCCAGCTGGCCATCCGGCCGGATAAGGACGTGGACTGCGTCCACCCCTCCAACATGGGGGATCTGACCTTCGGGGTGGACTCCTTCTGGCCCTGCACACCGGCGGGGGTAATGCGGCTGCTGGCGGAATATAATATCGATCCGGCGGGTAAAAACTGCACCATGGTGGGCCGGTCCAACATTGTGGGCAAGCCCCAGGCCATGCTGCTGCTGCGCCGGGACTGCACCGTCACTGTCTGCCATACCAAGACTCCCGATCTGGCCGCCGAGTGCCGCCGGGCGGACATCCTCATCTCCGCGGCGGGCTGCCCCGGCCTTATCACCGCCGACATGGTGAAGGAGGGGGCGGTGGTCATCGACGTGGCTGTCAACCGGGACGGGCAGGGGAAGCTGTGCGGCGACGTAGATTACGCCGCCGTAGCCCAAAAGGCCGCGTACATCACCCCGGTCCCCGGCGGCGTGGGTCCCGTCACCCGGGCGGTGCTGATGGAAAACACCCTCACCGCCGCCCTGCGCCACGGAAAAGGATAAAACATAAGAAACAGGCTCCCTCTCAGAGGGGGCCTGCTGAATTTTTATACAGCTTTTCCGTCCAGAAAGTCCTGGAGCCAGTCCAGGAAGTCCAGGCCGTTTCCGTAAGGGGCAATGCCCACATCGGCCATGTCCCAGACCTCGCCCTTGGCCCCGCCGCTGACGATGAGCCGGTAGGACTGGCCGCAGCCCCGGTCTACCAGCTCGATTTGCCCGTTTTCGGTGGCGGCGGCGATTTTTTTACCGGTGGCGGAGTCGTCGTCCTCCCAGACCCAGGCCTCCCGGTGGGAGAACCGCTTCTTCACACCCTCGGGGTGGTAGAGGACCTCCGCCAGGGGAGGGAGCCTGTAGAGGAAGGAATCAAACTTCACCTCAAAGCCGTCCCCGATTTGGGTGAGGAAAGCCACATATTCACGGGGCAGTTTCGCCCCGGTTTTCTCCTGAAAGGCGGTGATGTCCGCCCGCGTCAGGGGCGGCCGGGGGGAAATTCCCAGTCTGTCCAGCCGTTCCCGGACCTCCCCGATGGCAATTTTGATCTCCTCGGCGGATTTGCCCGCCTTTTTGATGCCCAGCTTCTTCCGCTCGATGCCCAGGATGTTCTCCCGGCCCTGGAAGGCCGACAGGTCCGCCACCTGGGTCTTGCGCAGATTTAGATCGTTGAGCCTGGGCAGGGCGGCCAGACAGGACACGTCCTCCACCGCCGTGCCGTACAGCCAGATCATCTCTAGGGTGGGGATAGAGGCCAGAGGGGAGACGTCAATTACTTTGGTGGCACTGAGAATGATCTCCCTCAGGCTGGGGTGGTTTGTCAGAGGAGACAGGTCGGAGACGCCGGTCCCCACAACAGAGAGCCTTCTTAGGTTTGGGCAGTCCGTCAGAGGAGACAGATCGCTGAGCTCCGGGTTGTCATCGAGACATAGCGACGTAAGGGACCCCATGCCCCGCAGGCACTCCAAATTGTCGATCTCCGAGACAGAGAGGGAGGTCAGTTTGCCGGGCAGTTTGGGGACAGTACAGTGAGGGGTGGTATGGAGGTGCAGGGACCGCAGTTCCTCCAACGGGGTGAGATCACAGGGGAGAAATTCCGGCCCGCCGCTGACAGTGAGATGCACCAGGGTGGAAATCTCCACCAGGGGGGAAATATCCTGCACCTGGCACTGGTAAAGCGTCACCTCGTCCAGCCCCCGAAGCCTGGCCAGTGGGGAGATGTCCACCAGCGGCGGGCGGGACTTGGTGGAAAAATAATGGAAGATATACCGCCAATCGTTGTGGATAGAGGAGCAGTAGATGATTTCCGGGGTAGTTCCCGGGTTGAGCTCCGCCATCTCGGCAAAGACCGCCCGCTCCAGCGGGGTCAGCTCGCAGTCCTTCACGGCTGTTACCTCTCACACTTCCAGAAAAACGCGCTGTAAGGGGGCATCTCAGAGCCGCCGCCGAAGTCGTGGGCCTCCCCGGAGATCAAGTCCACCGCCATGCCGCAGCCGGCGTCGAAGTGAGCGGTGTAGGGGGCGGAATCGGCGTTGACAGCCACCAGCACCCGCTCCTCGTCGCAGGCTCGCTCAAAGATGATCTGCTTGTTGGTGAGCACCACGTTCCGGTAGGCCCCATAGCACAAGGCCTTGCTCTGCTTCTTGGCACCGGCCAGCTGGGAGATCCAGGCAGTGAGGTCGTTCCACTCCGGCTTCTCCAGAGCGGGGCGCAGCTCCGCGTCGCTGCCCTGGCCCTTGCTCCCCTTCATGCCCCACTCGCTGCCGTAGTAGATGGAGGGCACGCCGGGCATCCCGAAGGCCATGGACCAGGCGGGACGCAGGTGGTCCGGGTTGGTGAGCTGGGAGGCGATGCGGTTCACATCGTGGTTGTCCAGGAAGGACAGCAGGTGCCTGCCCTTGTAGAGGGTCCACTGCTCCGGGCCGAACTGCCGGGCCAGTGAGTGGCCGATCTCGAACATGTTCATGGAGTTGAAGGCGGACCACAGCCCCTTGTAACACTCGTAGTTGGTCACACTGTGGCACATGTCGTCCCCCATCCAGCGGTTGTAGTCCCCGTGGAGGGTCTCGCCCATCAGCACAAAGTCGGGCTTGACGCTGTTGGCAAAGCCCCGCAGCTGTTTCAGATATTCTGGGGGCAGGCAGTAGGCCACATCCAGCCGCAGGCCGTCCACCCCGAAGCGGTCCACCCAGGAGCGGATGGCCTCAAACTGGTGCTCTACTACCGCGGGGTTCCACAGGTTGAGTTTGACCAGCTCGTTGTGGCCCTCCCAGCCCTCATACCAGAAGCCGTCATTATAGTTGGTGTTGCCGTCGAAATTGATGTGGAACCAGTCCTTGTACGGGCTGTCCCACTTCTTCTCCTGCACGTCCTTAAAGGCCCAGAAGCCCCGGCCCACATGGTTGAACACCCCGTCCAGCATCACCCGAATTCCGGCGTCGTGAAAGGCTTGACACACCTTGGCAAGGTCGTCGTCGGAGCCCAGCCGGGGGTCCACGTGGAAGTAATCCCGGGTGTCATAGCCGTGGCGGTCGCTGTCGAACACCGGGTTGAGCAGGACGGTGTCCGCCCCGGTTTTTTTGATATGGTCCACCCAGTCCAGCAGGCGCAGGATACGGGAGTCTGTTCTCCCATCGTTTTCCGCCGGTGCGCCGCACAGACCCAGAGGGTAAATTTGATAGATGACTGCCTGTTCAAACCACATAGATATCTCTCCTTTTGCCCCAAGGGCAATTTGATGTCCCATACATCATACTACGTCTGCCGGCCTGCCGTCAAGCAGAAGCGCCGCCCACTCGGGCGGCGCTTTCCATTACTCTGATTTCTGGTCCTCATCCGCCGGGACGGGCTCGTCCTTGGGCTCTTCGGGGGGCGGCTGGACAGCCCCCTCCGGCTCAGCGGGGGCCTCCGGCTCCTCCAGGGCGGCGGGGGGCTTGATCTCTTCACTGACCATGTGGATGGACTTGGCGGGGGGCTCAATGTCCCCGGGGATGGCCTTGCGGGTGGAGGCGTAGGCGTCCTCCACGGTAGCCGGGTCCCGGCCCTCGATGATGGCCACCATCTCGCCGCCGGTGATGGTCTCCTTCTCCAGCAGGTAGGCCACCACCTTATCCATGTCCTCCCGGTTTTCCCGGATGACCTCCACCGCGTCCTTGTAGCACACGTCCAGGATGGCCTTGACGGCCTTGTCCATGACGGCGGCGGTGTCTTGGGCGCAGTCCAGGCCGTAGCCTCCGTCCAGGTACTGGCTGCGGACAGAGCCCAGGGCCATCATGCCGAACTCCTCGCTCATGCCGTACATGGCAACCATGTTCCGGGCAATGTTGGTGGCCTCCTGGATGTCCTGGGAGGCCCCGTTGGTCATGGTGTCCATGACCACCTCCTCGGCGGCACGGCCGCCCATGGAGACGGCGATCTTCGCCATCAGCTCCTCCTTGGTGCGCAGGTTGGTCTTGTCCTCCTCGGGCATGAGGAGAGTGTAGCCCAGGCTGCCCTCGGTGTGGGGGACAATGGTGATCTTCTGCACCGGCTCGGCGTTCTTCTGCTTGTAGGCTACCATGGCGTGGCCCACCTCGTGGTAGGCCACCAGCTTGCGCTCGAACTGGGTGAGGACGGAGTTCTTCTTCTCGCTGCCGGCGATGACAAACTCAAAGGAGGCCAGCAGGTCCTCCTGATTGACGGCTCTCCGGCCGTGGCGGACAGCCCGCAGGGCGGCCTCGTTCACCAGATTGGCCAGGTCGGCGCCCACGGTGCCGGCGGTGGCCAGGGCGATTTTTTTCAAATCCACGTCCTCGCTGAGGCGGATGTTCCGGGTGTGGACCTGGAGGGTGGCCAGACGTCCGGCCAGGTTGGGCCGGTCGATGGTGATGCGCCGGTCGAAACGGCCGGGACGGAGGAGGGCCTTGTCCAGCACCTCGGGCCGGTTGGTGGCTCCCAGGACGATAACGCCCTTGCCGGGATCAAAGCCGTCCAGCTCGGCAAGGAGCTGGTTCAGGGTCTGCTCCCGCTCGTCGTTGCCGCCCATGCGGTTATCACGGGACTTGCCGATGGTGTCGATCTCGTCGATGAAGATGATGCAGGGGGCCATCTTGCTGGCCTCTTTAAACAGGTCACGGACACGGGAGGCGCCCACGCCCACGAACATCTCTACGAAGTCGGAGCCGCTGATGGAGAAGAAGGGGACGCCGGCCTCGCCGGCCACGGCCTTGGCAAGCAGGGTCTTGCCGGTGCCCGGAGGGCCCACCAGCAGCGCGCCCTTAGGCAGCTTGGCCCCGATCTCGGTGTACTTGCCAGGGTTGTGGAGGATGTCGATGATCTCCTCCAGGCTCTCTTTGGCCTCGTCCTGGCCGGCTACATCCCGGAAGGTAACGCCGGTCTTTTTCTCCACATACACCTTGGCGTTGGCCTTACCCACGCCGCCGATACCGCCCATGCCGCCCTTACCGCCGATGCCCCGCATGAGGAAGACCATAGCCCCTACCATGATGACAATGGGCAGTACGGTGGTGAGCAGCAGGGAGAGGATATAGCCCGAGCTGTCCGGCGGGTTGCGGTAGAACTGGACGCCGTGGGTATCCATCATGTCCAGAATGGCCAGATCGGCCACCGGGGGCGGGGTGGTGACATACTCGGTATCCTTGTCGTTCTGGACGGGCATCCAGGCGAACATGTCATTTGTCTGGTTTTGACGATCGTCCTCAGGGATAAAGGCCAGAGCTTCCGCTTCTTTTCCCTCCTTAAGGGTGATGATGTAGCGGTCGCTCTCCATGTGGACCTCGTCCACCAGTTCAGCCACCACCCACTGGCGGAAGATGGAATATTCCACCTGCACCTGGTTGGAGTTGGCGTAGGAGTTGGAGCAGCTGCGGAAGATCAGGGTAAGCATCAGGGCCCACAGGATCAGAGAGATCAGGCCCCATGTATTCTTTTTGTTGTTTCCTTTATCTGGCTTCAAAGGAGTGTACCTCCGTTTTCTCATTTTCAAGTGGATCAAGAGGTATCATACCACAGCCCTGCGGCAAAGACAAGAAAAATACCTTAAAACTTACTGTGAATTTTATATGAAGCAGGAGGATATGGGATAACGCGAGGGGGTTCTGTAAGAGGATCGAACATCCCGCTGAAATTGTAAGATTTCAACGGGATTTTGGCCGAAGTATAATAATAGAACCTCAAGAAAGTCGCTCATATCAACGGGCTGCAGGCCGTCAGCAAGAGAATTCCCTCATTTTTCAAGTCGAAATTTGCAGAGCGCAAAAGATTGAAGGGAGGAAAGCCGGAGCGCGAGACCGGCGCGGAGGGGCTCACGGCCTCTCCGGGATATTCTGGATGTTGGTTTGCTGAGTATAGTCCAGGATCATATTGCGGAGGGTTACCGTAGCGGGGGCCGGAAAGGAGTGCTGGACGCAGGCGAGGCTGACGACGCGAAAAGCGGGAGGATGGATGGGATAAATATGCACGTCCGAGATGGGGGTAAAGGAGTCCATTTTCGACACGATGCCGAACCCGAAACCGGAGGATACCAGAGCAACCATGGCGGCGGTGGTTTCGATATGGAAGGACGCCTTTACTTTGATATGATGCTGAGCGAGAAAATCCAGGATCTCCGCGTTGTAGCCGTCATGCTGGAGGATAAGGTTCATCCGGGAGATGTCCTTCGGCGTGACGTAGGAGGGGTTTGGAGGGGTATAGTCCGGGGGAGTGATGCAGACGAGGGGGTCCTGGTGAAGGGGAATGACATCCACATTTTTGGGGGCCGTATGATTGATCACAAAGGCCAGATCGATCTCGTCGTTTTCCAGCCATGCGGCGATATCCATGTAGCTGCCCTGGTGGATGGATATATCAATTTCCGGATATTGACTGCGAAAAGTCTTTAAAAGCCTGGGCAGCCAGGAGACGGTCACGCTGTTGAACGTGCCGAGACGGACGCTTCCGGTGATGCTTCCATGAATCTGCGCCACTTCCAGATGAAGCAGCTCGTGGTATTGCAGGATGGTGCGAATGTAGGGCAGGAGCCGTTCCCCGTCCCGCGTCAGGCTTGCGCCGTGCCGGTTGCGGACAAACAGCTGCAGCTTAAATTCATGTTCCAGTTTGTTTACGGCATGGCTGACAGCGGAAGGCGTCATGTGCAGCGCGTCTGCGGCTTTTGCAAAACTGCCGTTTTTGGCAATGGTATCCACAATTTTAAAGCTGAACAGAGACATAGGAAACAGCTCCTCTCGTCTGATGGGTTTAGTTGAACAAATGGTCAACGAAATGTAAAATAAGTGTCGCTTTACTTGATGACGCTATTATACTATAATCGAGGCGAAAGGTGAAGGGTTTTTGTGTACAGACTAAAAACTTGGAGGGAAATACAAGCGGACAAAACAGGAGCAGAAGAGAGGAGCGCACTATGTACAGGTACATTCTCAAGCGGATCGCCATGATGGTATTGGTTCTTATCGGCGTTACCTTTGTCGTCTACTTTATTGTGGACAAGACTCCCGGAAATCCTGCGGCAATGATACTGGGAAATGCCGCCACACCGGAGAGCATCGCAAAGCTGGAGGAGGACATGGGGCTGAAGGATCCGCTGCCGGTTCGGTATATCCGCTATATGGCGGGGGTGGTGCGGGGAGATTTCGGCACCTCCTACAAAACGAAGATGGAGGTAGGGACACAGATCGCGGAAAAGCTGCCCAACACGATCCTGCTCTCCTTCGGGGGCATGGTGGTGGCCGTGCTGATCGGTATTCCGGTGGGAATCCTGTGTGCGAAGAAGCAGTACTCCGTGTTTGATAATATCGCCATGTTTGTTACACTGCTTGGCACGTCGGCGCCTCCCTTCTGGATGGGACTGGTTCTGATCATCCTCTTTTCTCTGGGGCTTGGCTGGTTCCCCTCCTCCAATATGGGAGACGGATTTTTCGGTGTGATCCACTCTCTGGTGCTGCCGGCGTTTACGGCGGGGGCCAGCTGTGGGTCCGTCATTGCGCGTATGACGCGCTCGTCGATGCTGGAGGTGATCAACGCCGACTACATCACCACCGCCCGGGCAAAGGGGCTGGGGGAGCGTATCGTTACCATGCGGCATATGTTCCGCAACGCGCTGATCCCTGTGGTCACGGTGGTGGGACTGCAGTTTGGTATGCTTCTGGGCGGCGCGGTCATGACGGAAACGGTGTTCGCGTGGCCGGGTCTGGGGCGCTACCTGCTGGACGCGGTGAAGTCCAAGGATACGCCGGCTATTCTGGGTTCGGTGATCGTAATTTCCGTGATGCTGTCTGTGGTTAATCTTTTGGTGGATATTTTATACGCATACATTGACCCCAGAATCAAGTCGCAGTATAAGGCGGCAGGAGGTGGAGTATGACACTGATCCGAAAGAAACAGATCGAGGAGACCCTGGCGGTGGTGGAAAGCGGCTATAAAGCCCGGTCGCTTTGGCAGGAAGTGAGGATGCGGTTCGTGCGCAATAAAAGCGCCATGCTGGGTATGTGCATCCTGGCGGTGCTGATCGCCATATCCATAGCGACGCTTCTGATCGACGCGGTGACCCATAACGCCTTTTATGAGTCCATGGTAGTGCAGCAGGATTTGTCCAAAAAGCTGCTGCCCCCCTGCCTGGAGCACGTGTTTGGCTGTGACGAATACGGTCGGGACATCCTGCTCCGTATGCTGTGGGGGACCCGGTATTCGCTCTCGCTGGGGCTGGCGTCCATTCTGTTCGCCTGCCTGGTAGGGGGATTCTGGGGGGCGATTGCCGGCTATTACGGGGGCCTTCTGGACAACGCGATCATGCGGGTCATGGACGTCCTTCTGGCCATCCCGTATATGCTTTTGGCAATCGCAGTGGCGTCGGCGCTGGGGTCGAGTCTGTTTAACCTGGCGCTCTCCATCGGAATCCCGGAGATCCCGGGCTTTGCAAGGATTATGCGGGCCTCGGTGATGACCGTTAAGGACAAGGACTTTGTGGAGGCCGCAAGGGCCTCCGGAGCCAGCCGGCCGCGCATTCTGCTCAAGTATATTATTCCGAACTGCTTTGCGCCAGTGGTGGTACAGTTCTCTTTGAGCGTAGCAAATTCCATTTTGAACATCGCGGGCCTGTCCTATATCGGGCTTGGCATCGCGCCGCCGATTCCGGAGTGGGGAGCGATGCTCAACAGCGCCCGGGATTATATCCGGGACGCGTGGCATATTACCATTATCCCCGGGCTGGGCATTATGACGGCGGTGCTCTCCCTCAATCTCTTTGGCGACGGGTGCGTTTGATCCCAACATGAAGCGGTAAGGAGGTAGACGATGCGTAAGGTTTTGGAGATTAAAAATCTTACCGTTCACTTCGCAACCTCCGACGGAACGGTCCGGGCAGTCAATGATTTGACGCTGTCGATGGAAAAGGGCCGGACGCTGGGCGTAGTGGGGGAGACGGGAGCCGGAAAGACGACGCTGGCCAAGGCGGTTATGGGCTTGCTGAAGGACCGGGACCGCGCCGTTCAGGGAGGCGAAATCTGGTATGACGGGCGGGATCTGCGGACGTTGTCCGACGCGGAGCTGCGGGAGGTGCGGGGGAAGCAGATCTCCATGATTTTTCAGGACCCCATGACTTCCCTCAATCCAGTGATCCCGGTGGAAAAACAGATCGCCGAGGCGATTGAGGCCCATCAGAGGGTCAGCGGAGAGGAGGCGCTGCGGCAGGCGCTGGAGATGCTGGATATGGTGGGGATCCCGAAAAACCGCGGCGGAGAATATCCCCATCAGTTTTCGGGAGGTATGAAGCAGCGGGTCGTGATTGCGATCGCGATGGCCTGCAACCCGGACCTGCTGCTGGCGGACGAGCCTACCACCGCTTTGGACGTGACGATTCAGGCCCAGATTCTGGACATGATCAGGGAGCTGCGGGACAAGAACGGAACGTCGGTGATGCTGATTACCCACGACCTGGGAGTGGTAGCCCAGAACTGTGAATTTGTGGCCATTGTGTATGCGGGCGAGGTGGTGGAATACGGAGACGTCCACCAGATCTTTAAGGAGACTGCCCACCCGTATACCATGGGCCTGCTGGCCTCCGTACCGAAGCTGAATGAGCAGACCGAGCGGCTTCAGCCCATTGAGGGCCTGATGCCCGATCCTACCGCGCTGCCAAAGGGATGCTTTTTTGCACCGCGCTGCCGGTATGCGACGGAAAAATGCCGGAAGGAGCACCCCCCGGAGCGGGAGGCGGCGCCGAACCATTTGGTGCGCTGCTTCCGGATCGACGAGATAAAAAAGGGGGGGACATGCGATGGCTGAATATTCTGCCGGCGGCGAGCAGCTGGTCGTAAAAAACCTGAAAAAATATTTCAACACCCCCGGAGGAAAACTGCATGCGGTGGATAACGTATCGTTTTCCATCCGGAAAGGGGAGACCCTTGGTGTGGTGGGGGAGTCCGGCTGCGGAAAGTCCACCATGGGCCGGGCGATCCTCCGCCTGCATGAGCCCACCTCCGGGCAGGTGCTGTTTGACGGCGTGGATGTGACCGCATTGAAGGCGGCGCAGATGAAAGCGATGCGCACGCAGATGCAGATTATTTTCCAGGACCCCTATTCCTCTCTCAATCCGCGCATGACGGTCCGCGAGGCCATCAGCGAGCCCCTTCTGATCCATAAGCTGTACCGGCGGGGGCAAAAGGAGGAGATGAACCGGCGGGTCCGGGAGATTATGGATCTGGTGGGTCTGGCGGAGCGCCTGATCAACACCTATCCCCACGAGCTGGACGGCGGCCGGAGACAGCGGATCGGGATCGCCCGGGCGCTGGCGGTCAACCCGAAGTTTATTGTCTGCGACGAGCCGGTGTCGGCACTGGACGTCTCCATTCAGGCCCAGGTGCTCAATCTGATGCAGGATCTTCAGGCCCAGTTTGGGGTGACGTATCTGTTTATCACCCACGATCTGTCCGTGGTGAAGCACCTGTCCAACGAGATCGTGGTCATGTATCTGGGGGAGATGGTGGAAAAGTGCCGGGCGGAGCAGCTGTTCACAAACCCCGTTCACCCCTATACCCAGGCGCTGCTCTCGGCGATCCCGGTTCCCGACCCGGACTATCGCAGCCAGAGGATCCCGCTGAAAGGGGAGCTGACGTCCCCCATTGAGCCCGGTGTGGGCTGCCGGTTTGCCAAACGCTGCCCTTATGCGTGCGAGGAGTGCGCCTGCGTACCCTATCGCTTTGTGGAGATCGAGCCGGACCATTTTGTCTCTTGCGCAAAGTTTGCACCCGCCGATCAGGCGGTACAAAGATAACGGATCCCAACCAAACCTATACACAAGACGGGAAAGGAGAACAACGGCATGAAAAAAAGAGGCAGTATTTTATTAGCGGCGATACTCCTGCTTACCCTGGCCGCGGGATGCGGGCCGAAGGGCGGAAAGGAGGACGCGTCCGAACTGGTCATCGGCCAGGCGGCGGATGTCTCGGCGCTGGACCCGCAGCTGAGCAACGCCATCGCGTCGGTCTCCGTATACGGCAACATGTTTGATACACTGACCCGGATCGACGAGAACAATACCGTAGTGCCTCACCTGGCTGAGAGCTGGGAGCAGGTGAACGACACCACCACCGTGTTCCATCTGCGGAAGGACGTGACGTTCTCCAACGGAGAGAAGCTGACCAGCGCAGATGTGGCCTTCACCATCGAGCGGGTGATTGACTCCCCCTATGTGTCCTACGCCCTGGACTTTATCGACCATGTGGAGGCGACGGACGAATATACGGTCACCGTGTATACGAAAGAGGCGTTTGGCCCGATTCTGGCGCATTTTTCTATTCCCTACACCGGAATCGTCCCCAAGTCGGAGGTAGAGAAAGACGAGGCGGCTTTTTCTGCCCACCCCATTGGGTCGGGGGCCTACCGTCTGGTGGAGTGGAAGCCCGGGGATCGGGTGACACTGGAGGCCAATGAAACCTATTTTCTGGGCGCGCCGAGCATCAAACATGTGACCGTGCGGATCATGCCTGAAAACTCCCAGCGGTTCATTGCGCTGGAGGCCGGTGAGATCGACATTGCCTATGACATCGCGCCGAACGACGTGCAGAAGGCGGAGAAGAACGACAAGCTCCAGGTGATCAATCAGGAATCCATGGCGGTGATGTACCTGACGGTCAACCAGAGCAAGGGCGGCCCGCTGGCGGACGCCAATGTGCGCAAGGCCATGGAGCTGGCCATTGACAAGCAGGCGATCATTGACGCGGTCGCCTATGGCTACGGCTCTCAGGCGGCCAGCGTGGCCCCGCCCATCTGCATCGGATACTCCGACAATATAAAGCCGGCCCAGTACGATCTGGAGCAGGCGAAGGAGTATATGGCGAAATCCGGCTATCCGGACGGGTTTACCTGCAAACTTTGGACCTCGGACGACTCGATCCGCATTGAAGCCAGCAACATTATCCAAAACCAGCTGGCGCAGATCAATATTGATGCGAAGATTGAGATTCTGGAATACGGCACGCTGCTCTCCGCGCTGGATCAGGGGGATCACGACCTGGTCTATGAGCGCTGGACCACAGACTCCGGAGACGCGTATTATACGCTCTACGCCCTGTACAATTCCACCTGCACCCCCTACGAGGGCAACGACGCATTTTATGTAAACCCGGCGGTGGACCAGTATATTCAGGAGGCGCGGCAGATGTTTGATATTGCCCAGCGCACCGAAAAATTTGAACAGGTGTATGCCGCGGCGGCGGAGGATCTGCCGTATATTCCGGTCTATTATCCCTACAACAGCGTAGCCATGTCCACGCGGGTACAGGGCTTTACCCTGAATCCCAACGGGGCCCACCAGTTGCGGCTTATCAGCGTTGCGTAAGGAGGATTTATGGCGAAATTTACAAAAATGCATGTCTATCCGGCGGAAGGCGGCGAAACGATACACATCCCGGCTGCCACGGTGCAGGGCGAGCGCCCCGGTCCCCACGCGGTGATCACGGCGGGCATCCACGGGGGGGAATATCCCCCCGTCGCCGCCGCCATCCAGCTGTACAAGCAGCTGGACCCGGCGCAGGTCTCCGGTACGGTGACGATCATCACGGTGTCCAACGTCAGCGCCTTTGAGCATCGCAGTATGTTCGTGACGCCGGTGGACGGAAAGAATCCCAACCGCTGTTTCCCCGGCCGGGAGGATGGGAGCTATACCGAACGCATGGTATACTACTTATTCCGGGATTTTATTTCCAAGGGAGACCTTCACATAGACGCCCACTGCGGGGATCTGATCGAATCCCTCGCCCCCTTTGCGGAATACAGCTGGGGTGTGGACCCGGAGGTGGATCGGAAATCCAAGGAAATCGCGGTGTATTACGGCCTGCCTAACGTGGTGGGGGAATTGTGTGATTTGACGAAGGAGTACGCCGGGCTCAATTACGAAAACTCGGCCCGGCATGGAATTCCAAGCGCTCTGGTGGAGGCGGGCCAACACGGCCAGCTGGAACAGGACGCCGTAGAGATCCACCTGGCCGGCATGAAAAATGTGCTGCGCCATTTCGGGGTGCTGGATGGAGAGGCCTGGGAGAATGATGGGTATGAGCTCTTTCAGGGCGTAACGGCTGTGGAGGCTCCCGTGCCCGGTATTTTTTACTGCCAGGTGAAGCCGGGAGACTATCTGAAGAAGGGGCAGAGCATCGGCCGGCTGGAGGATTATTTTGGTACTGCGCTGGGGGAGGTCTTTGCCCCCGCGGATGGCAAGGTGCTGTACATAACCGATAATCCGGCCATGATCCAGGATGGATTCATTCTGGACCTGGCGACAAAAGAAAAAATTTAATGGAAATGAGGAGAGCATTATGAATCAGTATGCAAGACAGACCCAGCTTCTGTACCAGGGACATCGCATATCCGGAAAAATGGACGAACCGGAGGCGGACGCCCTGTACCTGACCAGCGCCTTTAACGTAAAGGACCTGGATGAAATGGACTTCGTCTATGACGGGGGCGGGTTCGCCTACAACCGCACCAACAATCCCAATCGTACCGCGCTGGCCAACGCCATGACGTATCTGGAGGGCGGCGAGGACTCCATCATCTGCGGCTGCGGCATGGCGGCAATCACCACCGCGCTGTTGATGCTGGTCAAGCCCGGTGACCACATTTTGTCCGACATGACGCTCTACGGCGAGACCATTGATTTTATGAAAATGGTGCTTGAGAAATTTGGCGTTGAGGTGACCTTCCTGGACTTTACCAGGCTGGAGCAGGTGCGGGCCGCCATCCGGCCCAACACCAAGGTGTTTTATACCGAGACGGTCTCCAACCCCATGATGACAGTGGTGGACATCCGGGCTCTGGCGGAGATGAGTCATGCGTGCGGGGCAAAGCTGGTGGTGGACAACACGTTTACCACCTCCGTCATGGTCCGTCCCCTGGACCTGGGAGCGGATGTGGTGGTCAACAGCCTGACCAAATTTTACAACGGCCACAGCGACTGCCTGGCCGGCAGCGTGACCGGGTCGAAGGAGCTGGTGAAAAAGGCGTATGATCTGCAGGTGCTTCTGGGGACCAACGCGGACGCCTTTACCAGCTGGCTGGTGCTGCGGTCTCTGCGGACGCTGGACATGCGGGTGAAAAAGCAGATGGATAACGCCCAGAAGCTGGCCGCCGCGCTGGAGCATGACCCCCGTATCGCCCGGGTGATCCATCCCAGTCTGGCCTCCCACCCCCAGCACAAGCTGGCCTCAGAGCAGTTCCACGGATACGGCGCGATGCTGAGTATTGTCATGGCGGACGAGAGCAGAGAGAAGATGAACGCATTTATGCGCCGGCTGGACCTGGTGCGCTACGCGATGACGCTGGGAGGGTTCCGGACGACCATCGCCCATCCCACTACGTCGTCCCACGGGGATCTGAGCGAAGAGGAGCGCAGAAAGCTGGGGATCACCTTCGGGCTGGTGCGCGTTTCGGTAGGCATGGAGGACGTGGAGGACCTGATTCGGGACTTCCGCGAGGCGCTCTCGGTGTACGACTGATTGAAGCAGGATTCCATAGGAAAAGAGCGGGGCGGAGCTCATATGCTGGCATATGGGCTCCGCCGTCCTAAAAGTTTTTGAAATACGAGGGACAGGAGCGGAAAGCATGAAAAATGAAATGATAGAGATCCGCTGGCATGGGCGGGGAGGGCAGGGGGCCAAGACGGCGGCCCTGCTGCTGGCCGACGCCGCCTTCCATACCGGAAAGTTTGTGCAGGGATTTCCGGAATACGGCCCGGAGCGCATGGGCGCGCCCATCACTGCGTATAACCGCATCAGCGAACGGCGCTGTACGGTCCACTCCAACATCTATGAACCGGACTATGTAGTGGTGGTGGACGAGACGCTGCTCTCCTGTGTGGAGGTCACCGCGGGGCTGAAGCCGGAGGGAGCCATTATTATCAACTCCGGCAAGACCCCTCAGGCGCTGCGGGAGCTTTTAAAGGGGTATACGGGCCGGGTGTGCACCATAGACGCGGGCCGGATCAGCGAAGAGGAGCTGGGGAAAAATTTCCCCAACACCCCAATGCTGGCCGCAGTGGTAAAGGTGAGCGGTATTGTGGAGCCGGATGCGTTTGTGACCAATATGGAGCAGTCCTTCCGGCACAAGTTTGCGGCGAAGCCGCAGGTCGTGGAGGGCAATCTGCACGCCCTCCGGCGCGGCATGGAGGAGGTGCGAGTGGGATGAGCTGGCAGGCAAGCGAAATGACGCCGGAGGTCACCTGGCGGGAGATCACGCCCGGCTGTGCGATTTTTGAAGGCGGGACTTCTGTGGCGGTGGAGACCGGAGACTGGAGGACCAAAAAACCGGTGCTCGACTGGGATAAATGCAGGCAGTGCCTTTTGTGCGCTCCGGTCTGCCCGGATATGTCCATTCCGGTGAAGGACGGGAAGCGGGGGGAATTCCAGTATTTTTTCTGTAAGGGCTGTGGGATCTGCGCCGAGGCATGCCCGTTCCATGCCATTACGATGGTCCGGGATGAGAAGTGAGGAGGACGCGTATGGGTATTCGAGAGAGACTTTCCGGCAATGAGGCCATTGCGTATGCCATGAAGCAGATCGATCCTGACGTGATGGGGGCTTTTCCCATTACGCCGTCCACCGAGATTCCGCAATATTTTTCCTCCTATGTGGATAACGGAGAAGTGAACACCGAATTTATTGCGGTGGAGTCGGAGCATTCCGCCCTATCCACCTGTATCGGCGCCCAGGCGGCCGGCGCCAGAGCGGTGTCCGCCACCTCCTCCTGCGGCCTGATCTATATGGCGGAGATGCTGTACGTGGCCGCGTCCAACCGCCTGCCCATTACGCTGGCAGTGAGCTGCCGGGCGTTGAGCGGGCCGATCAACATCAACAACGATCACTCCGACGCCATGAGCGTGCGGGACTGCGGCTGGCTCATGCTCTTTGCGGAGACCAACCAGGAAGCATATGACAACTATCTCCAGGCCATGCGCATTGGAGAGGCGGTGGGTCTGCCCATCATGATCTGCCAGGACGGATTTATCACCTCGCACGCCATCGAAAACATTGAACTGGTGGAGGACGACAAGGTCAAAGCGTTTGTAGGGGAGTATACGCCTCAGCATACGCTGTTGAAAAATCCTATGGCGGTTGGACCCTATGCCACGCCGGTGTACTACATAGAGTCCAAGCGCCAGCAGGCGCAGGCGATGATAGACGCCAAACGTGTGGTTCGTGCGGTGGCGGACGAATTTGCCCGGATGACGGGGCGGCAATATGATTTGCTGGAGAGCTACCGGATGGAGGATGCGGAGCGGGCGATCGTGATCATGGGCTCCTCGGCGGGCACGGCCAAACAGGCGGTGGACGAGCTGCGGGAGCTGGGGGAAAAGGTGGGTCTGATTAAGATCCGCTGTTTCCGTCCCTTCCCCGCGGAGGAGCTGGCCCAGGCGCTGCGGAATACGCTGGCGTTCGGGGTGATGGATAAAGCGGACAGCTTTAACGCCCATTGCGGGCCGATTTACGCGGAGACCGCCGCAGCGTTATATGCCCAGGGTGTCGGCGCGCCGAAAGGGATCAGCTATATTTATGGTCTGGGAGGGCGCGACGTACGGGTAGAGAGCATCAAGCGGGTCTTTTCGGATCTGGAGGAGATCTCCAGAACGGGGGAGACGGGCGAGACCTATCGTTATTTGGATGTGCGTGAGTAAGGAGGGAAACCGGGCATGACCTACAATTTGAAACAGAATCTGGAGCGGGAGGAGCGGCTTTGCGGCGGACACCGAATGTGTGCGGGCTGTGGCTCGCCTATTGCCATCCGGACGGTGCTGCGGCAGCTGGAGCCTGAGGACAAGGCTGTAATCACCGGAGCGACCAGCTGCATGGAGGTCTCCACCTTTATGTACCCCTATACCGCGTGGAAGGACAGCTTTATCCATAACGCCTTTGAAAACGCCGCCGCCACCTGCTCCGGCGTGGAGACGGCTTATCGGGTCCTGCGCAAAAGGGGGAAGGTGGACGGAAGGTATAAGTTTATTACGTTCGGCGGGGACGGCGGTACCTACGACATCGGCTTTCAGAGTTTGAGCGGCGCAATGGAGCGGGGACACGACATGGTATATGTGTGCTATGACAATGAGGCTTATATGAACACCGGGATCCAGCGCTCCTCCTCGACCCCCTGGTTTGCGGATACCACCACAACGCCGGTGGGCAAAGCAGTCCCGGGGAAGCCGCAAAAGAAAAAGGACCTGACAAGAATTATGGCGAGCCATGGGATCCCATATGTGGCGCAGACCGCATTCACCAAAGATTTTCAGGATATCAGCGTCAAGTCGCACAAGGCCATCTATACGCAGGGCGCGGCGTTTTTGAATGTTTTGGCCCCATGTCCCAGAGGCTGGCGGTATCCCACGGAGAAGCTGATGGAAGTTACCAGGCTGGCGGTGGAGAGCTGTGTGTGGCCCCTGTATGAAGTGTGTGAGGGCGTGTACAAGCTGACCTACATGCCGAAAAAGAAGCTGCCTGTAGAGGAGTATTTGAAGATGCAGGGCCGCTTTGCCCACCTGTTTCGGCCGGGGAACGAATGGATGATCCAGGCGATACAGGAAGAGGTGGACCGAAACTGGGAGGAACTTCTGCACTTGTGCGGAGAGGCCTGTAGTGCGGAAAAGAGATAAGAGGGAAGAGTACGCTGATTATATACGAACGGCATGCCAAAAGGCGTTCCAAGCGGGACGCCTTTATTTATATCTGAAAGGAGGGCATGAATATAGCCGCTAAAAGCGGCTGGCTTTCCAGCTTCCCACCTATAAATCGCTGGTAGAAAATTGACTGGAAATGCTCAAATTGAGACGCATTTCTACATTTGACACCTTCCGTTCGGCGCTTTTCCTCATTTTTATGGATGAAATCCTCTCCCTGGTAGGAGTAAGTCCCGACACCTGGGACTACGCAAAATCCTATCTGACCATCGTCAGTCTGGGCGGTCCGTTCGTGCTGATCTCCAACTGCTATTCCAATGTGATTCGTGCCGAGGGCCGGTCAAGCCAGGCCATGATGGAGCAAATCATTGGCAACTTGCTGAATGTCGTTCTTGACCCGATTATGATACTCGGTTTTGGGTGGAATATCGCAGGCGCGGCAATTGCGACGGTGATTGGAAATGCAGTTGGCGCTCTTTACTACGTCCTCTATTTCCAGCCGCATCAAGCAGCCTCTCAGCATCGATTGTAAACTGCGAAACAGGGGGATGCCGCTCACAACGAAATCCATTATGGAGAACTTGCATGATGTGGCAGGAGTGCGGATATGCTTTCTGAAACAGATACCAAAATGCAGAAAATTGCAGAACAGCGTAATATATTTGAAAATTGACACAGATACCAGCAGACCACGGTCATCACCGACTTCTCTGACTTGGAGCAGAGCGGGAAAGGTCATGCCATGACGCTGAACGGGGAGCGATACCAAAAGACCAATACCAAGCTGTGGACGGCGGAAGGGAAGCCTACAGCTCATCCAGAGCGGCGACGGGGCCGTCACGCCCTTCGGCGAGGTCTATGACAACGGCATGGTGCTGAAACAGTGCTACAACGGGCATCAGTTCCCCGCATATCTCTATGGCGGTCTCTTAATGGCGTTGGAGATTACCCTGAAGCGGGGGCTGGGAGAAGGGAAAACTGGAATATCTGTACCTCCCTGCCGTAGAACATCAAGTTGAGCGGGCACTGAATCGGTCTGTTGTCTGGTGGAAAATCTGAATCAGTTTGAGTTCGTTCCCGACGTCCATACCCGGAGGAGTATGGCAGGCATACGTTTGCAACGGTGGCGCTGCAAAACGGAGTGGACATCAAAACGCTGTCCCAGATGCTGGGCCATTATTCCTCCGGTTTTACACTGGATACCTACACCCACGTCACGACAAGAATGTAGCAGGAGGCGGTAGAAAAAATGGGTAACTTTATGGAGATGGCGCTGTAAAAACCGTCCAATACATCCAGCTCCGTCCATCGCTGAATGGGTCACTTAATGGGTCGGAAAATCGGGAAAGCCAAAAAAGCTGCAAAAATCCGCTGAGACCTTACGATTTCAGCGGATTTTTGGTCCGAGCGGCGGGATTTGAACCCACGGTCTCTTGGACCCGAACCAAGCGCGATACCAAGCTTCGCCACGCCCGGATTGATTAGCTTATACATTATATTTGCTTTTCCTCCGAATGTCAAGAGGAATATTTCATACTGGACCGAATAAACTGTTAAAAACAGGTGCGGGGAGGGGCATATCATGTATGACCAAAGCGTGCAGATCGGGCGGCAGCAGAGGAGGAGCCCATATCGGTCCGGGAGGGACAGGCAGGGGAGAGGACAGCAGGAACAGATTCGATTTGCACAGCTGTTCATATGTCTGGCTCTTTTTTTGGCAATTTTTTTAGGAAAGGGTCTGTTTCCGCAAAAGCTGGGGCAGGTGAGGGAGGACGTTCTGGCGCTGATGGGTGCCGATTTGGATATCCCCAAGGCCCTGACAAGCCTTGGGGAGGCCCTGATGGAGGGAGACTCGCTGCTTGCCGACTTGGGTGCCTTCTGTGTGGAGGTTTTCGGCCCGGCTCCGAAGGAGGAGGAATCCCCTGTGGAGGTATCCATGCCGCCTGTCCAGCCGGGCGCGGTGCTGGCCGCGGAGCTGGAGTTTTTAGGCGGGAAGAGCGGGGGGGCGGTCCGCGCCGACCACTATGCTGATTTCTCCCGGTTTGGGATGGAGCCGCTTCGGCAGGACCTGGAGCCTGTGCAGGGGGCGCCTGCTGCTGAGGCAGCCGAAGTCCCGGAGCCGCCATCGGCCGTTCTGGCGGCGGGAACGGTGGTGATGGTGTCTGACTACAGCGGCGACCCTCTGCCCGGAAGTTACACGATGGACCAGCTGTCCCTGGGGGATCTGGAGACCATGACGCCAGTGATGGGCCGCCTGACCTCGATCTACGGGTATCGGGACCACCCTATCAATGGGAAATATCTCTTCCATGGGGGAGTGGATATCGGGGGCCAGAAGGGGGACCCCATTGCCGCCTTTGCCGACGGTACTGTAGAATATACGGGAAAGAACGACTCCTACGGGCTGTATCTTCAGATTGACCATGGGAATGGTGTAAAGTCGTTTTACGCACACTGCAGTAAAATCGTGGTCACCAAGGGCCAGGCGGTGGAGATAGGGGAGAAAATAGCTGAGATCGGCTCTACCGGGACATCGACAGGCCCCCACCTCCATCTGGAACTGAAGTATAACAAAATGCATCTGAATCCGGCCTATTATGTGGAATTTTTAGAAAATTGATACGGCTGGGCAGGGTACAGATCACAGGCGGCTTTCTTCTTCTGCTGGCCTGGCTAAATTATCTGGACCGCAATTTTCTGCTCCCCATGGCTCTGGCCGCCTGCGGAGCCCATGAGCTGGGCCATTTCACGGTAATCCGCCTGCTGGAGGGAAATATAAAGGAGTTTCGCTTGACGGCTGTTGGGGCAGAGCTGGTGCTGGACCGTGAGATGGGTTACTGGCAGGAGGGAGCGTCTGCCCTGGCCGGACCAGGGGTCAATCTGCTGTTGGCCCTGATCTGCTGCGGTTGGGAACAGGGGCTGGTCTTTGCCGGGCTTAACCTGGCGCTGGCCCTGTTCAATCTTTTGCCCGTGGCTGGGCTGGATGGGGGCCGGGCACTGTACTGTACCTTGGCTCTGCTGGCGGGTCAGGACCGATCCGCCCGGATCTGCGGCTGGCTGGACCGGGGCTGTACGGCGGCGGTGCTGGGGCTGGGACTGTTCGCGGCCAGATTTGGAGGTAATATTACCCTGTTACTGGTGGCCTTTTGGCTGCTGGCCGGCTGTATGAAGAAAAATATTTTAGGCGGGGAATACAAATAGTGCTTGCCAGAGGAGCGGGAAAAAGGTACAATGAATCCTGTGTCGTATTATGACCTGGGGGTAACATGATGAATCGTACCTTAGAGTGTATTCTGTCAAACGTACAGAAACCGGCCCGGTATACCGGCGGGGAGTACAACGCCGTCGTCAAAGAAAAGAGCGAAGTGAGCCTCCGCTACGCCCTGTGTTTTCCGGATACCTATGAGATAGGCATGTCTAATTTGGGCTGCCGCATTCTCTACGGGGTGATGAACCAGCGGCCGGATGTCTGGTGTGAGCGCTGCTTCGCCCCATGGGGGGACATGGAGGAGGAGATGCGCCGGGAGGGGCTGTTGCTCTACGGCCTGGAGAGCGGCGACTCCATCGCCGAGTTCGACATCATCGGCTTTTCCCTGGGCTACGAAATGGCCTATACCAATGTCCTGAATATGCTGGACCTGGCCGGGCTGGCCCTGCGCAGCGCCGACCGGACCGACTTCTCTCCGCTGGTGGTGGCGGGGGGGACCTGCTGCTACAACCCGGAGCCCCTGGCCCCCTTTGTGGATTTCTTTGTCTTGGGGGAAGGGGAGGACGTCACCCTGGAATACATCGACCTCTACAAACAGGCTCGGGACGAGGGCTGGTCCAAGGAGGAGTTCTTGCTGGAAGCCGCTAAGATCGAGGGAATCTATGTGCCCTCGTTCTATGAGCCGGTGTACCGCCCCGACGGAACCCTGGGATCGGTTGACATAAAAGAGGGAACCGGGGCGCCCGAGCTGGTCACCAAGCGGATCGTCCAGGACATGGATAAGGCCTATTTCCCGGTGAAAACCATCATTCCTTCCACTGAAATTGTCCACGACCGGGTAATGCTGGAGCTGTTTCGGGGGTGCATTCGGGGCTGCCGGTTCTGCCAGGCGGGCTACGCCTACCGGCCGGTGCGCTCCCGCAATCCAGAGCTGCTGGCGAAATACGGCAGGGAGGCCATCGAGGATTCAGGCTATCAGGAGATGACCCTGTCGTCCCTGTCCTCCACCGACTACCCCGACCTGCTGCCCCTGTGCGATGAGCTGCTGGACTACTGTGCCCCCCGGGACATCGGGCTGTCATTGCCCTCCCTGCGGGCCGACACCTTCTCCATGAGCCTGATGGAGCGGCTCCAGCGGGTGCGACGGGGCGGGCTCACGTTCGCCCCCGAGGCGGGCACACAGCGTCTCCGGGACGCCATCAACAAGAACCTGCGGGAGGAGGACCTGCTCCAGTCCTGCAAAACCGCCTTTGCCGGGGGATGGAGCGGGGTGAAGCTCTACTTTATGCTGGGTCTGCCCACCGAGACCGACGAGGACGTGCTGGGCATCGCCGACCTGGCCCGGAAGGTCTATTTCACCTGGCGGGAGTACAGCCCCAATAAGGCCCGGGGAGTGCGGATCACTGTGTCCACCTCCTGGTTTGTCCCCAAGCCCCACACCGCTTTCCAGTGGGAGGGGCAGATACCAGTGGAGGAGTACCAGCGCCGGGTCAACCTGCTGCGGGACGCCCTGAAGCGGGACAAGTCCATCACCTACAACTGGCACGACCCCCAGACCAGCTATCTGGAGGCGGTCCTCTCCCGGGGGGACCGGCGGCTGGCCGATGTGCTGGAGTGGGTGTGGGCCCACGGGGGCAAGATGGACGCCTGGACCGAGTATTTTGACTATCAGCGCTGGCTGGACGGCCTGACCGCCTGTGGTCTGGATGGGGACTTTTACGCCCACAGGGAGCGTTCCCGGGATGAGGTCTTCCCCTGGTGCCGACTGTCCACCGGCGTGAGCGCCGATTTTCTGTGGCGGGAGCGGGAACTGTGCTACCAGTCTCAGACCACCCCCGACTGCCGCAGCCGCTGCTCAGGCTGCGGAGCCAATAAGCTGTTGGAAAGGGGGAGGACCTGTGGCTGACCGGCTGTTGTTCACCAAATCGGGACGAGCCCGGTATATCTCCCACCTGGACCTGATGCGCACCTTCCAGCGGGCTTTTTCCCGGGCCAAAATCCCGATCAAGCATACGGAGGGCTTTAACCCACACCCCTTTGTGTCCATTGCCCTGCCCCTGTCAGTAGGATTTTCCAGCCAGTGCGAGATTCTGGAGTTCGGCCTGCTGGAGGGGACAAGCTATGAGGAAGTTCCGGGGCGGCTCACCGCCGCCATGCCCGAGGGCATCGTCATCCACCAGTGCTGGCCAGCGGAGCGGAAGCTGAGGGAACTCTGTTATGTAAACTATATTATGACCTTCGACTACCCCGAGGGGCGGCCCCAGGAGAGCGAGCCCGCCATGGCCGCCCTGTTCGGCCGGGAGAGTCTGGTGGTGAAAAAGAAGTCCAACAAGGCCAAGGCGGGCTTTACGGAGGTCGATATCATCCCATTGATCCGCAGCTGGCGCATCGAGTGCCAGAGCGACACCATGACCCTGGATTTGGTGCTCTCCGCCCAGAACCCGGGCCTGAATCCGGAACTGATCCGTTCCACCTTCTGTACCGAGTACCCCCAGTACGCCCCCGACTTCGTCACCTTTCACCGCCGGGAGGTGCTGGACGGGGAGGGGAAACCTTTCCGTTAAAGAGATAGGAGGAATATTATGAATACCTATGAGTACGAGCGCATCCACATCTACACAGGCCGGGCTCAGTGGGCGAACAGCAAGAATGAGACAACGGGACACAAGGAGGCGATCAGCCGCCGGGCCAAGGACGGCTGGCGGTATGTGGGCTTTATTCCCACCGTCCAGTCGGGAACGGGGACCGTCGTGGAGATGGACTTGGTCTTTGAGAAGGAACTGCCGTGAAAAAGCTGTTTACCATGATCCGCCGGGGAAACCTGGAGGAGGTCGCGGCCATTCTGGACAAAAAACCCGACCTGATCTCCTGCCTGGCCAAGGCCCCGCCCAA
>CANSSJ010000027.1 GCA_947649625.1 uncultured Bacillota bacterium | reverse complement strand
CGTCCATGGGCAGGGTGCAGGAGCCGTAGCGGACGATCCCCCGCTTGTCCCCCAGCGCCTGGGCGAAAGCGTCCCCCAGGCAGATACCGATGTCCTCCACCGTGTGGTGGTCGTCCACACAGGTGTCCCCCTTGCAGGAGACATTCAGGTCAAACCGTCCGTGGCGGGCGAAGAGGGTAAGCATGTGGTCCAGAAAGCCGCAGCCGGTGTCAATCTCGCTCTTCCCGGTCCCGTCCAGGTCCAGGGACAGCCAGATATCCGTCTCCGCCGTTTTGCGGGACAGCTCCGCTGTTCGCATTTTAACCCGCCTCCTTTATGATCTCCCGGACCTTATCCAGGAAGATGTCCATTTGCTCCCGGGTCCCGATGGTCACCCGGAGCCAGTCGGAAATTTCCGCCCTGTCCCAGTGGCGGACCAGCACGCCCCGGGCCTTGAGCTCCCGGTAGAGGGCTCCGCCCCCCACCTTGGGGCAGCGGGTAAAGATAAAGTTGGTGACGCTGGGGAGGGTCTCAAAGCCCAGCTTGTCCAGCTCCGTGGTGGTATAGGCCCGGGTTTCCTGGATTTTTTTGCTGTTTTCCAGGTAGTAGCCGTTGCTGTCCAGGGTGGCCAGGGCGGCGGCGGTGGTCAGGCGGTTAATGTTGTAGGAGTTGACGGAGTATTTGATCTTTTCCAGGTCGGCGATCAGCCCCTCAGAGGCCAAGGCAAAGCCCAGCCGGCCTCCCGCCAGGGAGCGGAACTTGGAGAAGGTCTGGCAGACCAGGAGATTGTCGTATTTATGAATGAGGGGCAGGCAGCTCTCGCCGCCGAAGTCGATGTAGGCCTCGTCGATGAGGACCACGTGGTCCGGGTTGGTGCGGACGATCTCCTCGATGTCTGCCACCGGAATGGCCCGGCCGGTGGGGGCGTTGGGGTTGGCGATGACGATGTTCTCCCCCCGCCCGCAGTAGTCCTTGGGGTCCAGCACGAAGCCTTCTTTTAGGGGTATCTGGGTGCAGGGCACCCCCAGCAGTTGGGCGTACACCGGGTAGAAGCCGTAGCTGATGCCGGGAAAGGCCACCGGCCGCTCCCCGTCGCAGAAGGCCATGAAGGCGAAGAACAGCAGTTCGTCGGAGCCATTGGCCAGAAAGACATTGTTCGGTGTCACCCCGTACATCTCCGCCAATTTCCCCCGCAGGGCCTTGCCCTCCGGGTCGGAGTAGCGGTTCAGCCGCTCCGTTTCGGCGGCGTTTACCGCCGCGATCACCTCCGGAGAGGGCGGAAAGGGGGACTCGTTGGTGTTCAGCTTCACATACTGCATGTCCTGGGGCTGTTCTCCCGGAACGTAGGCCTCCAGAGCGTCGAAGCGGGAACTCATATACCGGCTCATCGCGCCGCCTCCTTTTTCAGAGATCCGTCCACCTGCCGGCACAGCCGGGTAATCTCCTCATATTTGAATTTATAGCTCACCTTGTTGGCGATCAGCCGGGCGCTGACCGGGACAATGGTCGCCTTCACCTCCAGCTGATTTTCCAGCAGAGTCTTGCCCGTCTCCACCAGGTCCACGATCACATCGCTCAGCTCCAGCAGGGGGGCCAGCTCAATAGATCCGTGGAGCTTGATGATGTCGATGTCCCGGCTCTGGGCGCTGTAGTAGCTCTTGGCGATCTTGGGAAATTTGGTGGCCACCCGCAGGGTCCGGTCCCTGCGGTCCCGGAAGTCCTTTTTCCCGGCCACGCACATCCGGCACTTCCCCACCCCCAGGTCCAGCAGCTCGTAGACCTCGGGCTGATACTCCAGCAGGATATCCTTTCCCGCAATGCCCACATCAGCGGCGGCCCGTTCCACGTAGATAGCCACATCGCTGGGCTTGACCCAGAAATAGCGCACGCCAGCCTCCAAATTTTCAAAGACCAGCTTCCGGTTCTCCTCCCGGATGGAGGGGCAGGGGTAGCCGGCCTCCTCCAGGATCTGATAGACCTTCTCCCCCAGGCGTCCCTTAGGCAGGGCAACATTGATCACGGTCCCTCACCCTACCTTCCGCACCGCCCGGAAGGACAGGCCCTCCGGCATGTACCGCTCTACCCGGACGCTCTGGCCCGCCCGGCGGCAGTCCTCCGCCTCCCGAAGCACCGCGCCCGCCGGCGTCCTGTCGTCGTACAGCAGCAGAATGTCCGCGTCAAAGGTCTCTTCCCGGCGCTCCAGACGCTCCAGCAGGTTCATGTATACGGCAAAGCCGATGGCCCCGTCTCCCCGCCCCATCTGGCGGAGCAGGCTGTCGTACCGCCCGCCGGCCAGCACTCCGCTGGGCAGGCCGGGCAGATAGCCCTGAAACACGAGACCGTTATAGTAGTCCATATTATTGACCACGGAGAAATCCAGCCGCAGGTGCTCCTCCGGTACCAGGGCGCACACCGCCCGCAGCTCCTGGAGGGCGGAGGTCATCCGCTCCCCGCGGGTCATCTCCTCCAGCTGGGGCAACACCCCAGCCGGCGGGCCGTAGAGCGCGGTCAGTCGGCACAGGTCCTCCGCCATTTCCGGGTCCAGGCCCAGCTCCCGGCACAGCCCGCCCAGGGCGGCCACATTCTTTTCTCCCATCCGTTTCAGCAGCTCGGCCCGGCATTCCTCCGGCGCCTCTCCGCTGTCCAGAAGCCCGGCCACAAAGCCGAGATGGCTCACATCCAGCAGATAGTTCCCGCTGATGATCTCCAGGCTTTTGGCGGCCAGCAGCAGCACCTCTCCCATGGCCACCAGGTCGATCTCGCCTACGCATTCCAGCCCTGTCTGCATGATCTCCCGGAAGCCCCGGGTCATGGGAGAGGTGCGGTAGACGTTTTCGCTGTAGTAGACCTTCTCCAGCCCCGTTCCCTCCTTGGCGTTTTTCACGATGGAGAGGGTCACATCCGGCTTCAGCGCCATCAGGCGTCCGTCCGCGTCGGTAAACGTGAGGATGTCCTCGCTGACCAGAAAACTTTTGTTGCGGACATACAGGTCATAAGGCTCAAATTTGCTCATTTTATACTGAAGATATCCATAACGGCGATACAACTCCCGCAGTTGCCGTACCACCCGTTCGCTTTGCGTCTGTTCCATGTGCTTCCTCCTTCCGCGCCCCAGAGGGCACGGTATCGCCTTTGCTTTATCATAGTAGTGTAATAGTTTAAAAAAGTCAATATTAACTTCAGAAAAAACTGCCCCAATATCTTGGGGCAGAATATTTCAATTTGTGTAAATATACCAAAAGCAAATCAGGGCGACCAGCCCTCCATCCCAATCTGAAGTTTCTCCAGTGCTTTTTTTTCAATGCGGGACACATAGGACCGGCTGATCCCGCATTGGGCCGCAATCTCCCTCTGTGTACGGGGCGGCCTGTCGTCCAAACCATAGCGCATGGTAACAATCAGCCGTTCCCGGGGGGTCAAACAGGTCTGGACGCACTGGCGCACCTTGACGCAGGCATCCCGGGTATCCAGCTCCTCCAGCATGTTGTCGTCCACCGCGATCACATCCATCAAAGACAGCGTCCCTCCATCCCCTGCCGCCTCCAGGGTATCTGTAAGAGATACCTCCCCCTGGAGCTTGCGCTGGGAACGAAAATACATCAGGATTTCGTTTTCGATGCACCGGCTGGCATAGGTGGCTAACCGCACATTTTTGTCCGCTTTGAAGGTAGATATTCCCTTTATCAACCCGATGGTGCCAATGGAAATCAAATCGTCCTGATCTCCTGTTTGGGCATAGTACTTTTTCACAATGTGCGCCACCAGGCGCAGGTTGTGCTCCACAAGGATATTCCTGGCCTCCAGGTCCCCCTGAGCGCACCGCTCCAGGTATTCCTTCTCCTCCGCGGCCTTCAGCGGCCTGGGAAAGGCCCCTCCTCCTCCGGACAGGCGCAGGGTAAAGAACAATCCGTTCATCATCAGGTAAATTACCGGCGACAGCATTTTATAACACCTCCGCCCTACCCTATTCATATCCGGCACGTCCCTATACCCGGTCGGCTGTCTTACCCTGCGGATAAACCGCCAACTCCTCGTTCTCCCCCAGACCACATCCCCTGCTTGCCTCCGGTGGCCGGATTTCCGATGAGAGAAAGAGGATTCCACTCACGAAATGGTACGCTGCCAAAAATGTGAGTTTAATCCTCAATAGTGTAGCCGCTCAAAATTTTTATAGTGACTTGACTTTTTCCTCCGCTTGGAGTATTCTGTTACCGACATATGCCGGTAACATCTTATGAAAGGAGATGGCAGCATGGCCAGACCGACTCGCTGCCGCCGGGTCTGCGCGGAGCCGGAATGCCGCGGGTTCATCCCACAGGCAGCGTCTGGAACGGGCACGGTCATCCTGACCGTAGATGAGTTTGAGGTGCTCCGGCTGGTCGATTACGAAAAGAGGACCCACGAACAGTGCGCAGCGCAGATGGAGATCTCCCGGACAACGGTGACGGAGATTTACGAGAGCGCCCGGTTCAAGCTGTCCGACAGCCTGGTGAATGGAAAAAGCCTGATCGTTGCCGGCGGGCATTACCGCGTCTGCCAGGGCAGTCAAAAGCGGGGCTGCGGGCGAAACTGTCAGTGGACCCTGCAAGCGGAGAAAGGAGAAACGACAATGAGAATTGCGGTGCCTTATGAGGACGGCCAGGTGTTCCAGCACTTTGGGCACACCAGCCAGGTCAAGCTCTATGACATTGAGGATGAGCGTATTTCCAGGGAACAGCTCGCCGACATCGGCGGCAGAGGCCACGGCGCGCTGGCCGGTTTCCTCGGGGAGCAGAAGGTGGATATCCTGATCTGCGGCGGCATTGGCGGCGGTGCAAAGAACGCCCTGGCCCAGGCGAACATCAGCCTGTACGGCGGTGTGACCGGCAGTGCGGACGAGGCGGTCAAGGCATTTCTGGCGGGCCGGCTGAACTACAATCCCGACGTCCAATGTGACCACCACGGCCACGAGCACCACGGCGGACACTGCGGCGAGGATAAACATGGCTGTGCCGGGAACGGGGGCAAGTGCGGCGGATAAGCGCCGCTCCCATATATAAATCAAGGAGGAAAAACGAAATGGAACAGAAATTTTATATCTGTGAGCACTGCGGAAACATCGTTGCCATGGTCAGGAACACCGGTGTCCCGGTGATGTGCTGCGGGCAGAAAATGACCGAGATCGTCCCCGGCACCACCGACGCCGCTGTGGAGAAGCACGTCCCCGTGTACCAGGTGGAGGGCAATCTCGTGAAGGTGCGCGTCGGCTCCGTGGAGCACCCCATGCTGCCGGAGCACTACATTGAGTGGGTCTCCTTGCAGACCAAACAGGGCAACCAGCGCAAAGCCCTCCATCCCGGCGACAAGCCTGAGGTCTGCTTCGCTCTCTGCGAGGGCGACCAAGTGGAGGCTGTCTACGCCTACTGTAATCTGCACAGCCTTTGGAAAGCGTAAACATTTGGAAAGGGAGGCCCAGCTGCCTCCCTTTTCTGCATACATAAATGAGGGGGATGTGGATGGAGTTTCAAAGCTGTTTCCTCATCTGGGATAAATTGTCGGCCGCCCAGCAGCGCGGTATCCTTGACAGCCTGGCCTTCCGGCAGATTAAAAGGGGGGCTGTAATCCACAATGGCAGCATGGACTGTACCGGTCTTCTGCTGGTGAAGGCGGGTCAGCTCCGGGCCTACATCCTCTCGGAGGAGGGCAGGGAAATCACCATCTACCGCCTGTTTGACCGGGATATCTGCCTGTTTTCCGCCTCCTGTATGCTGCGAAGCGCACAGTTTGACATCACCATTGAAGCGGAGAAGGATACGGACCTCTGGGTCATCCCCGCAGAGGTGTACCGGCAGATCATGGAGGAATCCGCTCCAGTGGCCAACTATACCAACGAGATCATGGCCGCCCGGTTTTCGGAGGTCATGTGGCTTGTGGAGCAGATCATGTGGAAGAGTATGGACAGACGGGTGGCGGCCTTTCTGCTGGAGGAGGCGGCCATTGAGGACGGGAACCGGCTGGCTATCACCCATGAGACTATCGCCAAACACCTGGGGACCCACCGGGAGGTGGTCACCCGGATGCTCCGCTATCTTCAGGGCGAGGGTATGGTGAAGCTGTCCCGGGGCGTTGTGGAAATAACCGACTGGGATCAGCTGAAGGCGCTGGGAAATGGGTGAAATCGGGTAATTCGGGCAGCAGCCAGGCAGGATTTTGTCCTCGCCGCGCCGCCGAAAATGGGCACTCTCATAGTAACCTTTTCACTGTAACAGAGCGAGAATCTGGCCCTTTGGTCTTGCACCCATGGCCTGATTTACGATTTTACCGTTTTTGATGACCACCATGGTGGGGATGCTCATCACACCAAACTGACTTGCCAGCTCTGGCTGCTCACTCACGTTGATCTTACCCACCTTGATGTCGGTACGTTCCCGGGCGATCTCCTCCAGAATGGGGCTTACCATGCGGCAGGGGACACACCAGGGGGCCCAGAAATCCAGCAGAACGGGCCGGTCCGAGTGGATCACCTCATTGGCAAAGTTGTCATTGCTGATATTGATGGCAGACATTGTTCGTCCTCCTTATCTGTTTTAGCGGCCTTATCATAACCGAAGGCTGATTTTTATTCCGTAACAATGTTACCCTTGGGGCTTTTGGCCTTGCAAATGAGCTGGGTCATAGTCCCCATGGGGCAGTAGACACACCAGCTTCTGGGCTTGAACAGCACCATGGTGATCAGGCCGAGAATGGTGGAGGTAAGCATGACGCTGTAAAAACCGAAGGCGAACTGGGCCACGCCCGGATGGAACAGCGTCCCGTGGTAGGCCCAGTGCCAGGGCAGCTTCAAGGTCCACAGCAGGGTCACCGCCTGTCTGAGATTCTGCACACCGGCAAAGACCAGATAAGTATTCCACAGCATTTGGAAGAACATGACAAAGAAGAAAACCAAAAATCCGTAGCGGAACGCCTTGCTCTTCATCCAGCTTGGAATGTCCTTTTTCCGGGAGAGCCCGAACCGGCCCCCCAGCAGTCCGAACAGCTGGCCCCGGCCGCAGTAGCGGTTGCAGTAGCCCTTTGTACCCCAGACAAGGGAAATGATCAGCGGAATGCAAAAGAACAGCATCCCCAGCCAGGCGAACAGGATATTGAAAAAACCCAGCGCCATATAGATCAATTCTACGATCCACAGATAGTCATACCAACGCTTTTTCATACCTGCACCTCCCGGATTTCAATGACGGACGCGGGGCACTCCTTCGCACACTTCCCGCACCCCACGCACCGGCTTGCATCGACCCGGGCCGCGACGCCCCGAAAAACAGAGATCGCCCCCAGTGGGCATACCTTGACGCAGCAGCCGCAGGCGACACAGGCACCTGCGTCAATAAAGGCATTCCGTTTCGCTCGTGTTTTCGTTTCCATATACCAGCCTCCTAACTCAGATTGTATTGATTATATCAGAACTGTCCTTTTGGCACTGTGACAATATTACAGTGCCAAAACATAACGGCCGCCATGCGCTGGACAAAATCTCGGTACTGGATGATGGGCATCGGCTGGTGACCTTTCAGGGCGGCGCCGCAGTAAAACAAGCTATAAAAACGGAGGAAGTGACATGAACAGACCGCACAAGATATTTTTAAGTCTCCTGGTACTTTCGCTGACCCTGCTGTACGGCTGCACAGGGAACAGCAGCGGACTGCCGGCAGAATCCGCGCCCAAAACGGATTCTATAAGCGAGCCGCCCGCTCCGGAAGTGTCGTCGTCGGAAAAGGAGCCCGCTCCCATCTTTATTACGTTTGAGGGGACCGACCTGGATGGAAATACAGTCTCCCAGGACATCTTCTCTCAGTCCCGGCTCACCATGGTCAACGTGTGGGCCACCTACTGCAACCCCTGTCTGAGCGAGATGCCGGGGCTTGGTGAGTTGGCGTCGGAATATGACCGGTCAGAGTTCCAGATCATCGGCATTGTCAGCGATGTGTGGGAGGGGGAGGATCAGGCGCTTGTGGAAGAGCTGGTCCAGGAGACAGGGGCGGCCTACCCTCATCTGCTCGCCAACGACTCTATTAACCAAGCGATCCTGTCCAGTGTAAGCGGCGTACCCACCACCTTCTTTTTTGACGGAGAAGGGGCATATCTGGGCGGCGTTGCCGGCTCCGCGGAAAAATCGACGTGGGAGGATCTCATCCATGAACTTTTGGAAAAACAATAACCCCCGCATCTGGATATTGGGCATCCTGTCCGGGGTGATTTTCCTTTCGATCGGGGCTTTTCAGGGACAGTTTGAGGTAATTTGGAGAAAGGCAGTCATGATCTGCCTGGAGTGCATTGGGATCGGGTGAGCCATGAAACGATTACGACTGACGGTGCAGCTTCTGTTTACCATTGTGACAAACGGGTACCTGTACGGCTTTTTCAGCGGAAAAATCTACCGGGGCGTCCTGAAATACGCCTGCGTCCCAGGGCTGAACTGCTACTCCTGCCCGGGAGCTGCCGCCTCCTGCCCCATCGGGGCGCTCCAGGCGCTGCTGAATCAGCGGGGCTTTCAGATCCCCTTCGCCGCACTGGGCGTTTTCTTCCTGTTCGGCAGCCTGCTGGGGCGCTTTGTCTGCGGTTGGCTGTGCCCTTTCGGGCTGGTGCAGGATCTTCTGTATAAAATCCCTGTTTTCAAAAAGAAAAAGCGTCTGCCCTGTCACCATATCGCAAAATATGGAAAATATGTAGTCCTGATCCTGCTGGTATGTGTTGGCTCTATGTTCCTGTGGGGAGGCTTCGCCAAAGTCCCGACGTTCTGCAAGTACCTGTGTCCCTCCGGAACCCTGCTGGGGGCGATTCCTCTGCTCAGCGCAAACGAGGCCCTGCGGGGGCAGGCTGGTGGACTGTTCCTGTGGAAGCTGGGGATCCTGCTGACGATTGTCCTGCTCTCCATAAAGGTCTTCCGCCCCTTTTGCCAATACCTGTGCCCGCTGGGAGCCATCTATGGTTGGTTTAACCGGTTCAGCCTGGTGCAGATTCACTGGGAAGAGGAGCGGTGCATCTCCTGCATGGCCTGTGAACGGGCTTGCCCAGCGGCCCTCTCCCGTCAAGAAATCTCCCGCTCCCCGGAGTGCATCCGGTGCGGGAAGTGCGTGGACGCCTGTCCGGAGAAATGTCTGCATTTTTCCGGCAAGCGGATGTGATACGGTTTTTTGAGAAAATACCATGCGGGCAGGCTCCACATGGTATTTTCAGTGATATGCTTCTATTTTAGTGTATTATAAATCATATTTGTCGTCGGTGGCCGGGTTGTCGATAAGGGAGCCGTCCTCCCCGAAGCGAGAGCCGTGGCAGGGGCAGTCCCAGCTGTGCTCGGCGGCGTTGTATTTCAGGGCACAGCCCATATGGGGACAGCGGGGCGCGGTGGGGGTGAGCAGCCCCAGGGCGGACTCCAGGGCGTTTGCCGCCAGCTGGAGGCGGAGGACTGTCCGGGAGGGGGAGAACAGTTCCGTGTAAGGATTTTTCCGGCCCAGAACCAGATCGGTCAGCACATCCGCCGCCGCCATGGAAGAGGTCATCCCCCACTTGTTGAAGCCGGTGGCCACATAGAGTCTGGAGGAGCCCCTGGAGTAGGGCCCGATATAGGGCACGCCGTCCAGGGTCATGCAGTCCTGAGCGGCCCAGCGGGCCTTTTCCCGGGCGTCTGGATAATGGCGGCCGGCGAAGCGCTCCAGTTCCCGCCAATTTCCGCCCTGTTTGCCCGTCCGGTGGCTGCCGCCGCCCAGGAGGAGCAGGCCGCCGCAGTTCCGGAAGGACAGCCCCTTTTCGTCCTCGTCCAGATACATCCCGTGGACGTCCGGGGCGTTGTCCAGAGCCAGCACATAGGAGCGGTGCTGGTACAGCTTGAGGAAATAACCCCCGTGCTTGTTGAGCAGGGGGAAGTGGGTGGCCACAATGATCCGGTCCGCCGAGACGGTCCCACCGTTTGTCACCGCCTTGCCGGGGGCCAGCTCCAGCACCTTGGTGTGCTCAAAGATCCGCAGGTCTTTGGAGATGGCCGCCAAAAATTTCAGAGGGTGGAACTGGGCCTGACGGGGAAATTTTACCGCACCCGCCACTGGAAGAGGAAGGGGGATTTGCTCCACTAACTCCGCAGAAAAGCCCAGCCGGTCCAGGGCTCTCAACTCCCGCTCCAGCTTCCACCTTTTGTCCAAGGAATAGACAAAGGCCTCCTCCTCCTCAAAACCGCAGTCCATACCCTGACACAGGACACGGTACTCCTCCAGCGCCTTCTGGTTGGCCTCCAGGTAGAGACGGGAGCGCTCCACGCCAAATTCCCGAATCAGTTTGTCGTAGATCAGGCCGTGCTGGGAGGTGATCTTCGCCGTGGTGTTTTTGGTGTTGCCGCCGCCAATCCGGTCCGCCTCCACCAGGGCGCAGTCCACCCCCGCCCGTGACAGCTTATAGGCGCACAAAACTCCGGCCAGCCCGCCGCCGATGACGAGCACATCGGTGTTCAGGTCTGACCGGAGGGGAGCAAAATCGGGCAGCTGCGCTGTCTGTGTCCATATGGAGTCCATCCTAATCACCTCGTTTCGGTTAGGATGGCTGCTGCCGGGTGAAATTATGCCCGGATCCCTATCCAAAGGCCTCAGACGGCAAACCCTCCGGCAAAACCAGACGTCAATCTTTTAAAATATCTGTGAATTATGAAATCCTCCTCCCACTTTCCGCAAAATATGGTATAATGGCAGAAACAGCAGCCAATTTATGCGTGGTTAAGCCTTTACAGCATATTTGTGGAAAGGGGAATCAATATAATGCAGCCTGTTCTATCCAAAAAACAGATGACCGAGGAGGATATCAAACTTCAATATATCACTCCGGCTTTGACCGCAAAATGGAGCCGTGAAAAAATCACGATGGAAACGCCAATCACCGATGGTCAGATCAGTTTGGAGGGCAAACTTGTATTCCGAAAGGCGCCCAAAAAGGCGGATTATATCCTGTATCTGCGCGCAAATCACCCCATTGCTGTCGTTGAGGCAAAGGACAACACCCACAGCGTTTCCCACGGCCTGCAGCAGGCGATGGAGTATGCCCAAATGCTGGATGTGCCATTCGCGTTCAGCTCCAACGGGGACGGCTTCTCGGAGCATGACTTTCTCACCGGGGCGGAACGGGAGTTTTCCATGGACCAGTTCCCCACGGAAGCCGAACTGATCGCCCGGTATGAACGGGAGGTCAATCAGGGGCAGGGGCTGACCCCGGCGGAAGCGGCAGCAGCCGGTCAACCCTACTACAGCAGCCAGACCACCTATCCGCCCCGCTACTACCAGCGCGTCGCGATCAACCGCACGGTGGACGCCATCGTCAGAGGGCAGCAGCGCCTGCTGCTGGTCATGGCAACGGGGACCGGAAAGACCTATACGGCCTTTCAAATCGCCTACCGCCTGTTGAAAAGCGGCTTAAAACGCAAAGTTCTCTACCTCGCCGACCGCAATATTCTGGTGGATCAGTCCATTGAGCAGGACTTTGCCCCGCTGGCAAAGACCATCCACAAAATCAATTTTGCCAAAGACGACCCGGTTACGATCACCTCTTACGAAGTCTATTTCTCCCTCTATCAGCAGCTCACCGGGGACAGCGGTTCTGATGATGAGGAAGCCGCGGAGGATGACACCGTTTCCCGGCTGGCCGCCCTCTTCCAGAGGGACTTCTTTGATCTCATCATCGTGGACGAGTGCCACCGCGGCTCCGCCAAGCGGGACAGCAGCTGGCGCAAAATTTTGGACTATTTCTCCTCCGCCACACAGATCGGCATGACGGCCACACCCAAAGAGACGAAATATATCTCGAAGCTGATCGTCCTGGACCAGATGATCGGCTCCATGACGGAGTTCAAGCAGATCATCGGCCGGGGGACCCGTCTGCGGGAGAAGGATGGCAAGACCCACTTTGTGGTGATGGATTTCCGCAATGTGACCCGGCTGTTCGCCGACCCGGACTGGGACGGCCCCATCGAGCAGGATTCTGGCTTTGACCCCAATGGAGCTCCGCCGCCTGTCACGCCTCCGCCGGACGCGGGCGGTCCGTCATCCCCTCCGGGCCGCGCACCCAAACCTATTGTGGACGCCAACGGCTGCAAGGTGGAGATCATTCACAAAACCGTGTCTGTCTACGACTCCAGCGGCAAGCTGCTCCGGCAGGAAAGCATTCTTGACGAACTGGACCTGAGCGATTACGAGGAGAGCCACGCTTTTGGAGAAATCTATGAGACGATCCTCAAAGAACTGCAAAGCGCAGGCTCTTCCGGTGAGTTCTATACGCCCCGGCCCCTGACTGACTTTATGGCACAGATGATCCGGCCCCGCATTGGCGAGCGTATGGCCGACTTTGCCTGCGGCACCGGCGGCTTTATCATAAGCTGGCTGAAGGAGCTGCAAAAACAGATCCAGAGCACCGCCGACGCGAAAAAGTATGGGGAGTCCGTCTACGGAGTTGAGAAAAAGCAGTTCCCCTATATGCTGTGCATCACCAATCTGCTGCTGCACGACCTGGATGTGCCCCAGGTTTATCACGAAAATTCCCTTCTCAAGGATGTGCTGGACTACACCGAGGCCGACCAGTTCAATGTGATTTTGATGAATCCCCCTTACGGCGGAAGCGAAAAGGCCGATGTGAAAAATCATTTCCCGAACGATCTGGCCAGCAGCGAGACCGCCGACCTGTTCCTGTCCGTCATCATGTACCGGCTGGCGAAGGACGGACGGGCCGCTGTTATTTTGCCTGACGGCTTCCTGTTCGGAACGGACAACGCCAAAATAAACATCAAGAAGAAACTGTTGGGCGAGTTTAACCTGCATACCGTGATCCGTATGCCCGGCAGCGTATTCTCTCCCTACACCTCCATCACCACCAACATTCTGTTTTTCGACCGCACAGGCCCTACGCAGGAGACCTGGTTTTACCGCCTGGATATGCCGGAGGGCTATAAGCATTTCAGCAAGACCAAGCCCATAAAGCTGGAACATTTCGCCCCGGTTGTGGAGTGGTGGAAGAACAAACAGGAGTTGGCTGTGAACGGGTTTGACAAGGCGAAAAAGTTCACCGTCCAGCAGCTTACAGGAGAGCTGCGCTACAACCTGGACCAGTGCGGCTATCCCCATGAGGAGGAGGAGATCCTGGCGCCGCTGGATTTGATCCAGCGGTATGAGGAGGAACGCTCCTCCCTGAATACCGAAATCGACCAGGTGCTGACGGAGATTACCGCTATTCTGGGAGGGGGAACACAATGACTCCGCAGGAGCTGAGAAACAGTATTTTGCAGCTCGCGGTCCAGGGCAAGCTGGTGGAGCAGTGCCCGGAGGAGGGAACCGCTGAAGAACTTTATCAGCAGATCCAAGCGGAAAAAAGTCGGCTTGTAAAAGAGGGAAAAATTAAAAAAGAAAAGCCTCTGCCCGAGATCACAGAGGATGAGGCGCCGTTTGAGATTCCCAGGAGCTGGATGTGGTGCAGGCTTAACGATATTGTTGTAAAAACAATTAAACGCGGAAAATCACCATCATATACAGCAAAGAGCGATTTCCTTTATGCAGACAGGCGATATGAAAGGTGAGAGGGATCCATACTTTTGAGCTATGTTTCCCGCTCCAAGAGGAGACACGTCTCCACATGGGCGGTTCTGGGGAACAAATCCACCCCCTGGGCCTTCACGGCCCGGTAGCCCAGCCCGGCGAAGCGGTCCACATCCCGGGCCAGGGTGGCCGGGTCGCAGGAGACATAGACGATCCGCTCCGGAGTCATGCCGGCCAGAATGGCGGGCACCTCGGGCGCCAGCCCCTTCCGGGGCGGGTCCACACAGATTACCTGGGGCCGGACTCCCTCCTCCGCCAGCTTTTGGGCCACCGCTCCGGCGTCGCCGCAGAAAAACTCCGCATTTGTGACGCCATTTCTTCGGGCGTTTTCCTCTGCGTCCGCCACCGCCTGGGAAACGATCTCCGCCCCGACCACCCGTCCGGCCCGCCGGGCCAGGGCCAGGGAGATGGTGCCGATACCGCAGTACAGGTCCAGCACCGTCTCGGTCCCGGTCAGGCCGGCCAACTCCAGCGCCGCCCAATACAGCCGCTCTGTCTGGGCATGGTTGATCTGGAAGAAAGAGGGAACTGAGAGCCGGAACGTCAGGCCGCACAGCGCCTCTTCCAGCCAGTCCCGGCCCCAGAGGGTCCGGTATTGGTCCCCCAGGATCACATTGGTGTCCCGGGTGTTGGTGTTCAGCACCACGCCGGTGAGGCCGGGCTCAGCCGCCCGCAGGGCGTCCACAAGCGATTCACAGTGGGGCAGCCCGTTCCCATTAGCGACCACGCAGACCAGACTTTCACATCGGCTGTTGGTGCGGACATAGAGGTGACGGATCAGCCCTTTTCCGCTTCCCTCGTCATAGGCGGGGATGTTGTATCGCGCCATCCACCCCGTAAAGGCCTCCCGCAGGCGGGTGACCATTCGGGGCTGAAGCAGGCAGTCGGGGGCGTCCAGAACCTCATGGGTCCGGGCCCGAAAGTATCCCACCGCCAGCCCCTGCTGCCCGCAGGACACCGGAAACTGCACCTTGTTCCGGTAGCGGTCCGGGTCCTCCGCCCCCAGCACCGGGGGCAGGTCCAGCTTGACATGCCCTACCCGCTCCAGGGCGTCGGAAATGCGCTGTCCCTTGGCCCGCAGTTCCTCGGCGTAGGTCATGTGCCGGAACTGACAGCCGCCGCATCTGCCAAAAAGGGGGCAGTCGGGCTCCACCCGGTGGGGAGAGGGGACAAGCAGCTCCACCCCACGGCCCCAGGCCACATTCCTGTTCACCTTCTCCAGGCGGACAGCCCACCGCTCCCCCTGGATGGTGTAGGGCACAAAGACGACCCGGCCCTCCAGCCGGGCCACCCCCATCCCCTCGGCGGTGTAGCCGGTGATGTCCAGGGTGTGGACGGTGTTTTTTCGGATGTCTGCCATAGGACGCGCCCCCTTTTCCAGTCAGATAATCATATCATATTTCAGGGAAAAGGTAAAGGCGGCTTGCAGGGGAGTCTGAGGTGTGGTATTATAAAAGCGTCAGTAAAATGTATACAACCAAAAAAGGAGATGATAGTGTGGACAAGCAGATATTTTTAAATTACTTGGTCGTCTTTGTTTTGCCGTTGTTACTTGGCGGGGGTCTTCGATTTTTCTGCTACAAATTTTCAAAGGCATGGCTTATTACTGTGGCTGCCATGGTACTGTCGGTGGCTGCGTGGTTCGTCGCAATGAACCCCCCGGTCCTTGGCAGCGAGCTCTATGCACTCAGGACTGTGCAAGCCGTATGCTTGACCATTGGTTCCTTGCTGACCGGACTGTTCGTCAAGATAAGGAAAAAAACGACTTAAACTGTATTTCAGCGTAAAGATATCAGGAGCGGCAAGGCGAAAAACCTTGCCGCTCCGATTCGTTTATAAAAGGTAACTTACTTCTTCCCCGCCATATGGGTGGAGGAGACCACCATCCCGGTGAGGGCGAAGAGGGCCAGGGCGTTGGGAATAACCATCAGGTTGTTGAACATGTCGGTCAGCTCCCACACCAGGTCGTTGGACATCAGGGTGCCCAGGAAGATAAACACCAGGCCCAGCACGGCGTAGATCTTGGCGGACTGCTTGCCGAAAAGGTAGATCACGTTGATCTTGCCGAACAGATTCCAGCTGAGAATGGTAGAGAAAGCGAAGAAGAACAGGCAGATTGCCACGAACATGGCGCCGGCGGTCTCGCCGAAGACCACACCGAAGGCGGTCTGGGCCAGATTGGCCTTGCCTAGGGTGGTGCTGGCCGCAGCGGCCCCACACTCGGCCAGGGGGCCGTCGGCGGTGTACAGGGTGGAGATGACCACCAGAGCGTTGAGAGTGAGGACCACGAAGGTGTCCATAAACACGCCGATCATGGCCACCACGCCCTGGTCGTGGGGGTCGGTCACGTTGGCCTGGGCGTGGGCGTGGGGGGTGGAGCCCATACCGGCCTCGTTGGAGAACAGGCCCCGCTTGGCGCCCTGGCTGATGGCGGTCTTGATGGCGTAGCCGAAGCCGCCGCCGATGATGGCCTGGGGCTGGAAGGCGTACTGGAAGATCATGCCGAAGGTGGCGGGGATGTAACTGGCCCGGGCGATGAGGACCACCAGTCCGCCCAGCAGGAAGATGGCCGCCATGATGGGGACAACCTTCTCGGTGACAGCGGCCAGCCGCTGGACGCCGCCCAGGAAGATAATGCCACAGATGATAACCAGTGCCACGCCCACGATCCAGTTGGGGATGCCGAAGGCGGTGTTGAAGGTGGAGCCGATGGAGTTGGACTGGACCATGCAGCCCATGAAGCCCAGGGCCAGGATGATGGCCACGGCGAAGAAGCCGGCCAGGAACTTGCCGAAGCCGCCCTTAAAGGCGGTGGTGATGTAGTAGACGGGGCCGCCGTGGTAGGAGCCGTCCTCGTCGGCCCGGCGGGTCTTGATGGCCAGGGTGGCCTCAGCATAGATGGTGGCCATGCCGAAGAAGGCGATGATCCACATCCAGAAGATGGCTCCGGGGCCGCCGGTGAGGATGGCTCCGGAGGCGCCCACGATGTTGCCGGTACCCACCTGGGCGGCAATGGCGGTGGCCAAAGCCTGGAAGGAACTCATGCCCTGCTCCTGCCGCCCGCCCCGGAGGGACAGGTTGCCGAAGGTCTTTTTCATCCCCTCGCCGAAGCAGCGGACCTGGACGAACCGGGTCTTGATGGAGTACCACAGGCCTACACCGATGAGGAGGAAAACCAGAATATAGTTGGAAAGATATTCGTTGATCTTTGCCACAACGGGGAAGAGTGTTGCTTCAAGCTCAGCCATAATAATGTTTCCTTTCTATTACGCTTTTTGTAGGGGCGGCCTGCGGCCGCCCGCTGGAGGCGTTTCGATTTCATGCCGGGCGGCCACAGGCCGCCCCTACAGGTCATCTCTTATCCTTAAAATAGTCCTTGGTAATGGCCGCCACCGCGCCGGACAGCATCAGCAGGGCAATCAGGTTGGGGATGGCCATGGCGCCGTTGAGGGTGTCGGAGATGTTCCACATGAGCTGGCCGGAGCCGGTAGCGCCCACGACGCAGAACAGGACGAAGATGATCTTATAAATTCCGGTAATCACCTTGTTGTCGTTGGAGAGGTAGCCCCAGCACCTCTCGCCGTAATAGCTCCAGCTGAGAATGGTGGACAAGGCGAAGAAAATCAGACTGATCTGAATGATGGTGCCCCCCAGGGTGCCGGGGAGAATGGAGTTGAAGGCTGCCACGGCGGCGGCTCCCTTGGAGGCGTAGGTCTCCAGGGCATCCGTGCCCAGCTCAAAGCCGGACAGCAGCACGGTGAAGGCGGTGATGGAGCAGATGACGATGGTGTCGAAGAAGACCTCGAACACGCCCCAGATAGCCTGCTCGGCGGGCTCATCGGTGGAGGAAGCGGCATGGGCGATGGGGGCGGAGCCCAGACCGGCCTCGTTGGAGAAGACGCCCCGGGCGAAGCCGTTCTTCATGGCCACCATGATGGCGTAGCCGAAGACGCCGCCGCCCACCGCCTCAAAGCTGAAGGCGCTGGCGAAAATGGCGGCGAAAACACCGGGGATGTCGGTGATGCGCATAAGGATGACCACGATGCCCGCCGCAACATAAAACACCGACATGAAGGGCACCAGCAGGGAGGTGACCTGGCCGATACGCTTCACCCCGCCGATGACCACAATGGCCACCAGAACAGTGAGTGCGATGCCGGTGACCATGGGGGACAGACCGAACAGCCCACTGGCAGCCCCGGCAATCTCGCTGGACTGGGCGATGTTGCCGATGCCGAAGGAGGCCAGACCGCCCAGGAGGGCGAAGACTACGGCCAGCCACTTCCAGCTCTTACCCAGGCCGTTTTCAATGTAGTACATGGGGCCGCCCTTGTGGACACCGTCGGCACCGGTGTCCCGGAACTTCATAGCCAGGGCGATCTCGGCGTATTTCGTGCACATGCCGAAGAAGGCGGACACCCACATCCAGAACACGGCCCCCGGCCCGCCGACAAAGATGGCCCCGGTGACCCCGGCGATATTGCCGGTGCCCACGGTGCCCGCCAGGGCGGTGGTCACCGCCTGGAAGGGGGACAGATTGCTGCCGTGGTCCTGCGCGTCCTTTTTGCGGAACAGGGAGCCCACGGTGTTTTTCATGATATAGCCGAACCAGCGCACCTGGACCCAGCCGGTGCGGAAGGTGAGGAACACGCCGGTCCCCACCAGCAGGGCCAGCATGACGGGGCCCCAGACAAAGTCGTTGACATGCCGCTCAAATTTCAGTAAGGTCTCCAGTAAGACTTCCATACACTCTCTCCTTTACTCTCCACGACAAACGAAAAACGGGCCGCAGGAGATCCCCGCCGCCCAAAGGAAACACACAGCCCGGCGGAGCACACCCCCGCCATTTTGTCTTCCCTCTGTCCTTTTGCCTGAGAGATTGGCGGCTTTCGCCGCGTTGCACCTTCGGCACCCGGTAAACGAGCTTCTCCAGAGTCACATCCACGCGCAGTCCTCATTCCGGAGCGGAACGCCTGAGAGTGTTACTCCTTCGGCAGGCCGTTGGGCCGTTTTCCTGCGCGCTTCGTCTGTCCCTATTCAATTACCAGGATACCATACCACAATGATATGGTTATGTCAATGTCCGGCGGACAATAATGCGCCCAATACGGAATTTTCAGCTAATTAAACGAACAAAGCAGAATTTTTATCTGATAAAGTTTACAATTTGCTCTTTTTTTGCACGGTTGAGTGTGATATACTAATTTAGATTGTAAATAATTCCTCCAACCGGAATCCCCCAGTCACCGCCTGCGGCGGTGCCAGCCCCCTTTAACAAGGGAGCCTTTGGAGGAGAACTGGAGTACTGCGATTACAAAGCCCCCCTTGTTAAAGGGGGGAGGGCCGCGAAGCGGCGGGGGGATTCTAAAAATAAAACCGAGAGGTGTTTTACGCAATGAGCCTGTTTACCAAGATTTTCGGGACCTCCTCCCAGCGGGAGCTGAAGTCCATCTACCCCATCGCCGACAAGGTGGACGCCCTGGAGGAGGAGTACAAAGCCCTCACCGACGCCCAGCTCCAGGCCAAGACCCCCGAGCTGAAGGAGCGGCTGGCCCAGGGCGCGACCCTGGACGACATCCTCCCCGAGGCATTCGCCGCCTGCCGGGAGGCCGCCTGGCGGGTGCTCGGCCTGCGGCCCTACCGGGTGCAGGTGGTGGGCGGCATCGTCCTCCACCAGGGCCGCATCGCCGAGATGAAGACCGGCGAAGGAAAAACCCTGGTGGCCACCCTCCCCGCCTACCTCAACGCCCTGGCGGGCAAGGGAGTCCACATCGTCACCGTCAACGACTACCTGGCCAAGCGCGACAGCGAGTGGATGGGCAAGGTGTTCCGCTTCATGGGCCTCACCGTGGGTCTGGTGATCCACGGGGTCATGGGCGAGGAGAAGAAGGCCGCCTATCAGGCGGACATCACCTACGGCACCAACAACGAGTTCGGCTTTGACTACCTGCGGGACAACATGGCCATCTACTCCCAGGAGCTGGTCCAGCGGGGCCACGCCTTCGCCATCGTGGACGAGGTGGACTCCATCCTCATCGACGAGGCCCGCACCCCCCTGATCATCTCCGGCCAGGGGGAGAAGTCCACCCAGCTGTACACCATCGTGGACCAGTTCGTCTCCCGGCTGAAATGCCAGCGGGTTGCCAAGACGGATGAGAAAGAGGAAGAGGACGTCAACATCGACGCTGACTACATCGTGGACGAGAAGGCCAAGACGGCCACCCTCACCGCCCGGGGCATCAAGAAGGCGGAGGAGGCCTTCCAGGTGGAGAACCTGGCCGACATGGAGAACACCACCCTCTCCCACCACATCAACCAGGCCATCAAGGCCCGGGGCGTGATGAAGAAAGACATCGACTATGTGGTGAAGGACGGCCAGGTCATCATTGTGGACGAGTTTACCGGCCGCCTCATGTTCGGCCGGCGGTACAACGAGGGCCTCCACCAGGCCATCGAGGCCAAAGAGGGCGTGGAGGTGGCCAACGAGTCCAAGACCCTGGCCACCATCACCTTCCAGAACTACTTCCGCCTGTACGACAAGCTGTCCGGCATGACGGGCACCGCCCTCACCGAGGAGGAGGAGTTCGGCACCATCTATGAGCTGGACATTGTGGAGATTCCCACCAACAAGCCCCTGGCCCGTATCGACCAGCCCGATGTGGTGTATAAAAATGTCTCCGGCAAGCTGCGGGCCATTGTGGAGCAGATCGAGGCCTGCCACGCCAAGGGCCAGCCCGTGCTGGTGGGCACCGTGTCCATCGAGAAATCGGAGGAGCTGTCCGCCATCCTCAAGCGGAAGGGCATCAAGCACAACGTCCTTAACGCCAAGAACCACGAGAAGGAAGCGGAGATCGTGGCCCAGGCGGGCAAGTTTGGGGCGGTCACCGTGGCCACCAACATGGCCGGCCGCGGCACCGATATTATGCTGGGGGGCAACGCCGAGTTCCTGGCCAAGGCCGACCTGCGCAAGGCGGGCATGTCCGACGAGCTCATCGCCGAGGCCACCGGCTTTGCCGAGACGGACAACCAGGAGATCCTGGACGCCCGGAAAAAGTTCTCCGAGGCGGAGGCCAAGTACAAGGCGGAGATCCAGGAGGAGGCGGACCGGGTCCGGGCAGCGGGCGGCCTGTTCATCCTGGGCACCGAGCGCCACGAGTCCAGGCGTATCGACAACCAGCTGCGGGGCCGCGCCGGCCGTCAGGGCGACCCGGGCGAGACCCGGTTCTTCCTCTCCCTGGAGGACGACATCATGCGTCTGTTCGGCTCCGAGCGGGTGTACAACCTGATGGAGAAGCTGGGCGTGGATGAGGATACCCCCATCGACGCCAAGATGCTGTCCGGGGCCATTGAGAACGCCCAGAAGCAGGTGGAGTCCCGGAACTTCCAGACCCGGAAAAACGTGCTCCAGTACGACGACGTGATGAATACCCAGCGCGAGATCATCTACAAGCAGCGCAAGCAGGTGCTGGACGGTGAGGACCTGCAAAATTCCATCCAGAACATGCTGCGCACCATGGTGGAAAACGCCGTCACCGGCCACATGGGCGAGCAGAAGCATATGGACGCCGAGTCTTTCCAGGAGTCCATCTCCCACTTCCGCTCCATGTTCCTCTCCCCCGCCGATTTGAACCTGTCCGACAGCGAGCTGGCCGGCTATGACGCCGAGGGATTGACCCAGCTGGTGCTGGACAGGGCCACGGAGGCCTATGCCCGCAAGGAGAAGGAGATCACCCCTCCCCTCATGCGGGAGCTGGAGCGGGTCATCATGCTCCGGGTAGTGGACGAGTACTGGATGGACCACATCGACGCCATGACCGAGCTGCGCCAGGGCATCGGCCTGCGGGCCTACGCCCAGAACGACCCCGTGGTGGCCTATAAAGAGGAAGGCTACGAGATGTTTGAGAACATGGTGGCCGCCATTCAGGAGGAGACCCTGCGCCGGCTGTTCCTGGTCCGCCTGCGCCAGAACGAGGAGGTCAAGCGGGAGCGGGTGGCCAAGGTCACCGGCGAGAGCGGCGCCGGAGACGGCACCGTCCGCAGGCAGCCCGTCCGCAAGGTGGTCAAAATCGGCCGCAACGACCCCTGCCCCTGCGGCTCAGGGTTGAAGTGGAAGAAGTGCACCTGCCCCCAGTATCATCCGGAATTGAAGTAAAATTTTTCCTCCCCCGTCCGCGCGGCGGGGGAGGGATTTTGTTTATTGTGCTACTGTTTGACACATGATCTCAAATACGCTGCCGTCCGACATGGTGACGGTAAGCAAATCTTTTCGGTCCTCCAGGTTCAGGTCGGCGATATCCAGCTCGTCAGTCTCATTCAGCACGTCAAACAGCTTGTCTTTGAAATAATTCAGCTCCATTGCGATCATCCCTTTCCGTTGATTTCAACTCAGTATCAAGGATAGTTTAGGACAAATAGTCCAAAAAGTCAATAGGACAAATCGTCCTGAGATATACTATTCCCGGTGATAAGGATGAGATTGCGAATCCGGGATTTACGAGAAGATGCTGATTTGACGCAAAGAGAAGTGGCAGAATATCTGATGTGTGACCAGTCCCTCTATTCCAAGTATGAGCGGGGAGAGCGGGACCTGCCTCTATTAGCGGCGGTAAAGTTGGCGCAGTTTTATCATACCAGCGTGGACTATCTGGTGGGTCTGACAAACAGAAAAAATCCCATTCAATAACAAATGAAAAGCGGTGCGGAGATACCTCCGCACCGGCTTAATATTTTTACCGCCTTCTGGTCCCCTGATAGTTCCCCCGGCCTTGGACGCGCCGTCCCGCTCCGACGGGGCGGCGGCGCTTGCGGAATACCAGCAGCCGCAGGGCGACAAGGACGAATACGACGGCCGCGGCGGCAATGATGATCTTGACGCCGGTGGTCTGGAAGAACTCGAAAAACTGCTGCTTCTTATACAGCAGCTCGGACCGCTCCACCGAGGTGACGGCCACCAGGTCCAGCTTGCCGTAGACCTCGCCGTTGTAGGACAGGGTCATCACGCCCATCACCTCTCCCGCCTCCACCGGGGCCTCCACCTCTTTGGCGAAGAGGCGGATATCGGTCTCGATGTCGTCCAGGTCCATGTCCTTGGGCAGGGTCTTGGTAATGGAGCCCTGGGGCTTCACGTTGACCTCGTCGGCCTGCCGGGACATGGTGACCTTCACCGTCTCCACCGGCGCGTCCCCCCGGGTGATGGTCACCCGGTGGAAATTGCTGAACCCGTACTCCAGCAGCCGCTTGCTCTCCCGGAACTGGCCCTGGCGCAGCTCGGTGTCGCCGGGGACCTCCATAGGGCCTGAGCCCAGCACCACGGAGATGAGCAGCTCGTCCCCGTCCTCGGCGGCGGCAGCCAGACACCGGCCGGCCTCGTCAGTGGTGCCCGTCTTGCCGCCGATGCACTTGTCATAGACATAGCCGGAGTAATACATGTTGGAGATCAGGGCGTTGGTGTTGTAAAAAAACCGTTCCTTGGACATATTGGTGGCGGGTACGGTGTGCTGGGCCGTCTTTATCATGGTGCGGAAGGTGTCATACTCCAGGGCAGCTTTCAGGATGAGCGCCAGATCGTAGGCGGTGGAGTAGTGGTTCTCGTTCTGAAGGCCGATCGTGTTGGTGAAGTGGGTGTTCTGACAGCCCAGCTCAGCGGCCTTCCGGTTCATGTGGTCCACAAAGTCCTCGATGGAGCCGTCCACCGCCACGGCCAGCACGTTGCAGGCGTCGGCGTAGGAGGGCAGAAGGGCGCAGTACAGCAGCTCCTCCACGGTAAGCACCTCCCCCTGTTTCAGTCCGGCATTGGTGTAGGTGGGGGTCACCCCCTGCATCCGGGTCTCCCCGGCGGCGACAGGGGTATTCAGCGAGAGCTGGCCGTACTCGATGGCCTCCAGCACCAGCAGGGCGGTCATGACCTTGGTGATGCTGGCGGGATACGCCTTCTCATAGGCTTTCATGTCGTAAAGGACCTCACCGTGGTTGGCGTCCAGCAGCACAGCGTGGGTGCAGAACAGGTTCAGGTCCTCCTGCCCCGACACGGCGGCGGAGGCGGGCGTCAGGGACAGCAGCAGGGTGAACAGAAGAAACAGAGAAAGAAAACGATATTTTTTCATAGGAAAATCTCCGTATGTATGTTATAATGAAGTTCGTATTCCTCAGTGTATCGCACACAGAGAAAAAAGGCAATTAAGAACTCCTTAAATTTATGGTATGATACCGACTGTCCCGATTATAACAAAAAGCGGCCAAAACCGCAAGGGGGAAGCAGATCATGGAAGGAAAATCCAGATTTGGACTGGCAGTCCTGGCCCTGACGGCCGCCTTCTTCCTGATCTGCGGCACCTGGTATCTGGCCCGGACCACCGCGCCGGAGCCCTGGCAGGTGTCCACCGCCCGGCGGCCGCCGGCGGAGTACCTCTCCTCCGACGCTTCGGAGCCGCAGGAGGATCCCCGCCCCGACAGCCTCCTCCCCGGCGAGGTGATCAACGTGAACACAGCGGATGCCTACGACCTTCAGCGTCTGCCAGGCATCGGGGAAAAACGGGCCCGGGATATCATCGCCTGGCGGGAGGAGCACGGTCTCTTCCAGTCAGTGGACGAGCTGACCAATGTGTCCGGGATCGGCCCGGCAATTTTGGAAAACCTGCGGGAGTATGCGGCCGCGGGGTAGGGGGCGGCGCCCTCGCCGCCCCGCTGCTTGGCCGCAAAAGCGGGCCGCCGAAGGCGGCGGCCCCTACAAGGCTATCAATTATGAACAGGAGCAAAGATATGGCAAAAATCTTAGTGGTAGACGACGAACAGGTGCTGGTAAAGGGCATTAAATTCAACCTGGAGCACGAGGGCTATCAGGTGGAGGTGGGCTGCGACGGCGAGCAGGCAGTGGATCTGGCCCGGGAGGGCGGCTTTGACCTGATCCTGCTGGACCTGATGATGCCCAAGATCGACGGGCTCCAGGCCTGTATGCGCATCCGGGAGTTCTCCAACGTCCCCATCATCATGCTGACGGCCAAGGGGGAGGACACCGACAAGATCATGGGTTTTGAGTGCGGCGCCGACGACTATATCACCAAGCCCTTCAACATCCTGGAGCTGAAGGCCCGGGTCCGGGCCCTGCTGCGCCGGTCCGGCGCGGCGGAGCAGAAAAAGGCCGGGGCCACCCTGGAGGCCGGGCACATCAGGCTGGACACGGCCGCCCGGGCGGCCTGGCGGGACGGCACGCCGGTGGAGCTCACCGCCAAGGAGTTCGACCTGATGGAGCTGCTGCTGCGCAACCCGGGCCGGGTGTACAGCCGGGAAAATCTGCTCAACGTGGTGTGGGGCTATGAGTATATCGGCGACTACCGCACGGTGGACGTCCACGTCCGCCGCCTGCGGGAGAAACTGGAGCTGGACCCCGCCAACCCGGAATTCATCCGCACCAAGTGGGGTGTGGGGTACTATCTGGCAAAGGTGTGATAAAATGCCATGTGTAGGGCGGGACGACTCGGCCCGCCGTTTTCCGGATGACGGCGCGCCGGGGTCGTCGCGCCCTACGAGAGGAGGCGTGTGCCACGAATAAAAAGAACAAAGTCCCCTTTTTCGCCTCCCTCCAGGTGAAATACGCCATGAGCTACCTAGTCATCTTCGCGGTGGTGCTGGTGCTGCTGAACACCTATCCGGTGCTGGCCTCCCAGGATCTGCTGTTCACCTCCAAGCGGGACTCGCTGAAGAGTCAGACAGCGGTGATGGCCTCCGCCCTTATGGAGCTGGAGTCTCTCTCCGCCGACCAGGTGGCCCGGGTGATGAATATGCTGGACAGCATGGGGCTGACCCGCATCCTGGTCACCGACCCGGCAGGGCTGATCCTCTATGACAGCACCCGGCAGCCCCAGGAGGAAGAGCCCTCCTCCCAGGAGGAGTCCCCGCCGGAGTACCGCTACGCCCTGTATCAGGAGGTGGTGTCCGCCCTGCGGGGCAGCGACGTGTCCTACTCCCGGTACGCCGACCGGAAATTCATCTCCACCGCCGCCATGCCCATTGTCTACCGGGGCATGGTCATCGGGTCCATCTACATCCTGGAGGTGGACGAGGTGCAGGGGGAGCTGCTGTACAGCTTGCAGCAGAACCTGCGCACCATCTCCCTGGTCATCGCGGCGGTCACTGTGGTCATGTCCACCTTCTTCTCCAAGCTGCTCACCTCCCGCATCGCCGCCCTGCTGCGGGCCATCCGCATCGTGGGCGAGGGGGAGTACGGCCACCGGCTCCAGCCGGTGGGCCGGGACGAGATGGCCCAGCTGGCCGGGGAATTCAACCAGCTCACCGACCGCCTCCAGACCACCGAGGAGGTCCGCCGCCGCTTCGTCTCCGACGCCAGCCACGAGCTGAAAACCCCCCTGGCCTCCATCCGCCTGCTGG
>CANSSJ010000026.1 GCA_947649625.1 uncultured Bacillota bacterium | reverse complement strand
TGTTCAAGGAGATCATGGAGCAGCCCGAGGCCCTGCGCCGGTGCCTCTCCCCCCGTATCCGGGAGGGTGAGATCGTCTTTGAGGATTTCGCCCTCAGCGAGGAGCACATCAAATCCATGCGCCGCATCTGCATCGTGGCCTGCGGCTCCAGCTACCACGTGGGCGTGGTGGGCAAATACCACCTGGAGCGGCTCACCCGCATCCCGGTGGAGGTGACCCTGGGCTCCGAGTTCCGGTACATGGACCCCATCGTGGACGAGCACACCCTGGTCATCGTCATCAGTCAGTCGGGCGAGACCCTGGACACCATGGCCGCCCTCCGGGAGGCCCGGCGGCTGGGGGGACATATCCTGTCCATTGTCAACGTGGTGGGCTCCTCCATCGCCCGGGAGTCGGATCAGGTGCTGTACACCTGGGCGGGCCCGGAGATCGCCGTGGCCACCACCAAGGCCTACACCACCCAGCTGGCCCTGCTGTCCCTGCTGGCCCTGTGGCTGGGAAAGCGGCTGGGGACCGTTCCGGAGAGGGACTGCCGGGAAATGCTGTCCGCCTTCCAGGAGTTGCCCGGAAAAATGGAGCAGGTGCTGGCCCGCCGGGAGAACATCCAGTACTTCGCCTCAAAATATTTCAACCATAACTCCATCTTCTTCATCGGCCGCAACCTGGATTACGCCCTGGGACTGGAGGGCTCGCTGAAGCTGAAGGAGATCAGCTACATCCACTCGGAGGCCTACGCCTCCGGGGAGCTGAAGCACGGCACCATCAGCCTCATCGAGGACGGCACTCTGGTGGTGGCCCTGAGCGCCTGCAGCCGGCTGTTCGCCAAGGCCATGAGCAACGTGGTGGAGGTGAAGTCCCGGGGGGCCGACGTGCTGGCCCTCACAACGGAGTCCCACCGGGAGGAGATGGCCCGCACCGCCGACGCGGTCATGACCATCCCGGACATCCACGACCTGCTCCTCCCCACCCTGGGGGTGGTCCCTCTCCAGCTCTTCGCCTACTATGTGGCCCTGATGCGGGGCTGTGACATCGACAAGCCCCGGAATCTGGCCAAGAGTGTGACAGTGGAATAACAGCCTGTCGTGATACGCCCCCGCGTCGCTGACGCGGGGGCGTATCATACGGAAAAGGGTTTTTTGAAGGAATACTACAGGAGCGTCTCCCGCTGGACCCGCTCCGACAGCTTTTGCTCGAAGCGGTCCTTCCGGGTATCGGCGGGAACTGGCGTAGGATAGCGGCCGGTAAAACAGGCGCCGCAGTAATGCTCTCGCCCGATCAGCGCCCCCAGCTGTTCCACCGGCAGGTAGCCCAGCGAGTCCGCCCCGATGATCCGGGCGATCTCCTCCACGCTGTGATGGCAGGCGATGAGATTTTCCCGGGAGTCGATATCCGTCCCGTAGTAACAGGGGTTTAAGAACGGGGGAGCGGACACCCGGAAGTGGATCTCGCTGGCTCCCGCCTCCCACAGCAGGCTGACGATGCGGCCGCTGGTGGTCCCCCGGACGATGGAGTCGTCCACCAGCACCACCCGCTTGCCCGCCACGCTGTCCCGGACGGCGCTCAGCTTGATCCGCACCTGGTCCAGCCGGTGGTCCTGGCCGGGGGCGATGAAGGTGCGGCCGATGTATTTGTTTTTAATGAGGCCAATGCCGTAGGGGATGCCGGAGGCCCGGCTGTAGCCCAGGGCGGCGTCCAGGCCGGAGTCGGGCACCCCCACCACCACGTCCGCCTGGACCGGGTGGGTTTTTGCCAGAATCTCCCCGGCCCGCAGGCGGGCGGCGTGGACAGATACCCCGTCGATGACAGAGTCCGGGCGGGCGAAGTAGATGTACTCGAAGATACAGGGAGCGGGCTCGGCAGTTCCGCAGTGCTCCCGGCGGGAAACAACACCGTCTTTGGAGAGCACCAGGATCTCTCCCGGCTCCAGGTCCCGGATAAACTCCGCTCCCACGGCGGCCAGGGCGCAGCTCTCGGAGGCGGCCACATAGCTCCCGTCCTCTGTCCTTCCATAGCACAGGGGGCGGAAGCCCCGGGGGTCCCGGGCGCAGATCAGCTTCTGGGGAGACATGAGCACCAGGGAGTAGGAGCCCTCCAGTTTTGTCATCGCCGCGCTGAGCGCGTCCTCGATGGAAGGGGCGGCCAGGCGCTCCTTGGTGACGATATAGGCGATGATTTCGGTGTCGCTGGTGGTGTGGAAGATGGCCCCCGACAGCTCCAGCTCGTCCCGGAGCCGGGCGGCGTTGCTCAGGTTGCCGTTGTGGGCAAGGGCCATGCGGCCCTTCTGGTGGTTGACCTCAATGGGCTGGCAGTTGCTCCGGTTGGAGGCCCCGGTGGTGCCGTATCGGGTGTGGCCCACCGCCATAGTCCCTTGAGGCAGCCGGTCCAGCGCCCCGCGGTCGAACACCTTTCCCACCAGCCCCAGGTCCTTGTGAGAGGCGAACACCCCATCGTCGTTGACGACAATGCCGCAGCTCTCCTGGCCCCGGTGCTGGAGGGCATACAGGCCATAGTAGGCCAGCCGGCCCACGTCTCCGGGCTGGGGGCTGATCACGCCAAAGACGCCGCATTCTTCATGGACACTCATAACAGTACCTCCGTATGTACACGATGATATTTTTTGTTCCGGCGAAAAAAGGCAGGGAGGTCCCTGGATCGTTCCAAAGACCTCTCTGCCTTCTGCCCTACATATTAGATCATGGGGCACAGATTGTCAATCATATTTTTTCGCACGGAGCGGGGCCGGACGCGGCGTTTCGCCGCACAGGTCCCGCAGGGTGAACCGAGCCAGGTAGTCGGAGATCACCTCATCTAATCCCTGCCAGAGCGGGAGTGTCCTGCAATCCCCGCTCCGGGGGCAGGCCCCCCGCCCCGGCTCCAGACAGGCCACCGGGACCAGCGGTCCCTCCATCAGCTCAATAATGGACTTCGCCCCGTACTCCTCCGGCGCTCTGCTCAGCCGGTATCCGCCGCCCCTGCCCCGCAGGGCGGTGAGCAGGCCGCCCCTTACCAGCTCCTTCACCACGATCTCCAGGTACTTTTCCGAGATCTCCTGACGGGCGGCCACATCCTTCAGCGGGACAAAACCGTCCCCCTGATGCTCCGCGATATCTACCAGGAACCGCAGGGCATACCGGCCCTTTGTGGAAATCATCATCATAATCGCCCCCTATTTTTCCTATTATACCGCGAGGTTGATAGGAATTCAAGGGGCCGGGCGCCGTTTCCGGCGCGGCGGCTGGTCTTATTTTGCAGGCGGGTACTCGTTGCACAGCAGGCGGTAGGGCGGCTCGTCCTCCTCAATGGCGGGGAAGCGGCCCACGGGCGGATTGAAGCGGTTGTCCGTGTTGTCGTCGTTGCACTGGCTTACCTCCCCCAGCAGAACGGGGCCAGTCCCCTCCTCCACCGAGAAGTCGTGGTACAGCCGCTGCTGGATGTGGATGCTCTCCCCGGGGGTGAGCCGCACCTGGGTTCCCGCGGGGACGGTGTAGGTCCGCCCGTCGGTGTGGACGGTGACGTCCGACTGGTAATCGATCTCCTCGTTGGGCAGGGAGTTGTACACCCGGATGAGCACATTGCCGCCCCCCCGGTTGATGATGTCCTCCGTCTTGTACCAGTGGAAGTGGTTGGGGGCGTACTGACCCTCCTTCAGGTAGAGCAGCTTCTCGGCGTAGACCTTGGGGTATTTGTCGGCCATGGCCCGGCTGCCGTTGCGGATGGTGATGAGGGAGAACCCGAAGCGGTCAAAATCCCCCTTGCCATAGTCGGTGATGTCCCAGCCCAGCATACAGTCCCGGACCTCGTCGTATTCGTGGCCCAGCTCCTGCCACTGCTCCGGGGTGAAATGGCAGAAGGGGGGCAGGGCGAAGCGGTATTGGGCACACATGGCCTCCAGCTCCTTCAGGGCTGCGTTGATCTCAGATCGTTTCATAAGGACCGTCCTTTCCGATGTTTGATATGAATACTGCGGGCACTTCCCCGATAGAGATACCGATGGGGCACGGATGGGTCTACCCTACTTTATCATTGCGCAGCTGAAATTTCAACAGGAACGTGGAAACCCGGCGTCCCCGCCGGCGCGCAATTGCTCTGAGGCGTCTTGCTTTTTGGGGGGAAAACGTGTATGATGATTTATTATAAATTATGGAAAGGAGTGTTCTGCTTGAGTAAGACCACGGCGGAAGCCTCTGACAAGCAAAGCCCAATGGAGCGTGTGGCGGCCTTTATCGTGGACAAGCGGAAAGCATTTTATCTGCTCTACATCGGGGTCGCCATCTTCTGCGTCTTTTCCGGCGGGTGGGTCGCGGTGAATGACGATCTGACCAGCTACCTCCCCGGCACCACCGAGACCCGGCAGGGCCTGACCATCATGGACGAGGAGTTTGTCACCTTCGGCACCAGCCGCATTATGGTGGACAACATCTCCTACGCCCAGGCCGACCGGCTGGCGGAACAGGCCCGGGCCATTCCCGGGGTGAAATCGGTGGAGTTCGACGGCACGGAGGAACACTATGTCAGCGGCTCCGCCCTGCTGTCCGTCACCTACGACGGCACCGCCGACGCCCCGGAGAGCCTGAAGGGACTGGAGGGGGTCAAGGCCCTGCTGGAGGGATACGACGTCTATGTGACCGGCGACACCGGCGACTCCGCCTCAGACAGCCTGGCGGCGGAGATGCAGGTGGTCATGGTCATCGCCCTGGTCATCATCCTGCTGGTGCTGCTCTTCACCTCCCACACCTATATGGAGATCCCCGTGCTGCTCATGACCTTCGGCATGGCCGCCCTGATGAACAAGGGCACCAACTTTATATTCGGGGAGATTTCCTTCGTCTCCGACTCGGTGGCGGTGGTGCTCCAGCTGGCTCTGGCCATCGACTACGCCATCATCCTGTGCCACCGGTACACCGAGGAGCGGGAGCGGCTGGAGGCCCGGGAGGCGGTGGTGGCCGCCCTGAGCAAGGCCATCCCGGAGATCTCCGGCTCCTCCATGACCACCCTCTCCGGCCTGGGAGCCATGTGCTTCATGCAGTTCAGGATCGGCTACGACCTGGGGCTGGTGCTGATGAAGGCCATCATCCTCAGCCTGCTGGCCGTGTTTACCCTGATGCCCGGACTGCTGCTCAGCTTCAGCAGCCTCATCGACCGCACCCACCACCGCAGTTTCGTGCCCAGAATCACTGCCTGGGGCCGGCTGGCGGTCAAAACCCGGTTCATCATGCCCCCGCTGTTCGTGGTGTTGCTCATCGGTGGCTTCATCTTCGCCAACCGCTGCCCCTACGCCTACGGCCAGACCGACCTGACCACCATTCGGAAGAACGACGCCCAGATCGCCCAGCAGCGGGTGAACGACGCCTTCGGCCGGGTGAACACCCTGGCGGTGCTGGTCCCCCAGGGGGACTATGAGAAGGAGGGGAAGCTGCTCCGGGAGCTGGAGAAGATGGACGAGACGGATACCGTGCTGGGTCTGGCCAACGTGGACGCCATGGACGGCTATGTCCTCACCGACAGGCTCACCCCCCGGCAGTTCGCCGAGATGACCGACCTGGACATTGAGGTGGCCCGGCTGCTGTATTCCGCCTACGCCGTGGACCAGGAGAGCTACGGCCAGGTGGTCTCCGGAGTGGACAGCTACGGCGTCCCCCTCATCGACATGTTCCTGTATGTCTATGACATGATGGAGGAGGGCTACGTCACCCTGGACGAGGACATGACCGAGACCATTGAGGACCTCCACGAGCAGCTCACCGACGCCCAGCTCCAGCTCAAGGGGGAGAACTACAGCCGTATGGTCCTCCAGCTCAACCTGCCCGAGGAGAGCGGGGAGACTTTCGATTTTCTGGATACCCTCCACACCGTAGTAGGCCGGTACTACCCGGAAAATTCCTTCCTGGTGGGCAACTCCACCAGCGACTTCGATCTGTCCACCTCCTTCGGCAACGACAACCTGCTTATCGGAATCCTCACCATTGTGTTCGTGGTGCTGGTGCTGGTGTTCACCTTCCAGTCCTCCGGACTGCCTATCCTGCTGATCCTGGTGATTCAGGGCAGCGTATGGATCAACTTCTCCTTCCCCTACTTACAGAACGAGCCGCTGTTCTTCCTCAGCTATCTGGTGGTCAGCTCTATCCAGATGGGGGCCAACATCGACTACGCCATTGTCATCGCCAACCGGTACGTGGAGCTGAAGCAGACCATGCCCCTGAAGGACGCGGTGATCGAGTCGCTGAACGAGGCCTTCCCCACCATCGTCACCTCGGGCACCATCCTGGCCTCCGCCGGCATCCTCATCGGCTTTTTGTCCTCCAACCCGGCCATCGCCTCCATCGGCGTGTGTCTGGGCCGGGGCACCCTCATCTCCATCTTCCTGGTCATGGGCATCCTGCCCCAGATCCTGCTGCTGGGGGACATCATCATCGAGAAGACCGCCTTCACCCTCAAGGCCCGGCTGCCCATCCAGAGCCATACCGGCACCCTGCGGGTGGACGGCCACGTCCGGGGCTATGTCTCCGGCATGGTGGACGCCGACTTCAGCGGCCTGCTCCACGGCACCATCAACGCGTCGGTAGCGGCCGGAGATATCCGGCCCGAGGAGGGGCCGCCGCCGGCTGCCCTCACCGCCGGAAAGGAGGGCGCATCCCATGAATAAGCGCTTCAACAGCCGGCTGCTGGCCCTTCTGCTGGCCTGGTGGCTGATCGCGTCCTTTGTCCTGCCCATAAGGGCGGCCAGTCCGGAGGGAGATGCCGTCGCCATCCGCACAGCGGAAGACCTTCGGGCATTTTCAAAAAACTGCGCCCTGGACACCTGGTCCCGGGGGAAAACCGTCATCCTCGCCGCCGACCTGGACCTGGAGGGGGAGGAGTTCGTTCCCATCCCCACCTTCGGCGGGACCTTTGAGGGCCGGGGACACACCATCTCCGGCGTGAATCTCACCACTCCCGGCTCCACCCAGGGGCTGTTCCGCTATGTGCAGCCCGGCGGGGTGGTGCGGGACCTGACCGTCAAGGGGACGGTGGCCCCCGAGGGCACCCGCTCCACCGTGGGCGGGATCGTGGGCGACAACGCCGGCACACTGGAACACTGTGTCTTCCAGGGCACGGTCCAGGGGGAGAGCCTGGTGGGCGGTATTGCCGGCCGCAACAGCGAGAGCGGGCAGATCGTCAGCTGTACCGCCAGGGGTCTTGTCAGCGGTGAGAGCGCCACCGGCGGCATCGCCGGGCGCAACCTGGGCCTGCTGCTCAAATGCGAGAACAGCGCCGGGGTGAATCTCACCCGGACCGAGACCCCGGTGGACCTGCTGGACGCGGACGCCGGGGCCGCCCTGGAGGAGCGGGCCGCCGCCGATGACGAGGCCTACCACCTGCTCAGTAGCTGCTCTGACACCGGCGGCATCGCCGGCCGCTCCAGTGGAGTGATCCAGGGCTGCACCAACCGGGGGACGGTGGGCTATCCCCACGTGGGCTACAACACCGGCGGCATCGCCGGCCGGCAGGACGGCTATCTGGCGGGCTGTGTCAATACCGGCGCCGTGTACGGCCGCAAGGATGTAGGGGGCATCGTGGGCCAGGCGGAGCCCTGGCTGGTGGTAGATCCCGGCCGGGATACCTTGGAGCAGCTGCGCCAGGAGCTGGACACGCTGGACCGCCTGATCGACCGGGCGCTGGACAACGCCCAGCGTACCGGAGACGACGTCTCCGCCCGGCTGGAGGCCATGGGCGGCTATACCGACAGCGCCCGGGACAACTCCAAGCGGCTGCTGGACCGGGTGACGGACTTCACCGACGAGACGGTGGGCACCGTCAACACCCTGATCGCCGACATCACCAACGCGCTGGATAAGATGTCCCCCGCCCTGGACGACCTGTCCGACGCGGGGGAGCGGCTGGAACAGTTGTCTGAAGACCTGGGAGAGGCTCTGGACAGCCTGGGCGGCGCGGTGGACACCGGCAACCGGGCCATCGCCGGTCTGCGCGCCGCGGTGAGCGACCTGAAACGGGGCCGGAAGGAGCTGGACGCCGCGGCGGCAGGGCTGCGGGAGGCGGCGGACGCCCTGGCCAAGATGGTCTCCGGCCTGCCCGCCTCGCCCGATCCGGACGACCTGGACCGGGCCCGGAGGGAGCTGAACCGGGCCTTCGACGCGCTGCGGGAGGCCGGGGAGGACCTGGACAGCGCTCTCACCCAGATCCAGCGGGCGCTGGACCGCTCCGGCCCCCTGGCCAGCCAGCTGGGAGACGCGCTGGACCGGTTCCGGGACGTGTCTGACACGGCGGCCGCCATCGGGAAGCTGATGGACCGGGCCTTTGCCGCCATCGGAGACGCGGTGGACGATCTGACCCGGAAGGGGCCAGCGGAATTCGCCCCTCTGGGGGACGAGGCCCGTCAGGCCAGCGACGGCCTGTTCGACGCGCTGGCTGGCCTGTCGAAGGAGATGGAGGGGCTGAACGACGTCCTCCAGAGCGGAAACGACACCCTGACGGGGAGCCTGCGGGCCATCAACCGCCAGTTCCATGTGATTTTCACCCTGCTGCTGAACGCCCTGTCCGACTTCCAGGACGACGTGGACGGGGGGATCGAGAGTATCATTCAGGACACCTCGGAGGAGGATATCGCCGCCACCCGGGAGGGCAAGGTGGCCGACTGCCGCAACACAGGCGCCGTGGAGGGCGACCGAAACGTGGGCGGCGTGGCGGGAGCCGTGTCCGTGGAGCTGGACCTGGACCCGGAGGACGACAGGGCGGACCTCTTCTCTCTGGGCGCCACCTACGAGACCAAGGCGGTGCTGCAGGACTGCGTGAACTGCGGCGGCGTGGCCGCCAAAAAGGACTGCGTGGGCGGAATCGCCGGCCGGATGGACTTGGGCACCGCGCTGGGCTGCCAGAACTACGGCCCGGTCTCCAGCGCCGCCGGGAACTACGCAGGCGGCATCGCCGGCTGGGCAGACGCCGCCGTGCGGAGCTGCTACGCCAAGAGCACCCTGTCTGGACAGGACTATGTGGGCGGGATCGCCGGCTGGGGCAGCCGCCTGCTGGACTGCTGGTCCATCGCCACCGTCACCGGGGGTTCGGAGTGCCTGGGGGCCGTCGCTGGGGGAGTGGAGACCAACGGCTCCCTCCGGGGCAACCGCTTTGTGGACACCGGCCTGGCCGGGGTGGACGGCGTCAGCTACGCCGGCCGGGCGGAGCCCGTCCCCTTTGAGGAGCTGTCTCAGCTGCCCGGCGTGCCGCCGGAATTCACCGCCTTCACCCTCACCCTGCGGGCGGAGGGGGAGGTCGTGGCCCAGATCCCCTTCCTCTATGGGGAGGACCTGTCCGGGGTGCAGCTCCCGCCGGTGCCGGAGCAGGAGGGCAGCTACGGCCTGTGGCCCGAGTTTGACGTCTCCGGCCTCAAGTCGGACGTCACGGTGGAGGCGGTGTACGCCCCATGGGTGACCGTGGCGGCCAGCCAGGAGCTGTCCGGGAAGCTGTCTCTAGCCTTGGCGGAGGGGCGGTTTACTCAGGAGGCCGTCCTCCATGTGACAGAAAGCGGCCAGGCTCCGCCTGAAGGGGCCAGCGCGGAGGCGGCGGTCTGGGAGGTCTCCCTCACCGGGACCGAGCTGGGCGCGGCGGATCCCGTCCCCCTGCGGCTGCTGAGCCCCGGCGGTAAGGCCCAGGTGTGGCAGTACCGGGACGGCCAGTGGCGGCAGGTGGAGAGCACCCTGAATGGGCAGTACCTGATGCTGACGATGGAGGGCACGCAGGGCACCTTCTGCATCCAGCCCCAGGGGGGAGTCCCCTGGCTGGTCCCGGCAGTGGCCGGGGGCGCGGCCGCGCTGGCGGCGCTCCTGCTGGGCCTCGCTGTGAGCCGGAGGAAAAAGAAGGCCGCCGCGGCCAGGGCGCAGAAAGAAGCAGAAGAAACAGCGGCGAAATAATACGGCCGGCCCCGCCTCCAGGTTGGGAGACGGGGCCGGTTTTTGCCTGAAAAAGGGCGCAGTGCGCCCTCATTGCCAATAAATGTATGGAAACGTGCAATTTTTCCCCTTTCTCCTCCATTGGTGAAAGGAGGCATGAACATGCCAAGTAATCAAACACCCAACTACCAGCTCAGCCAGTGGTCGAGGGACGACCGCGTCCTGATGGACGATTTCAACGCGGACAACGCCAAGATCGACGCCGCCCTGAAAGCCGACGCCGACGCGCTGGCGGCGGCGGACGCGGTGCTGACTGCCGCCCTGCAAAAGAAAGGCAACTGCCAGATCGTGTACACCACCTATGTGGGTACGGGAGAATATGGCCCGGATCACCCCAACACGCTCACCTTTGACGCGCCGCCCATGCTGATCTTTGTCGGCGGCGGCAGCTACAACATGGGCTTTCTGTTCCGAAATTGCGGTCTGACCATGCCCACCAACACGGAAGCCGGAGGCTTCCACCCCACATGGAGGGAAAACAGTGTTTCCTGGCATAACCCCTACGGCGCAAATTACCAGTACAACAATAAGGGCGGCACCTACCACGTCATCGCCTTCCTGAAGGTGAGCTGACAAAAAGAGCCTCCCGGGCTTTTGCCCGGGAGGTCCTTATGTGTTTGCTAAATGTCACTGTGAGAGACTGGATCAGCGAACGGTGAAGGTCCATGTATCCGCAATACCGGTAACAGAGACCTTGTAAGTGCCCTGAGGCAGCGCACCGTCGGTGACCAGCTTGCCGCTGGCGTTGGCGTCATAGTGGCCGACGCCGTTGGCAATGTGAACAGAGATGAAATACGGGGTGTCCTTAACGACAGTCTGTGTCTCAGCATACCAGAGCTTGCCATCCTCGTCCCGAATGGTCAGAGTTGCGCTGGTGCCAGCCGCAACGAACTTGACCAGCAGAACGTCCGCAGGATCAACAGTGGCAGCCCAGGTGCTCTTCCGGTAGTCGGACTGATACAGGCCGTTCTCCATAGACTTGATCACATTGCTCCAGAGCGTGTCATTGGCGGGGCTAGGTGTACCCAGTGTCAACTCGACCAGTTCCATGCCGCTGACAGCGCCGCCGCCAGCAGGTCCGTCGTCGTCGGTGATGGTGTAGGGGGTCGCGTCGTTGATGACGATGAACTTGGCAGCGCCAGTGTTGTCCAGAACGGCGGAGACCCAGCCCTTGAAGGAGGTCTTGTGGGTGTCCAGAGCGTTCAGGGCCTGCTCGATGGTGGAGTAATCGTCATAGACGATCTTAGTGCTGCCGCTGGAGTAGTTATTCTGACGGGCCACGATCACGGGCGCGCCAGTGGCCAGAGGCAGACCGGCGTCGAAGCTGCCGTCCTCGGCGGCGGTGGCGTTGTACAGGGAGCGGCCGATCTGAGTGAAGCTGGCCGTCAGAGGCTCCTTAGCATAATTGACATCAGCCGCGGTGGCCTGATACTGCACGGAATACACCTTCTGATCGTCGGGATTAATCTCCTCGGTATAGTCCTTGTTGCCGTAAACCACGGCAACATCGCTGTTGCCTGCGATATCGTCCTGCATCTGCTCCAGTTTGGTGACATAGCCGTCCTTGTCATAGGTGACCTTGGCCAGACCGTTGCTGCCGGCACCGCACAGGCTGCCGAAGGTAGTGCTGAAAGAGCCATATTTGCTGGTGCTGATCTTGGCGGTCAGGGTCTCCACCTTGCCGTCCACAACAGCCTCGAAGTCCCAGTAGTGGTTGTTGTCGGCGTCGATGTACTCCTTGTTGATCTGCTTCAGGACGTAGGCGTAGTTGTTGGTGTTGGTGTTGTCCTCGCCAACCACAACGGCGCCGATGATGTACAGATCATCGTCGTACACGGCGAACACGCCGGAGACCTTGTCGTTATCCGCAGCGGCGGCGGTAGCCTGGGTGTCATCCTTGACCCAGCCGTTCTTGCAGGTGTCGTTGGCGGCGGTGTGTCCAGCCATGTTTGTGGACTTGAAGATGTCACTGGTCTTGGCGTCCAGCTCGTTGTGGGTACCACTGCCGCCAGTGGCCCAGACTTTCAGGTCCACATTCTGTACGCCGGTGTAGACGCCGGTGATCTTGGTGATGCCCTTCAGGCCACTGCCCTTACTGACGGCGCCGGTCTCCACGGTGATGTAGACGGAGTCGTCGTTGCCGTAGGCCCGGTTGCCGAGAGCGCCGGCGGAAGTGGAGGTAGCGCCCTTCAGACCGGCAAACTGGGTCAGGCGCATATTGGCGGTGTTGATCTTCAGCTCATTAGAACTATCCGCCTCAACGTCCATCCAGTTCTTCGCGGGGGTCAGGGTGTAGACGTCGGTCTTGCTGTCGGTGGTGTAAGTGAACCAGGCGTTGTACTGGGACATACCGGTGCCAAACTCGGGATACCACTTCTTCTGAGCGCCGCCACCCGCGGTGGAGGTGTTGTAGGCGTTGATGTTGTCGTTGGTATCGCCCACGGCGACCTGGATGTTCTTCATGGTGCCGTCCAGGAAGATGGCGCTGGCCTTGGCCTCGGCGGTGGCCAGGTGGCTGCCGTCCAGGTCATAGCCGGCGATGAAGACATAGTGCTTCTCACCGGAGTGTACGGCGTTGCCGATAAGGTAGCCGTACTGGTCGAAATACAGGTCGTAGGTGTAGTCCACCAGGGCCTTGGTGCCGTAGGCAGCGATCTCGTTCAGGCTGTAGTAGGTGGGGGTTACAGCATTGTTGACGATTTTGCCGCTCTTGGCGTAGTCGTACTGATCGTTGGCGTTGGCCAGATAGTCGTTGGCGGCATACTTGTTCAGCTTGACGTCAGACAGGGACTCCACGTTCATCACATTGATGATCTCGAACTTCTTGCCGTCCCAGGCGACCTGAACCAGGAACTTGTCGTCCTTCTTCATGCCCTCGATGGCGGCGACCTCGTCCAGCTTGATCTCGGTGTCAGAGCCCACGTCGGCGGCGAGGGTATCCTTGGCCCAGATGTCCACGCTCAGGGATTCCTTCTTCTCGTTGTAATCTCCGGTGGCCTTGGCCAGGAAGGTGTCGATGGAGACGATGGTGATCTCGCCATCCGCGTCTCTGGTTCCGGCTTCAAAGAACACCTGGGTCAGCACGCCCTTGCCGGTGGTGCTGTAGGTGTTGGTGTTGGCCTTGACCATGGTTTTGGGCTCGATGGTGGTGTCGGTCTTGCCGTTGAGGTAGTACTCCACCTCGTTGTTCTCGATGGTGGACTTGCCCAGCAGCTCATACAGCTCGCGGCCGGTGACGCCGATGGTGTACTCGGCGCGCAGCAGCTCATACTTGGCATAGGAACCGATATCCTTGCCGTCATACTCCCACACGCGGGCGGGGCGGCCAAAGTCGTCGGTACGGTCGTCGTACAGCTTCAGGTCGCCGTTGTACAGGTGCTCGCCCAGCTCCACGGTGTAGCCCTGGACGCTGGAGGCGGAGGTGCCGGCCCGCTCGGTGTTGTTGATGGCGCGGGCATAAGCCTCGTTGCTGGAACGCACGATGTACTCACGGGAACCGCCGGTCACGATGACGGCGCCGTTGCCGTCAGAGATGTTGAAGGTGCCGTCCTTCAGGTCCACCACGGGGGACTTGAGGGTGTTCAGGGCCAGCTGAGCCACCTGGTTACGGGTCAGCTGCTCCTTGGGGTTGGACGCCACGCCGGAGAACAGACGGATCTGGTTGGCCATGGCGGTCACAGGGGCGCGCCAGTCGGTGGCGCCCTTGGACAGGTCCTTGTAGCCCAGGGCGCGCAGCATCATGGCCGCGGCCTGAACGGCAGTCAGGGGCTGATTGCCGCCGTAGGTGGTGGCGCTGGTGCCGGAGACGAGGCCGTTCTCATAGCAGGCGGCCACGTACTTGTCGGCCCAGGGGTACACGTCGGTGAAGGGGTGGGAGCCGACGTAGTTGTCAGCTTCCTCGCTGCCCAGGTACAGTTTGGCCATGATGACGGCCATCTCGTGGCGGTTCACGGCCTTGTCGGGATTGAAGCTGCCGTGATCGCCGATCATGACCTTGACGGCGTTCAGGACCTCAATGGCCTCGACATTGTCGTTGTCGTCAACGTCGGGGTAGCTCGCGGCGCTGGTGCCGACGACCATCATGCCCAGGAGCATGACGGAGGCCAGAGCCAGGCTGAGAGCCCGCTTCAGGTTTCTCATTCGGATTTCCTCCTTTAAAATTTTTCGGCCTGAGAGGGGCCGGTTCTGGTGTCCGCAGGGAGCTTTGTTACATCCGTGGTAGACCATGAAGATTTAACATTTCTGTAATAAAGTTCTCTGTTTCTACCAAAATTTTCGAGATTTTTCGACTTTTCCGCCTTTTCACGGCCGTGTCACACCCCTGCCGTGGGCTAAAAAAGTTGCAAAACCCGGGAAAAATCACCGGAACCGGGCGCTTTCAGCGTCAAAAAGTAAAAGTGGTAGACATCTGGTAGACGCCCCAAAATATGGAAAGCCCCGGAAGTTTTGCGGCGCAGGGCTTCCGGGGCTTTTTTGGTAGACATTTGGTAGACGGGGCGGAGGACGTATTGCGCTTTTTCTGTTTTCTGGTATAATATTAAAAAACAGCGGCATAGAACCGATCTGCGGCACGACCAAGGCCGCCGGTCGTCCAGCTATACGCGATTTGATCAAAGCTGAGACATGAATGATGAACAGAGGAGATTTCTATGCGTACACCGAGGAAAACGTGGCAAAATGTGTTTTATATCTGCGTCCTGCTGGTGGCGATCTGTCTGCTGTTCCAGTGGTATTCCAGTGCCAACAGCCAGCGGATTGAGAACCAAAATCTGAACTATGCCATGGATTCTGCCGGACAGACCTCCCAGAGGATCGAGAGTGAGTTCGCGAACGCTCTTTTGCGGATCCGCAACTACGCCTATCTGCTGGGCACCGGCCAGAACCGGCCGGAGATCACCGCCGGGCTGCTGAAGGGGATGGAAGAGAACGCGGCGTTTGATGCCATCCGCTTTACCAATGCCGAAGGGCTTAACCTGGCCTCTAATGGGCGGACCAACGACAGCCGGGACCGGAATTATTATATCCGGGGGATGCAGGGAGAGAGCGGGCTGGAGGTGGTGGAGTCCAGGCAGACCGGCCAGATAATGACGGTGTTCTATGCCCCCGTGGAGTACGACGGGGAGATCATCGGAATGCTGCTTGGTCTGTACTTTGCGGAGGACTATCTCCGGGACATGCTGACCACCAGCTATTTCGGCGAACCGGCGGACGCTTTTCTGTGCGCCGGAGACGGAAGCATTATTGCCAGCTCCGGCGATGGCAGCTATGATGGGCTCCTGCCCGACATGCTGCGGGAAACCGGAGGTGTTGACGAGAAGACCGTGGAGATGGTCTGGGCGGCCTTTCAGCGCGAGGGGGAAAATGCCAGTTTTATCTGCGCGCCGGGCAGCCTGACAGATATTCTCTGCGTATTCCACATCTCCAACAGCGGGTACAGACTGATCCAGACCTTCCCCAAGAGCGTGACCCAGGCCATGATCCGAAACGCCAACCACGCCGGCATGGTCCTGCAGATCATTCTGATCAGCCTGTTTGCCGCCTATATCCTTATCCTGCTGGTGCGGAGCCGGGCGCGGCGGAAGACGCTGGAAAAACAGAACACGCAGTTTGGCTATGTGCTGGACGGCCTGAACACGCTCTTCTCCTCCCGTTACCTTACGGCGGACCTGGAGGCCAATACTTACTCCTACATGGCAGGCATCCGGCCGCTGAGCAGCAGCCTGGACATGGAGGGCCCCTACGACGATATTATAAGCATCCACGCCCAGGACATCATCGAGGAGGAGGGGCAGGAACAGTTCCGGCAGACCTTCAGCGTCAGCTCCATCGCGGAGCTCCTTTCGGAGCAGGATACCTTTACCTATGAATGTCACGTGGACCGAAACGGGAAGGAGTGCTGGGAGCAGCTGATCGCGGTGTGCCTCCAGCGGGAGAACGGACGGGCCGTCCGTATCCTGTACGTCCGGCGGGACATCACCGACCAGGTGCGGAAGCAGCAGGAGCAGACTCACGCCCTCCAGGACGCGCTGATGCAGGCTCAGCGGGCCAACAACGCCAAGACCACCTTCCTTTCCAACATGTCCCACGATATCCGCACACCCATGAACGCCATCATCGGCTTCACCACCATCGCGGTCAGCCATATCGACAACAGGGATCAGGTGAAGGACTGTCTGCAGAAAGTCCTTTCCTCCAGCAACCACCTCCTCAGCCTCATCAACGATATCCTGGACATGAGCCGCATCGAGAGCGGGAAGGTCCAGATTAAGGAGCAGGAGTGCAATATCTCCGAGCTGACCCATAATCTGGTGAATATTATCCAGCCCCAGGTGAAGGCCAAGCGGCTGGAGCTGTTCATTGACACCTTCGACGTCAACAATGAGGACGTCATTGCCGATTCCCTGAAGCTGAGTCAGGTCTTTGTCAATCTGCTGAGCAACGCCGTAAAATATACCCCGGCAGGGGGATCGGTGAGCTTCCGGATTCAGCAGGAGACCACCTTCCATCGGGGCTACGGGGACTACGTGTTCACCGTGAAGGACAACGGCATCGGCATGGCGCCGGAGTTTGTGGAGCATATCTTTGAACCCTTCGAGCGGGAGGCCAGCACCACAAAGACGGGGATCCAGGGCACCGGCCTGGGCATGGCCATCACTAAAAACATCGTGGAGATGATGGGGGGCACCATCACCGTCCAGAGTGAGAAGGGCAAGGGCAGCGAGTTCCGTGTGGAACTGAGCCTGAAGCTCCAGGATGTGGAGAAGAACGCGGCCCAGATCAAGGAACTGGAGGGGCTGCGGGCCATCGTGGTGGACGACGACTGCGACAGCTGTGAGAGCGTGACCCGGATGCTCAAGCAGATCGGGATGCGGGCGGAGTGGACCACCTCCGGCAAAGAAGCGGTCTACCGGGCGAGGAGCGCCCACAACGAGGGCGACTCCTACCACACCTATATCATCGACTGGCAGATGCCGGAAATAAGCGGGATCGAGACCTGCCGGCGCATCCGCGCCGCCGTCGGCCAGGACGCGCCCATCATTATCCTGACCGCCTATGACTGGACGGACATCGAGGAGGAGGCGAAGACGGCGGGAGTAAATGCTTTCTGCGCCAAGCCGCTGTTCATGTCCGACCTGAAATCTGCCCTGCTGGCGGCCAACAACCTCGTCGAGAAAGAGGGGGCGGAGCCCAGCTGGACCCAGGCAAACTTTGCGGGCAGACGGATCCTGCTGGTGGAGGACAACGAGCTTAACCGGGAGATCGCCCAGGCCATCCTGGAGGAGACTGGCTTTGCCGTGGAGACCGCACCGGATGGGACCGACGCGGTGGATATGGTCCGGCGTGCAGGGGAGTGGTACTACGACGCTGTCCTCATGGATGTGCAGATGCCGGTGATGGACGGCTATGAGGCCACCCGGGCCATCCGGGCGCTGCCCAGGGGAGACGTCAGGGACCTCCCCATCATCGCCATGACGGCCAACGCCATGGAGGAGGACAAGGAGACCGCCCTGAAAAGCGGCATGAACGCCCACATCGCCAAGCCCCTCGACATCCATCTGTTTTTAGAGACACTGGGCAAATATCTGCGCTGATCCTCCGGCCGGCAGCGGAAAAATACAGAGGGCCCCCGGATTCCAACAGGAATCCGGGGGCCCTTTTTCCGGTCCGGGCAGGCCGGTCAGCCCCCCGCGCCGGGAAAGGATACCGTGATGTACAGCCGCCCCTCCCGGCAGTCCGCCTGTATGGTCCCGCCCAGCCGCTGGGTGAGCAGTCTGGCGATGGACAGACCCAGACCGGTGGCCCCCCGGCCGGTCTCTACGGTGTAGAACCGGTCAAAGAGTTTCCCCGCAGACACCGGGTCCAGACCCCGGGCAGAGTTGGAGAAAACCGCCGTGCCCTCCCGGTCCAGGGCGGCAAAGAAGTCCCCGTCGCTGTATTTCAGGGCGTTGCTGATGATGTTGCCGAAGATCCGGCTGACAGCAGAGGGGTCCAGGGTACGGATTACCGGCCCTTCGGGCAGGGAGATCTCCGGGGTGATCCCCCGCTGGCCCATGGCCGCGTAGAAGGATACCAGGCTTTCCTCCAGAGCCCGGCGCAGATCCACCGGCTCCAGGCTCAGCTCCGGCTGGTGGTTGGCCAGGGAGTAGCGGAACAGCTCCTCCGTCAGCCGGGTCATGGCCTCCGTCCGGTCCTTGATCTGGTCCAGATACCGCCGGACGTTTTCGTCCAGCTCCTCCCGCCCCAGCAGGTCCAGATAGCCCTGTATGGCGGTGAGGGGGGTGCGCAGGTCATGGGAGATGTTGGTCACCGCGTTTTTCAGCTCCGCGTCCCCCTGCTGATACCGCAGGCGCGCCCGGCGCAGCTCCTTCAGCTGGACGTTCAGCGCCGCCGCCAATTTCCGGGCCCGGGCGTCCCGGGCAGAGAGAAAAATGGGGCTGTTGGTGTCCTGGGACAGACGCTCCCCCAGCTGCCGGACCATCTCGTCCAGACTCCGGCGGAGGAGCCACAGCTTGATTAGCAAGACCAGCACCGCCAGCGCCAGAGCACCGCAGATCAGCCAGGGGAGCATAATCGTCACCTCGTTTCCGTAGGGGCGGCGCCGCCCCCTACTTCAAATCCTTCCGCCGGAACAGGGCCGCCCCGGCGGCGGTGGCCACGGCGGTGATCCCCAGAGAATACAGGGCAAGCCGGGCCGGGTCCGCCGCCTCCAGCCATAGATACTGGAGAGATTGCCCAACGGGAGACAGGTCAAAAATTGTTTCCAAAACCGCCCGGGCCGTCCCGTCCACATGGTAGGGAGTGTATTCCGGGTACGCCAGCCGGTTCTCAATACCGCCGGTCAGAAAATACACCGCCATCATCCCCGCCAGACAGGTCACCGCAGCCGAGCTCTTCCGGCCGCAATTCATTGTGGCGGCGGTGTACAGGGCACAGTAGGCCGCCAGCAGGGCCAGCGACCCAAGCAGCAGAAGGAAGAGTGTTTTTCTGTCCACGGGCATAGGGTCAAAGGCTGGGATGCCGATGGCCAACACTGGAACCAGGTAGACGATACTGGCCAGTACGGCGGTCCCGAAGCTGACGAGCAAATGAACAAGGTAGACAGACAGGCGGGAACAGCCTAAGGCAATTTTATTCCGGATAGTGCCGTCGCTGTACTCCGCGCCGAAGAACAGCGGGATGAACACCGCTATTTCGAAGCCCAGGAGCAGAGGGTAGGCGAAAAAGTCGATGCTCAGGGGAAAGCGGTGCCCGGAATGGGGCTGTGCCATCACATGCTGTATCGTAGCCAGGGCTCCAAGGGCGGCGCTGACCAGCAGCAGTCCCCAAAACAGGGCGCTTTTTCGCAGGCGGAACAGGTCGGCGGACAGCAGATTTCGCATACCTGCCGCCCCCTATTTCAGGTCCTTCCGCTGGAACAAGGCCAGCCCGGCGGCGGTAGTTACGGCAAAAACGCCCACAGAGCACAGGGCCAGCTGGAGGGGCCGGACGGGGGACACGTCGATATACTGGATGGCCTGACCCATGGGATTCAGGTCCAGCAGGAACTCGTAGAATGGCCGCTGATCCGCAGTGAGATAGGTGGGGTTGGGCACCATCTCAGACACCATCTCGCCGTCGATCAGCTCGAGGGAGGGCCAGAACTCCGGGGCGTCCAGCTTGGCGAACACCCAGGTGGCCGCCATAAACAGAAGCAGGTACAGCAGCATACACATGACCGCCGAGGCGGACTTGCGGCTGCAATTCATAATGACGGCAGTGTAGAGGGCGCACCAGGCGGCGGCCATCATGAAGGAGAGGAGAGTCGTTTTGAGGAGCAGGCCGGGATACTTGGGCCCGCCCAGCAGGGGAACGCCCGCCGCCAGGGTGAAGAGGATGCAGGCGCCGCAGAAAAGGGCGGCGGTCAGTACGGCAGCGGTCAGATTGGACAGGTAGACGGACAGCCGGGTGTGGCCGGCGGCCAGCTTGTTGCGGATAGCTCCGTCGCTGTACTCTGACCCGAAGAACAGGGGGAGAAAGACGGACAGCAGCAGGCCGATGAGCATGGTGTAGACAAAGAAGATGGCGTCCAGGGGGACCGTGCGCCCGTGCTCCAGGAAGGTCTGGATGGCCTGCCAGCCCCCGACGGCGGCGGAGATCAGCAGGCAGCCCCAGAACAGGTGGTTCTTTTTTATGCGGAACAGGTTGGCGGAAAGCAGATTAGTCACGAGAACCACCTCCCACCAGATTGATGAAGTAGCTCTCCAGACTCTCGTCCCGCTCCTGGGCGGAGAGGAGCTGGCAGCCTTCTTTATCCAAGGCGGCGGACAGTTGGGAGATGATGGGCTGGGCGAAGATGTCCGCCTTGCCCTCGGTGAGGATCTTGTACTCCAGCCCCATGCCGTCCAGCACACGGGCCAGGGTCCTGGTGTCGGTGACCTCCACCCGCAGACACTTGCGGCAGGCCCCCTCCAGTTCGTGGGCGCTGATTTCCTTTACCATCCGGCCGGAGTCAATAAAGCCGTAGTGGGTGGCCAGACGGCTGAGCTCGTCCAGGATGTGGCTGGAGATCAAAACCGTGATCTGCCGCTCCCGGTTCAGCTTTAAAATCAGCTCCCGGGTCTCGATGATGCCCTGGGGGTCCAGGCCGTTCACCGGCTCGTCCAGCACCAGGAAGTCCGGGTCCCCGGCCAGGGCGATGGCGATGCCCAGCCGCTGGCGCATCCCCAGGGAGAAGTTCCGGGCCTTCTTTCTGCCGGTGTCGGCCAGCCCCACCAGCTCCAGCAGCTCGCCCACCCCCTCGCCCGAGGGGACGCCCAGCACCCGGTACTGCTCCTTGATGTTGTCGGCGGCGGACAGGTCCAGATAGATGGAGGGGGTCTCCACCACCGCGCCCATGCGGCGGCGGGCTTTGTGCAGCTCTTTCGACGTGCTGTCCAGGCCGAAGAGGGTGTAGCTGCCCGAGGTGGGGGCCTGGAGCCCGCAGATCAGGCGGATGAGGGTGGTTTTGCCCGCCCCGTTCCGGCCCACCAGGCCGTAGATGGCCCCCTTGGGCACCCGCATGTTGAGACCGCTCAAAGCGTGGAACCCCTTGTAGGATTTCCACAGGCTGTCAGCGGTTAAAACGTAGTCCATAAAAAGACCTCCTTTTCTTGGATGGGCCCAGTCTACCCCCGAAGGGTAAAGAGAGTGGGTAAGAAAAGGGTAAAGATTTGGGAAAGATCTATTCCAGCGCCTCGATGATGGGTGTGATATGCCTGCACTTTATCTCGGGACAGTAGTTCCATAAATCCTGAAGAATTTGAATGAGTTTGCAATTCTGACTTCTGTTTTTACCGCGCACAGAAAAATACAGCTCGCGTGTACTTGGGAAAAGGCCGTCGCTTGTCTGTATCTCTGGCGTTGTCTCCCAAACCCACTCGGTGGAGATGGCGCGGGCCGCAATGCACTGGCTCAGGTAGGCCGCAAGGGCTGCGATATCCTCCGCGCTTTGATAAAATCTCGCCCGCCACTGTTCCTCATCCTGTCCCCGCAGAGCAAACAGAGCTGGCTCAATCTGTTTGTATCCGGCAAGTCGGTCAGCGGGAAGCCCAAATTTTTCAGCCGCTCTCCGGGCCAGTACCTCATGGTTCCGGGCAAGCATGTCGTCCATAGCTTCCGCCATATCAAAGCCGACATAGCGGCGTTCCAGCCTCTCCAAAAGAGGAATTACAATAGCGGCGGCCTCGTCCAGCATCCGAAGGGCCTTTTCCTCCAATTCTTTGTCGTTGCAGTAGATAAAATCTCCTGTTATTCCAATGGAAGGCTCAAACATGTAAGGCGATAGGTTGACATATCCTCCATCTGTACGCTTGAAAGAATATCGCAGGGTAACAAAGGCCACCTTTTTCACTTCTTTATCGCCCTGCTGCTTCTGTTCGCACCTCTGCAAATATTCACCAAGCATCTCAAAGGGGCACCTGGGCGGCATTGTGAGGGAGATTAGAAGCCCTGCTTCGGCGTTTTCCAGCTGATAATACCGGGAATCCTGATAAGCCAGAACAAAGCCATACTCCGCCAATCCCGGCATGATAATTTTGGAGACAGCATCCTTTAATCTCATAGAAACCTCCTCGTGTCGTATCAGGGATTCAATTTAAACCCGATGCCCCACACCGACTCGATGTGGTCCTGACCGGTGGCGTCCCGCAGCTTTTTCCGCAGGTTGCTCACGTGGATCTTCAAAGAGCTCTCGGTGCAGTCGGGGGTGTCGGCGGCGATGCGGTCCAGGATCACCGATTTGGCGATGGCCTGACCGGGGTTCTGGAGAAACAGCTTCAAAATGGCGTACTCCGTCTTGGTCAGGCGGACGGGGGCTCCCGCCGCTGTGACGGCGTGGGAAGCGGGGTCCAGACGGATGGGTCCCGCCTCCAGGGGGGCGGCCAGGCCGGGGGCAGCGCCCTCCCGCAGGTGGACGGTGATCCGGGCCAGCAACTCCCGGGAGTCGAAGAGCTTGGTGATGTAGTCCACCGCCCCGCCCAGAAGGAGGTTCACCTTGTCCTCCACCCCCACCTTGGCGCTGACCACCATCACCGGCACGCCGGCGATTTTGGACAGCACCTCCTCCCCGGACAGGCCGGGGAGCATCAGGTCCAGCAGCACCAGGTCGGGCCGAGTCCGCTCCAGCAGCAGCACCGCCTCCGTCCCGGAGTAGGCCCGGAGGACGGCATAGCCCTCCCGCTGGAGCAGCTCCTCCAGAAAATTGCCGATGTGGATGTCGTCGTCGATGACCGCAATGGTTTTCATAGCCTGGCCCCCCGCTGGCATTTTTCCCATTGTACTCCGATTCCGTCGAGGGGACAAGTACCGGAATATACAAAAAAGGGCGCAGTGCGCCCTCATTGCCAATAAATGTATGGAAACGTGCAATTTTTCTCCTTTCTCCTCCATTGGTGAAAGGAGGCATGAACATGCCAAGTAATCAAACACCCAACTACGCGTTAAACCAGTGGTCGAGGGACGACCGGGTCCTGATGGACGACTTCAACGCCGACAACGAGACAATCGACAAGGTGGTCAAGGCGGTGGACCGGCGGGTGGACGCGCTCGCCGCCAGCAAGGCCGACGCCTCGGCGCTGACGGCGGTGGCCCAGACCGCGGCGGCGGAACACATCCATATCGGCTCCATCCAGGGCGACGGGGTGGATGGCCGCACCATCCAACTGCCCTGGGCGCCCAAATTCGGTATCGTTATGGGAAGAAGCGAATCGAATTCCATGATGACCTTCCTGCTCCCGGGATATTGGGGCTATATACACGAAAAATTTTCGCTGCTGAAAGATGACTCTGACCTGCCAAAACTTGACGGGGATAAGTTGATTTTTCAGGTTGCCTACTGGCTCAACGCCAAAAACCAGACCACACTGTACGTTATGTTCCGCTGAGCAAAAGGACCCCCGGGCCGAAAGGCCCGGGGGTGTATGCGTCTTGCCCTTCCGTAATTACTTGGCGATGCTGAACTCGATGTTCATCTCAGCGCCGTCAACGGTAAAGGTAATGGTGCTGCCAGAAGATGCGGAGGACTTGAAGTCCGCAATGATGGCCCCGACGAGGGTCTGACCCTTGCCGCTCTCAGCCTCAGCGTTGAACCACTTGCTCTTGCTGTCCTTGCTGATCTCGTTGTCGGCAACCCAGGTGTAAACCGTGTCGTCCTTGCCATAGACGATCTCCTTGGCACCCTCGCCCTTCAGCTTGCCCAGGAAGCGGGCCAGGTCGTGGGTGGCGGGGCTGCCCTTGTTGGTGGAGAAGTACTCGGTGCCCTTGCCCGACTTGGCCTCGACCTTCAGGGTATTGCCCTCGACGGTGACGGTGACCAGCTCGGGGTTGGGCTTGTCGGCCTCGTCCTTGGCGTTGTCGATCGCGGTCTGGACCTTGTCCATGACCTTGGCCGCGGTAGCCGCGCCCTCGCCCGAGATGGGATTCACAACCGCGTTGTCCTCGGACCCGTCCACATAGGTGATGGTGGCAACTTTCCCGTCGTCCCCATTCGCAACGGAAACCTTTTCCAGGCCGGAAATGCCCTCGGCCTTCAGATAGGCCTCGATGGCCTGGGCCAGTTCATAGTTGGTAGCGCTCTTGTTGGTTGTAACGATAAAGCCGTCGTCAATCGAACCCTGAACGTGCACGTCGCTGGGGTCCAGGCCGTCGCCGTCATCATCGCCGTCGCCTTCCTTGTAGAAGATGCTGACGATTCTGCCGTCATTGATGACGAAGTAGCCGAAGTCGCCGGCGGCGACGCCGGTCCGGGAGGAGCTCTCGATCTCGTCGTCATACACAAAGACCTGGGCGTCGCTGGCCACGCCGTAGCTTACGCCGGCGATGGTCAGGTTGCCGTTGGTCAGCTTCTTGGTCACGGTGCCGGTGATGTAGTAGTTGTCTTCATCGGAGTCGGTGTCGTAGACCTTGGACTTGTTGATATCAATGATCTCCTCGTCCGCGTTATCATAGACGATGGATTTCAGCAGGATCATGTTCTCGCTGCTCTTGACGGACTTGTTCAGCTTGACGTCCACGATCTCACCGTTGACCACGGCGGGGCACTCGTAGTAGTCGTCGCCGTCCTTATCGGTGATCTTGCCGCTGCACTCGGAGGTCAGCAGGAAGACGATATCGTCGGTGCTGGCGTCGATGTTCAGGATATAGACCACATCGGCAACACTGCCGCTCTCGCAGTAGTAAGCGTAGGCGGGGTTGGCGGACGCGGTGGAGTTGTAAACGCCCTCCAGGTCGGGCACGGCGTCATAGCCCACATAGGCCTTGTAGTTGTCGTCGCCGTCGTCGGTCAGGAAGACGGTCTTGCTGTCGGCGTAGATGGTGTTAGTGCCCAGAGTCATCTTGGCCTTGCCGGAGTCGATGACGATCTTCTGGTCAGCTTCCAGAGCCTTCGTCTTGGCGTCGGCTGCGCTGTCGCCGCTACCGTTCTGCATGACTTCCAGCTCGTAGACGTTCTTGGAGTCCTTGCTGTACTCCACGATCATGCCCTTGAACTTCTTCCCGAGAGCATCCTTAGTCTCCGCGATCTCGTAATCGTCAAAGTCCAGCTCGGCCTCCACTTCGGTGCCGTCGCTGAGCAGCAGCTTGGCGTAGGGGGTGCCGCTGCTGAACAGCTTGCCGTCGTCCAGGTCGGTATCCAGCACGTAGGCGTAGTCGGTGGAGCCCTCGCTCAGATCGACCTTGACCACATAGCCGTACTGATCCAGATACAGGTCGAGGCGGTTCTCCTTCTTAACGTCGCCCTTGTCGTCCACCAGAGCGGTCTTGCTGCCGTCGTCGTCCCAGATAACGGCATACTTGTAAGTGCTGCCGGCGGCCACGAACTCGTCGTTGTCAGTGTCGGAGGAGTTGTTCTTGGCCCGGGTGACCTCCACGTCGGACACGGTCTCGGCCAGGTACATGGACTTGATGTCGCCGTCGGCCACGGTGTAGACGACAATGTCGTCCTCCTCGAAGCTCTCGGTCTCATACTTCTTGCCGTTCACGGTGACGGTGCGCTCGTCGTTGTCCTTGGCGGGGGTGACCCGGGTGATCTCGCCCACGTAGGGGTTGATGACGGTGAGGGTGACGTCGCCGTCGTCGGCCTTGTAGGCCTCCACCAGCACGCCGTTGCCGCCAATCTTGGTCTCGCTGCTCTTGGCGATGGAGAAATCAGCGGCGTCCTTGCCGTCCACAACGACAGAGGCGGCGGTGGTCTCGCTCAGACCCAGATCGCTGTACAGGTCCTTGGACTTGACCTCCTTGGTGTAGGTGGCGTCGGCCTCGTTGGCGTATTTGCCCACCTCGTCGGCCTTATAGGTCCAGCGGACGGCGGGACGGCCGAAGTCGTCGGTGGAGTCGGACATCTTCAGGTCGGTGCCGTACAGCTTCTCGCACAGCTGCTGGCGGCCATAGCCGTCCTTGGTGAGGTCGCTGCCGGCGTAGTTGCCCCGCTCGGTGGTGTAGTCCACCGTCTCATACTTGATGTCGGTGGTGATGGTGCCGATCTCGCCCAGATTGATGCTGGAGCCGGAGGTGGTGTTGACCACGTCGGCCTTCAGGGTGTTCAGGGCCAGCTGGGCCACCTGGTTGCGGTTCAGCTGCACGTTGGGGCTGCTCACCACGTCCTTGAACAGGCGGACCTGGTTGGCCTTGGCGGCCACGGGGGTGCGCCAGTCGGAAGCGCCCTCGGACAGTTTCTCGTAACCCAGGGCGCGCAGCATCATGGCCGCGGCCTGGATGGCGGTCAGGGGCTGGCTGCCGCCAAAGGTGGTCTTGCTGGTGCCGGAGACGAGACCGTTCTCATAGCAGGCGGCCACATACTTGTCGGCCCAGGGGTACACGTCGGTGAAGGGGTGGGAGCCGACGTAATTGTCAGCTTCCTCGCTGCCCAGGTACAGTTTGGCCATGATGACGGCCATCTCGTGGCGGTTCACGGCCTTGTCGGGATTGAAGCTGCCGTGATCGCCGATCATGACCTTGACGGCGTTCAGGACTTCAATGGCCTCGACGTTGTCGTTGTCGTCAACGTCGGGGTAGCTCGCGGCGCTGGAGCCGACGACCATCATGCCCAGGAGCATGACAGAGGCCAGAGCCAGGCTGAGAGCCCGCTTCAAGTTTCTCAT
>CANSSJ010000025.1 GCA_947649625.1 uncultured Bacillota bacterium | reverse complement strand
TTCGCTCCGAAAATTTCACAGGTCTCGCCGCAGTCAAACTGTATCACCAGCAGCTTTTCCACCTCGTTAAAGCTGGCGCTGACGGGGGTGTGGACATTGTCCATGGGCCGGCCGAACCAGTCTCCCCAGAAGCAGAGGGCGCCGCATTTTTGAACGCACATATCATTCATCATAGCACCTGAATCGGGTGTCCCCGCAGATAGTCCGCGGCAGACATTCTCTTCTTGCCGGGGGCCTGGAGCTCCAGGATGCGCAGCGTCATAAAATCGCCGCAGGCCACGTCGATGCCCTGCTTCCCGGCGGCGATGACCGTGCCGGGGGTGGCGTCGGTGTACTTCTCCACCACCTGGGCCCCCCAGAGCTTGATGGGCTCGCCGGTGAGGGCCGTTGTGGACGCCCCCGGCCAGGGGTACAGCCCGCGAATCTGATTAAAAACTGCCTGGGCGCTTTTGGTCCAGTCCACCGGGGACAGGTCCTTGGACAGCATAGGGGCCAGGGTGGCCCTGGTGTGGTCCTGGGGGGTATAGGAAGCCGTTCCGGCCTGAATCTGGGCCACCGCCTCCACCACCAGCTCCCCGCCCATATCCGCAAGGCGGCTGTAGAGCTGCTCCGCGTCCTCTGTCTCGCCGATGGGGGTGGAGCGCTGGAGGAGAATGTCCCCCGCGTCCATGTCGTGGACCATGCGCTGGATGGTGACGCCGGTCTCCGTCTCTCCGTTGAGGATGGCCCAGTTGATGGGGGCGGCCCCCCGGTATTTGGGCAGGAGGGAGGAGTGGACGTTGATGCACCCCTTGGGGGGCAGATTCAGAATCTCGTCGGGGAGGAAGCGGCCGTAGGCGGCCACCACGATCAGCTCCGGGTCCAGCTCTTTGAGGACGGCCAGGGCAGTCCCGTCCCGCAGCTTCTCCGGCTGGAAGACAGGGATGCCGCGGGCCTGGGCCCGCTCCTTCACCGGGGTGGGCTGGAGCTTGTTCTGGTGCCGGCCCACAGGCCTGTCCGGCTGGCTGAACGCGCCAGCCACCTGATGCCCGGCCCTCACCAGCGCCTCCAGGGACGGGACGGCGAAAGCGGGGGTGCCCATAAAGACGATTTTCATCTCCGTCTTCTCCCTCTCTTCGGCCCTTGGTCCTCCTCCTCGGCCATCATGGCGTCCACCTCTTCGGCGGTATAGAGTCGGTCGGTATGTTCGTCGTACATATGGCCCTCCAGGTGCTCCAGCTCATGGCAGAAGCACCGGGCCGCCAGACCCTCGCCCTCCATCTCAAACCAGTTTCCCCGCCGGTCCTGCGCCCGCACCTTTACCCAGGTAGGCCGTTTCACATAGCCCCACATGCCGGGGATGGACAGACAGCCCTCCAGGCCGTCCTCCTCCCCCTCCTGAGCTACGATCTCCGGATTGACCAGCTCTACCATCTCGTCCTTCTCCGGGTCGGGTACTACAATCACCGCCCGGCGCAGGATGCCCACCTGTGGGGCCGCCAGGCCTACGCCGTTAGCCTCCGCCAGGGTCTCCCGCAGGTCGTCCAGCAGGTCGTCCAGCTTACGGTCAAACCTGGTCACCGGATGGCATTTCTTATTCAGCGCCGGGTCCCCCTGGGTCAAAATCGTCCGAATTGCCATATTTTTCGTTCTCCTTCTAGCTATTATAAGGGTCCACATCGGCATAGACCGACACGCCTTTATTCTCCTTATCCTTATGTGCCGCCCTCAGCAGGCAGGCCAGCAGCGACCGGAAGGCCTTGTCCGGCTGGCCGGTAAGGGTGAGGCGGTAGCGCCAGCGGTTGTTCACCCTGGCTACAGCAGCGGGCGCGGGTCCCAGCAGCTGCCAGGGACCGGCCAGCCTGGACAGCTCCCGCTCCAGGCTGCGGCGCAGCCGGGTACAGCACCGCAGGACCGCCCCCTCCTCCAGCCCGGAGGCGGTGATCACCACATGCTGGCCGAAGGGCGGGTCGTTCCGCAGGCGGCGCAGCTGAATCTCCTGCTCATAGAAGCCGTCGTAGTCCTGCCGGGCGGCGCAGCGAATCACGTCGTTGTTGGGGGTGAAGGTCTGAATCACCGCCCGGCCCTGCTTCTCTCCCCGGCCCGCCCGGCCCACCACCTGGGTGAGGAGGGAGAAGGTCCGCTCCCCCGCCCGGAAGTCGTCCACATAGAGGGACAGGTCCGGGGCCACGACTCCGACCAGAGTCACATTTTCAAAATCCAGTCCCTTGGCTACCATCTGGGTACCCACCAGGACGGGGACGCGCTCTTTCCGAAACCGTTCCAGCAGCTCCTCGTGGGGGTGGGCGGCGGAGACGGTGTCCGTGTCCATCCGCAGCGTCTCCGCCCAGGGGAACAGGTCCCGCAGCTCCTCCTCCACCCGCTGGGTGCCGGTGCCCACAAAATTGAGCAGTCCGCCGCAGGCGGGGCACACCGGAGGCAGGGGCTGGGAGTGGCCGCAGTGGTGGCACATGAGACGGTTGTTGGCCGAGTGGTAGGTCAGCTTTACCGTACACCGGGGGCACTCGGGCACCTGGCCGCACTCCCCGCAGGACACCATCCGGCTGGCCCCCCGGCGGTTGAGGAACAAAATCGCCTGCTCCTCCCGCCTGAAGTTGTCCTCCAGTTCCCGCTTCAAGACGGAGCTGATTGCCCCGGCGTTCCCCTGGCGTAGCTCCTCCTTCAAATCCACGATGAACACCTGGGGAAGCGCCTTTTGGTTATACCGGTTTTTCAACTGGAAAAGCCTGATTTGGCCTTCTTGGGCCTGGTACATGGTCTCCACCGAGGGGGTGGCCGAGCCCAGCACCAGCAGGGCGTTGTTCTGGACGCAGCGGTACTTGGCCACCTCCCGGGCGTGGTAGCGGGGGGCGTTCTCCGACTTGTAGCTGGCCTCCTGCTCCTCGTCCAGAATGATGAGACCCAAGTCGGCCAGAGGGGCGAAGACCGCCGACCGGGTCCCGATGACCACCTGCGCCTCCCCCCTGCGGGCCCGCTTCCACTCGTCGTACCGCTCCCCCGCCCGGAGGGAGCTGTGGAGCACCGCCACCTGCTTTCCAAAGTGGGAGGCGAAAATCCGCAGCAGCTGGGGCGTCAGAACGATCTCCGGCACCAGTACCAGTGCGGTCCGGCCCCGGGAGAGGGTCTCCTGAATCAGGCGGATATAGACCTGAGTCTTGCCGCTGCCCGTCACCCCGTAGAGCAGAGCGGCGGCGGGTTTCCCCCGCCGGGCCAGCTCGTCCAGCCCCTCAAAGGCCGCCTGCTGCTCCTCATTGAGAACGGGCGGCGGGGCGGGGTCCACATCCTCCAGGGGGGCGCGGCGCAGCACCTCCTGCTTCTCCAGGGTGAGGATGCCGCTCTTTTCCAACGATTTCAGAGTGGGCATGGAGGCCCCGGTGAAGTAGCACAGGTCCTTGGCGGAGGCTGCCCCCAGAGCACACAGCAGCTCGGTCACCGCGTACCGCAGAGGGGCCGTCTTTCGCCGGGGGGTCACCATGGCCATGGCGTCCTCCGCCGGAAGGGCCAGCACCGCCAGCTTCTCCGTTTTGTCGGCTACCGCCCGCCGGGCCCCGCTCTCCAGGGCCGTAATCCCGCCCTCCGTCAGCCGGCGGATGGCCGGATTGGGGTCCCGGGCGCCAAACGCCAGGCGTATCTGCTCCATATCCCCTTTTCCGCCCCAGCTCCACAGCAGATCCAGCAGCTGTATGGCAGAGGGCGAACCTTCGGCGGCGGCGTAGGCCCGCTCCCGGTCCACACCGGGCCGGATGGACACCTGGTCCCGGAGGGAAAAATACAGCCCCGCGGGGAGCATGGCCTTCACGCAGTCATAGACGGTGCAGAAATACCGCTCCCGCATCCACAGGGCCAGCTGGATCGCCCTTTCGTCCAGCACCGGCTGGTCGTCCAGCGCCGCCAGGATGGACTTCAGCGTCTGTCCGGAAGAGGGGGCCTCACAGATCGACAGCACAATGCCGTCCGACCCCCGGTTGCCGGCGGCGAAGGGGACCAGCACCCGCATCCCGGGCGTCAGCCGCTCCTCCAGCTCCCGGGGAACCAGATAGTCGTAGGGCCTGTCGATGGCGTACACCGCTTTGGCGACGGCCACCTTCGCGATTGTTCTGCCCACCGGCCGTCACCTCCTCGTAAAAAAAGGGGGCGGCGCCCCCTAGGCTTCTGCCTGTTCCGTCTCTCCGGCCTTTTTGTCCAGCTCGCCCCGGGCCACAGCCTGGATGGCGATGCTCACCGGCTTCTCCTCCAGGGGCTCTCCGGCCATCTCGGCCTCACGGGCGATCCGCCGGGCCTTGCAGGCCACCACATTCACCAGCTCATAGCGGCTGGGCACCTTTTCCAGCAGGTCCTTCATCGCGGGTTCCAGCATCATAATAAAAACTCCTTACTCTGTCCCCGGGAGGGGGACGTCTTAGTATTATTGTTACGCAAACCGGGCCAGAATAGACTTCCGGTTGTCCACCCGGCACTCGGCGGCGGTGAGGATGGCCTCAATCTCCGCCACCGCCCCGGACACCTTGTCGTTGATGACCAGGTAGTCGTAATTGGGGATCTCCTTAAACTCCACCCGGGCCTTCTCCAGCCGGCCGGCGATCACGTCCTCGCTGTCGGTGTTCCGGCGGTGGAGCCGGCGGGACAGCTCCTCGAAGGAGGGGGGGATGATAAAGATGAACAGGGCGTCGGGGCACCGGGCACGGACCTTGGCAGCCCCCTGGACCTCGATGTCCAGCAGCACGTCGGTGCCGGCCTCCAGCTTATCCTGGATGACCTTCAGGGAGGTGCCGTAGTAGTTGTTCACATACTCGGCGTACTCCAGCAGCTCGCCCGCGGCGATCATCCGCTCAAACTCCGCCCGGTCCACAAAGTTGTAATTTACCCCGTCCTGCTCCCCCACCCGGGGCTGCCGGGTAGTGTAGGACACGGAGAAGTAAATATTGCTCCGCTGGCTGAACAGCTCGGCGATCACGGTACTCTTGCCCACGCCCGAAGGCCCGGACAACACGATCAGCTGCCCTTTATCTTTCTTTTGCTGCACGGTTACTCCTCCTCTCCGGTCGGACGGTCCGCTCCCTCCAGCCGGCCGGCAATGGCCTCCGGAGAGAGGGCGGACAGCACCACATGGTCGTTGTCCATGATCAGCACCGCCTGGGTGCGCCGGCCGTAGGTGGCGTCAATGAGGACGCCCCGCTCCCTGGCCTCCTGGGTCATGCGCTTGATGGGGGCGGAATCCGGACTGACCACCGCCACCAGCCTGTGGGCCGACACCAGACTGCCAAACCCGATATTGATGAGCCGCAAAGGGGTCCCCCCTTACTCAATATTCTGCACCTGCTCCCGGATCTTCTCGATCTCGGCCTTGATGTCCACCACATGGCCGGATATCTCGATATCGCTGCACTTGGAGCCGATGGTGTTGGCCTCCCGGTTAAACTCCTGGATGAGGAAGTCCAGCTTCCGGCCGACCGCCCCGCCCCTGGAGAGCATCTCCCGCAGCTGACCGATGTGGCTGCGCAGCCGGACGGTCTCCTCGTCCACCGCCACCTTGTCGGCGAAGATCGCCGCCTCGGTGAGGATGCGGGCGGGGTCCAGCTGGGTATTGGACAGCACCTCGTTCATCCGGGCCTCCAGCTTGGCCCGGTACTCCGCCACCGTCTGGGGGGAGCGCCGCTCCACCAGGGCCACCTTCTCCTCGATGGCTTCAGCCCGGGACAGGATATCCGCCCTCAGGCGCTCACCCTCCCGGGTGCGCATCTGGTCGAAGTCGGCCAGGGCCCGGTCCAGCACGGAGCAGATATCCCGGGCCATCTCCTCCACGTCCTCCTCCGCCTTCTCGGCCAGCAGGACCTCCGGGAAGCGGGACAGCAGGGATACCGAGATATCGCTGGACAGCCCGTAGTCCTCCGCCAGCTGCTTCAGTGCGCTGTAGTAGCCCTCCGCCACCGGCTTGTTCACCGACACCTGCACCCGCTGGGCGCCGGTGCTGTCCAGGGTGACAAATACGTCCACCTTTCCCCGGGAAATGATGTTCTGCACCCGGCTCTTGATGGCCTCCTCGGCAAAGAGATACAGCCGCGGGATGCGGACGTTGCAGTCCAGATAGCGGTTGTTGACGGAGCGCAGCTCCACAGTGATGGTACAGCCGTCAAATACCTCCTCAGCCCGGCCGTACCCGGTCATGCTCTTGACCATATCAGATCACTCTCCTGTTGACAAAGTACACATCTTTTAAAATCAGGCGGTTTCCCGCCGGCAGTCTCAGCAGCAGGGCCCGCCCCAGGGGGTCAGGCAGCTGCAGCACAGATAGGCGGTACAGGGGTCGCACCCGGCGGAGCTGGTGTAGCCCGCCGGCCGGTAGCCCCCCATGGAGCCCCGCTGCATCACAGCCAGGGCCTGGCGGTACTCCACGTTGTTGGGCTCCAGCTGGACAGCCCGGGTGTAATTCTGCAGCGCCTCGTCCAGCCAGCCCTTCCGGTAGGCGATACTGCCGGACAGAAAGTACCACTCCCCGTCCTTCTGACCCACCTCGTAAAGCAGCTGCTCCGCCTGATTCAGGTCTCCGGCGTTGATCAGATTACGGATGCGGGCATAAGCCGGGTTTGCCGTGGCGGAGGCATAGCCCTGCTGGTAGCCGTAGCTGCCGGGGGAGCTCCCCGAGTAGCCCCCGGCACGCTGCTTGGTGATGGTGTCGTAGGCCTCGTTGATCTCCTTCATTTTCTCCTCGGCCAGGTCGGCCAGGGGATTGTTCTGGTAGTTGTCGGGGTGATACTTCCGGGCCAGCTCCCGGTAGGCCTTTTTCACCTCGTCGTCGCTGGCATTCTGGCTTACGCCCAGGACGCTGTACGGGTCTCTCATGTGTCGTTTCTCCAAATCTTCTGTTTTTTTATTTCTTTCCAGCTTCCATCAAACACGGCCCTCTGCACCAGGGGCAGGCCGAGATACACGATATTTTCCAGCAGGGGCGTCCGGCAGCCGAAGTCCCCCAGCTGGAGGGCGGCTCCTATCTGGGCCAGGGAGTTGTCCATGGTCAGCCCCAGCGCCCCGTCGTCCCCGTCCGGGCCGTACCGGGCGGCTGCCGGGTTGTAGCGCCCAGCCAGCTTGTCCTCCTCCAGGTCGTCCCGGGCGTCAGCCAGGTAGATCCACCGGCCCAGGTGGTACAGCAGCTGGGACAGTACCCGGCCCCGCGCCCCGTCACAGGGCGCTGCGGCCCGAAGCAGCCGGGCAAAGGTGTCCGCCGTCCGGTCCAGGGAGGAGCAGTTTTCCCGCTCCAGGGCGGCCAGTTCCTCCAGGCAGGCGCGCACCGTCCGGTCAAACTCCGGGCAGCGGCGGGCCGCCTTTTTGTAGGCGGGCTTCAAAATCCCGGACAGCGCCCGGGCGGGCAGGCCCCTCCACAGGCCGTCGTCCTGAACCGAATCCCGCAGCTTCCACCAGGCGAGGATCACACTCTCATCGGCGGCCAGCTCCAGGGCCGGGCTGTCGGGACACATGGGCAGCTTCCGCAGGGGATTGCCGTGGCACCGGCCCCGGCAGGGGATGAAGGTCTCCTCCGGCTCCCACAGCAGCAGGGCCAGGAAGGTGAAATCAAAATTCAGGAGCAGGGGGGCGATCAGACCGTATCTCCGGCGCAGGCAGCGGCACAGGCCGCAGTAGGTGGCCCGGTACAGGTCGTAATCCCTGCATTTCAGCTCCGGCCGGAAAGGGCGCACATAGCCGAACATCTCCCGCCCCTACCGCAGCTGCTTCAGGATGGCAAACTCCGGGGCGGAGCTGCGGGTGATGGCGCGGTTCATCAAAAAGGCGGGGACAAAGCCCGCGGCCAGCCCAAACAGCGCCGTCACCATGGAGGCCAGTTCCCCCAGATGGAGCGCATACAGCCCCAGGGCGTAGCCCAGGCCGAGGCCCACGCAGGGCAGCAGAAACACCGCCACCGAGGCGCTGATATTCCGCCCCCCGGAGGGCTCCACCTCCACAAAATCCCCCGGCCGGGCGTTGATGCCGTTAGAGGCCAGGGCCAAAATCTCCTGGGGGGGCTTGGCGGAGCAGCCGGCGCAGGCGCCGTCGCAGTGCAGGCCGCACTCCATCTGCCGCAGGAGGGAGACCTCGGCCACCCCCTCCCGGACGATTTTCTTCACAATCGCGTTCTGAACCATGATATTCCTCGCTTATTTGCTTATATTTACCGCAATGGTGTACTCCCCGATTACGCCCACCGTGCTTGTGCCGTCCAGATAGACATGGGCGCGCACCTGCTGGTTCCCCTCGGTGGTTACGCCGGACAGGCTGGCCACAATGCGGATCTGGCTGGCGTCAATGTTGGCCAGCTCCTCCGCCGGCCCCCGGACGGTCACCAGCACACTCTGGGTCACCACGTCCACCGTATAGCCGTCAGGCGGCGGACCGGTGCGGATGTTGGTCACGGCAAAGGCCTCGGTATCCAGTCCCTCCACTGTCACCTTTACGGTGGCTGTGGTCAGGCCGCTCTCGTTGGTCAGGCTGGGGTCCAGGGTGATGGGCCGGGTAAAGACATTGGTGCTCACCACATCGGACAGGCTGATAGGGCCCAGGGAGATCTCCTCCAGCCCCTCCAGGTCCGTCTCGGAGCCGGAGACCACGATACTGGGCGGGTCAATGTCAACTTCCGCGTCGTCCTCCGTGGCTCCGCCGCCGGGCACAACGTTTACTGTCAGTTTGACCGTTTTGGTCTTCACCACCGGCACCACCACATAGGCCGTCTCGGTGCTGAGGGTAAGCTCCAAATCAGCCAGGGACTTGCCCTGCTTGTCCATGGGAATCAGCTCCAGATCGCCGGCAAAGCGCTCACTCAGCTCTCCGTTCCTGAGTACCGCCACCACCTGGTCCACCTGATTCACCTGTTCCACAGGACCGCTGATCACCACCTGCTCCGGCTCAATGGCTATGGTGCCCATCTGATAGCCCTCAGCCACCCTGCCCTCCAGGTGGAACTGGATGTCAAAGGACTTGCTGTACAGCTTTTCCACTTTTACGGTGACGGTGGACCGTAAAGCGGTCAAATCGTCGTAATTGATGTTCTCCGGCCATACCTCCCGCCAGCGCAGGGTGTTTTCCCCCTCCACACAGCTGGAGACGTCCACCCGCACATACAGCCCGCTCCGGTTGCGGAGCAGGTTGGTCCGGGCGCTGTTGGGCCCCTCCACCTGAAGCTCTATGATCTGAGGGGTTATCTCAGAAATGGCCAGGCCCTGACTGGCCAGCACGTTGGCTCCGGTGGTCTCCACCCGCACGTTGTGGATCGTAGTGGTCCCGCTGGGGTCCACCGCCGCCCGCACATAGGCCCAGAAGGCGATAGCCAGCAGCACAGACAGCAGGATGCAGACCCACCGTTTTTCCAACAGTTTTCCCATCAAAGCTGGTCGCCCTCCTTCCGGCTCCCGCCCATCAGAAGGCCTACCAGAGGCAGCTGGCCGCCCTTCTTCTCCTCCTGCTTGTCGTTGAGCAGCTCATTGCGCAGCAGCCGCTCCAGCGTCTCGGGGGCCAGGTGCCGCTTGAGCATCCCGCCCACGGCGGCCGAGATGGAGCCCGTCTCCTCCGAGACGATGACCACCACGGCGTCGGAGTGCTCGCTCATGCCGATGCCCGCCCGGTGGCGCATCCCCAGGTCCCGGCTCAGGTTCACATTGCCCGACAGGGGAAGCATGCAGCCCGCCCCCACGATCCGGCCGTCCCGGACGATGACCGCTCCGTCGTGGAGGGGAGCCTTATTCCAAAATATGTTCTTTAGCAGCTCGCTGGACACACTGCAGTCCAGGGCGGTCCCCGTTTTGATCTCGTCGTCTAGCAGATTCTGCCGCTCGAAGACCATCAGGGCGCCCACCTTGTCCCGGGACAGGTCGGCGTAGGCCTCGGTGGTCTGGATAATAGCGGTCTCCACCTCCTGACCCGTCTCCTTGGAGGAGGCGAAGACCAGCCCCAAACGGCTGCTGCCCATCCGCTCCAGAAAGCGGCGGATCTCCGGCTGGAAGAGGACCACCAGCACCAGGAAGCCCCACTGCACCACCCGGTCCAGCAACCAGCTGGTGGCGGTGAGGGAGAGTACGTACCGGGAGGAGAGGAACATGACCATCATCAGGATCAGCACGCCCCACATCAGCCGGCCTGAGCTGGTCTTGCGCAGCATCCACAGCAGCTTATAGATCACAAAGGACAAAATGGCAATATCCAGGATATCCGTCAGCTGGAGCTGGAGCAGGGGAAAATTGGATTGAAGGAACATCTGGAGGGTATGGATAATCTCAGTCATGGGGGCTCACCTCATTTCTGTAGATGGAGCGCAAAATACTTCATCATGGTATTATACGATATTTCCTAAGGTTTGGCAACCTTTAAGACAAATTCCTACATGAAAATTTTATGAAGTTTTTCTCAACGCAGACGCACCCCGGAAGAAGGCGCGGCAGGTCGCCGTCCCCTCCTCCGGAGGGCGTTTTTTCAATATTTCGCCGCGTCCAGTTCCCAGACGGCATGGATGAATTTCTCGATCTCCCTGCCCGTGTTGAAGGCCGAAACGCTGGCCCGCAGAGTGCCCGTCTCCAAGGTGTCCGCGCTCTCGTGGGCCAGCGGAGCACAGTGGAGGCCGGCCCGCAGGGCAAAGCCCTGTTCGCCCAGCAGCTCGCCCGCCTCCTCACAGTCCCGGCCCCGCAGCCGGAAGGAGAGCACCCCGGCCTGGACGGACGGCTCCCCGGACAGGAACACCTCCGCGCCGGGAGCGGCGCACAGCCCCTCCCCCATACGGCGGATGAGCGCCGCCTCATGGGCCGCGATCCGCTCCACCCCCCGGCGCTCCACGAAGCGCAGACCCTCCAGCAGGCCGGCGATCCCGGTGATGTTGTGGGTACCCGCCTCCAACCGGTCGGGGAGGAAGTCTGGCATGGACTGCCGTTTGGACTCGCTGCCCGTGCCTCCCTCCAGCAGAGGGACCGGGTCCGCCCCGCACAGCAGCAGGCCGGTGCCCTGGGGGCCGTACAGCCCCTTGTGACCCGGCATGGCGATAAAGGCCGCCCCCAGGGCGCTAAAGTCCAGGGGAACCGCGCCAGCAGACTGGGAGGCGTCCACGATCAGGGGCACTCCCCGCTCCCGGCACAGCCCGGCAATCTCTTCGATGGGCAGGATAAATCCGAACACATTGGATACGTGGGTACAGACAGCCAGGTCTGCCCCCCGGTCCAGTTCCCGCCGGAAAGCCGCCAGGGCCGCCTTCTGGTCAAAGAGAGGGCTGCGGGCCACCCGGATGTCCGCCCCCAGGGCGTGGAGGGGCCGGGTGACGGCGTTGTGCTCATAGCCGGAGACCACCACCCGGCTGCCCGGCCGGGCCAGAGTCTTGATGGCGATGTTCAGTCCGTGGGTGGCGTTGAAGGTGAATACCACCCGTTCCGGGTCCCCCACGTGAAACAGCCGGGCCGCCGCCTCCCGGCAGGCGAAAGCGGTATCGGCCGCCGCCATGGCCGGCCGGTGTCCTCCCCGGCCGGGGCTGGCCAGGTTGTTGATGGCCCGGGCGGAAGCCGCCGCCACGGCGGCGGGCTTTTGCAGCGTGGTGGCGGCGCTGTCCAGATAGATCACAGGGCCACCTCCTGATAGCTGCCGTCCCCGGCGGTGATATAGACCCGCTTGGGGGTGAGTCCAACCCGCTGGAGGATGCGCAGGGAGTCGGGAAGATTGCGCTGGGATATTTTCACCGAATGGCTGCACCCCTCTCCCGCGATGCTCTTGGGGGAGCGGAGCACCCGGGCGGTGATTCCCGCCCGCTCCAGGGCAGCGGCTGTGCGCTGGGCATAGGTCAGCGAGCGGCATACAATCAGATAATAGAGCATGGCATGGTTCCTTTCCTGGGGCGGACCCCCGTCCGTCCCGCAGAAATAGCCGGGAGAGGAATTTGATGTTCCCCTCTCGCAACCAGCCTATGCGCCGGCCCGAGCGGTTGACACTGCCTCGCCCGCCGCGGCGGGCGAAAGCACTCAAATAGACAGCCCGGCGCACCATGCGCCGGGCGTTCTCTATATTCTCTCAATCAGCGCCACCGCGTGGGCGGCCATCCCCTCCCCGGAGCCGGTGAAGCTCAGCCCCTCCTCGGTAGTGGCCTTCACATTGACCCGGTCGGGGTCCACACCCATCGCCCGGGCCAGATTCTCCCGCATCTTGGAGATATGGGGGGCCAGCTTGGGCCGCTGGGCCAGAATGGTGGCGTCCACATTGCCCACAACATAGCCCCTCTCCCTCAGCAGGGCCGTCACGTGCTCCAGCAGCCCCAGACTGTCCGCCCCGGCGTAGGCGGGGTCGGTGTCGGGAAAGTGCTGTCCGATGTCTCCCAGGCCCGCCGCCCCCAGCAGGGCGTCCATCACGGCGTGGACCAGAACGTCGGCGTCAGAGTGACCCAGCAAGCCCTTTTCCCAGGGGATGTCCACTCCGCCCAGAATCAGCTTCCGGCCCTCCACAAGCCGGTGGACGTCGTAGCCGTGCCCAACGCGCACATCGCTCACAGCAGCCCCTCCCCTCTGGCTTGTAAAATGGCCTCCCCGACAATCAGGTCCAGGGGGGTAGTGATCTTGATGTTCTCCCGGCTGCCCCGGGTCAGAGTGACCGGCATCCCCAGCCGCTCCACCGCGCCGCAGTCGTCGGTGAGCGGCTCGCCGTCGTCCAGCGCCTTCTGCACCGCCCCGCGGATCAGCCCGGCCTCAAAGACCTGGGGGGTCTGTACCGCCCACAGGGTGTCCCGGTCCACCGTCTCCGCCGTTCGGCCCTCCGACCCCCGCTTGATGGTATCGGTCAGCGGTATGGCGGGGGCGGCGGCCCCGGTGACGGCCGCGGCGGACACCGCCTCCTGGATGACCTCCTGGGTCACCAGCGGCCGGGCCCCGTCGTGGATGGCGATGAGCTCCGCCTCCGGGCTGACTTCCCGCAGGCCGGCCTGGACCGAGTGGATGCGCTCCTCGCCCCCCACCACGACTTTGGTCACCTTGTCAAAGGTGAAGTCCTTGCATATCCGGCCTACCTCCACCAGCAGGTCCTCCCGGGTGACCACCACGATCTCCCCGACGGCGGGGCAGTCCTGAAAGGCGTAGAGGGTATGGACCAGCACAGGCAGCTCCCCCAGAGGGGCCAGCACCTTGTCGATGCCCTCCATCCGCCGGGCGGACCCGGCGGCCACGATTACCGCCGAGCACTTCGCCTCCTCCGGCTTTTTCCGTTTGAACAGAGACAGCAGACCTGCCATGCTCCTCACTCCTTACGTACTGTGTTTTTCCCGCACCAGCTCCAGAATCCGTTCCGCCGGGAGGACAAAATCCGCCCGCTTTCCGTCAACGGCGCTGAACGCCCTGAACCAAAGCTGACCGTCCTCCCCGAACCGCTCCAGGTCGATGTCGTCGTAGAGGTCGTACTCCGGGTCCACGACCTTGTGCATCTCCAGCCACCGTTCGCAGCCCTGTTCCTCCAGGGGGCGGGAGAAATCCAGGAACAGGGTGTCGTTGGTGCTGGCCCAGTAGCAGCCGGAGACAGCCAGCAAATTCGTCCCTGGGTCGTAGACCGCGCCGGTCCAGAGGAAGGTCTCCTCCCCCTGCCGGCCGTCCAGCGGCCAGGACTTCTCCGGGATATAATGCATAGCCTCTCCGGTTTCGATCTCCAGAACACTGTAGCCGTACAGGTCCTCCCGAAAAACCAGGTAGTGTTTCCCGTTGGCGTGGGGGAAGAGCCGGTAAAACTCCCCATCGCAGTCCAGATTATCCCAAGTATACACCACCTGACCTCCGCTGTCCAGCAGCCGGTGTCGGGCGGCACGAATCTGGTACTGCAAATGTCCCATATAGTAGTCTGTTCGCACCGAATACCCTCTGGACAGCGCCTCTGTCTTTCCGGGCAGGGTGGAGCGGTACTCCTCCGAAAAGACAAAGGCGCACCTCCGGCGGTAGTCCTGATACTGCGGCGTGTGGTAGACGTTCATAGCCTCTCCTCAGTATACAAAACATGGCGGCCTTTTCATTCCCGTTTGGAACAAAAAAGCCGCCCTGATTTCTCGGTCATGTTTAGGCCAGCGCGGTGTTCAGCTCCTCCTCCACCGCCTCGTAGCTGACACTCTTGGACAGCACGATCTCAGAAATGAGGATCTGCTTGGCGGAGTGGAGCATCTTCCGCTCTCCGGTGGACAGGCCCCGCTTCTGGTCGCGGATGGTCAGGCCCTTGATGACCCGGGCCACCTCCAGCAGGTCGCCGCTCTTCATCCGCTCCATATTCTCCCGGTAGCGGTGATTCCAGTTTGACGTCATCTCCACCTGAATATCAGGGATGGCGGCCATCACACGGTCGGCCTGTTCCCGGTCCACCACCGGACGCACGCCGATCTCCTCGCAGTTCTCCGTGGGAACCATCACCACCATGGAGCGGTTGGGCAGCTGGAGGATGTAATAATCCCGCACCACGCTGTCCACCGTCTTCTGAACGATGCTGTCCACCACGCCCGCCCCATACATGGGGTGGACCACCTTATCCCCGATCTGGTACACCTTAAACCTCACTTTCTCTCAGCCAATTTTGGCGTTTTCCTCTTCTGCTTCTCGATATCTGATATGATTATAACAAATTTTACCTGCTTTTGCAAGGGAAAAACCATATTTTTTAAAAAGCGCCGGCAAGTCCAGCTGACCTGCCGCCACTGGATCATATGCTTCGCAAAAATAAGTTCTTCTTGATTTTGCGAAATAGATGAGCTATAATCCCTTTGAGGTGAACTGCAATGAAGTTGATTCAACGAGACTTCTATCTCGACAAATTGAAGGATGTCATAGGGACGCCTGACATTAAAGTCATCACAGGACTGCGCCGCAGCGGGAAGTCCAAGCTGCTGGAGTCCTTCATGGATTATGTACGGGCAGCCGACAAAAGCGCTAATATCATCCATGTGAATTTCAACCTGAGCGAGTATGAGAGTTTGCAGGAGTATCACGCTCTTCACAACTATGTAGAGGGTACATATGTCCTCGATAAGAACAATTATGTTTTGATCGACGAGATTCAGATGTGCGATGGCTTTGAGAAGGCGATCAACAGTCTTCACGCCTCTGAAAAGTACGATATCTATATCACCGGCTCCAACGCATTTTTGCTGAGCTCTGATCTTGCGACGCTGTTCACCGGACGCACCTTTGAAATCGAAGTGTACCCCTTTTCGTTTCGGGAATTCATACAGTACTTTGAGCTGACCGATCAGTATGCCGCCTTTCACCGCTACATTCAGGAGGGCGGTATGTCCGGTTCCTATCTCTACAAAAATCCGGAGGCGAAATACGACTATATTGCCGATGTGTTCGACACGCTCATCATGCGGGACATTCAGAAGAAGTACAACATTCGGAATATGCCGCTGATGGAGCAGCTCTGCGACTTCCTTATTGACAATATCTCGAATCTGACCTCTGCCCGCAGTGTGGCGAAAACGTTTGCCGCTCAGCAGGTGAAGACAAACGACCGAACCATCAGCGCTTATTTGAAATATCTGTGCAATGCCTTTGCTTTTTACCGGGTGCGCCGCTATGACATTCAAGGCAAGCGCTGCCTTGCTTCCAACGATAAGTATTATCTCTGCGATCACGCCTTCAAGAATGCCAAGCTGGGATCGAAAAATGCCGGCTATGGCCGGAGCATCGAGAATATTGCGGCCATTGAACTCCTGCGCCGGGGCTATGAGCTTTACGCCGGGGTACTGTATAAAAAAGAAAGGATGAGCTATTATCCATGCCGTTGCCCAAGATTGATCATGAAGTGCAAGGAGTAATCGCTGAAAAAGTCCAAGAATCCTTTTCTCTCCGCCGCCGATCCAAACAGCTGTTAGAGAGAGCTAAGCATGCTGTGGAAATGGCAATTGAACAGGGAGAGGATCAGGCAATGAGATGGTTACAGGCGCAGAATGAAATATAAATATTATAGCGAAAGAACCGAGGAGGCCGTTTATATGCTTCTCGGTTCTCTTTGCTTCAGAAATGCCGTTTCTGTTTGTGCTCTTTAGGCCGGTATTCACAGCAGCCGATTTTGTATCATATTGCAACCATACTATTTATAACGATTTCATTTGCGCAGGCACGGATATTGTTCATCTTTCCAACCCACGCCATCATATCGGCAGCTTTCAGTGCTTCGGCCACGCCTTGCTTTTCTGCCATTTGCGCTGTCAGCCGTTCAAACATTTTCTGTGTCTGTTCCTCCACATCAGCAAGATCACCTACCCGGACGGCCTCACGGAGACTTTTACATATAATGCCGACAATCAGGTCACCAGCGTCACGGACCGCAACGGTGACACGGTATCCTATGCCTACAACAGCGCCCACAGGCTGTCCTCTGTCACGGATGGCCGTGGGAACAGGACTGTTTACAACTACGACAGCGACGGCAACCTCACCTCCACCGTGGACGGCGAGGGCGCCAGGACCTCCTATACCTACGACAGCGCCGGCAACTGCCTGACCATGACGGACGCCAAGGGGCAGGTCACCGCCTACGCTTACGACGAGCAGGGGCGTCTGTCCACCGTCACCTATCCGGACGGCTCCAACGCCTCTTACGAGTACACCACGGCTGGCAAGCTGGTGAAGGTCACCGACGCTCTGGGCAATATCCAGACTTATACGGTGGACGGCAACGGCTTCAACACCAGCCAGAGCGATTGGATGGGGAATGCGACCTGCTATGTTTACAACACCCAGAACAATGTCACCTCTGTCACCGACCCGCTGGGCAATATCACCAGCTATTCCTATGACGGGGCGGGGAATCTGGTCCTCACCACCGACGCCAACGGCAGCACAGTCAGCTACACCTACGACGCCGAGGGCCGGATGATCTCCATGACGGACGGTCTGGGGAATACCTGGCGCTATGAGTATGACGGCAATGGCCGCCTGATCAAAACTACCGACCCCATGGGAGGGGCGATTTCCACCGCCTATGACAAGCTGGGCCGGACTGACAGCGCCACTGACGCCAAGGGCAATACCACTACCTACACTTACGACGGCGTGGGCAACACCACAGCGGTCAAAGACGCACTGGGCAAGTCCTCCGCCTATACCTACGACGCCAACGGCAACATGCTTACCGCCACAGACCGGAACGGCGATACCACACGGTATGAGTATGACAAAAACAACCGCCTGACCAGAGTGACCGACGCCCTGGGTGGGGTGACTGTCTATACCTACGACAGTTTGGGGCAGGTCACCAGGACGGTGAGCCCCGCCGGGCATGAGACGGCCTCTGTCTATGACAACATGGGACGGACCACCTCCAGCACCAACGCCAGGGGCTTTGCCACCCAGTATGAATATGACGCCCTGGGCCGGGTGACAACCATGATCAACCCGGATGGGACCACTGTCTCCTACACCTATGACGCCAACGGCCAGCTGCTCACCACCACCAACGAGGCCGGCGATGTCACCAGCTATACCTACGACGCCAATGGCCGCATGACCTCTATGACCGACGTTATGGGCGGCAGGACTGTGAACACCTACGACAAGGTGGGCAATCTGACCTCCGCCACCGACCCCATGGGCCACACCACCAGCTACACCTACAACGCCAACAACGCTGTCGCCTCCGTCACCGACCCCGCTGGCGGAACGGTGAGCTATGCCTATAACGCCAACGGCCAGTTGGCCTCCGCCACCGACGCTAACGGCGGCGTGACCAGTTATGCCTATGATAAGAACGGCAATCAGGCCAGTGTCACCGACGCGGAGGGGAACACCACCTCCTATACCTACGACAAGCTGGACCGGCTGACTCAAATCAAAGACGGTCGGGGCAACGTCACCAAATACACCTACGACAACGAAGGAAACCAGACTGCTGACACCAACGGCGAGGGCAAGACCCAATCCATGGTCTACGACGCCCTGGGCCGCATGACCGCCCTCACCGACCGCAACGGCCACACCTGGTCCTACGTCTACGACGCGGATGGAAGGATGACCGCGGCCAAGGACCCCCTGGGCAATACCATCGGCTATACCTACGACGAGAACGGCAATCTGACCGCCCAGACCTCTCCCATGGGCTTTGTCGTCTCCGCTGTCTATGACGCCATGGACCGGCAGACCGGCGAGACGGACACCCTGGGCTATACCACGCAGTACAGCTATGACGCGCTGGGGCGGCTCATCGGGGTCACCCAGAAGGACGACACCACTATCTCCTACACTTACGATAAGCTGGGCAATCTGCTGTCCTACACCAATGAGCTGAGCGATACCGTCACCATGACCTATGATAGGGACGGCAATCTGCTCTCCTCCACCGACGCCATGGGCGGCGTCACGAAATACACCTACGACAGTCGGCACAACGTCACTTCTGTCACCGATCCTATGGGCTTCGTGACTGGGTACGGCTATGATGCCAACAGCAACATCACCTCTGTTACCGCCCCGGACGGGACGGTCACCGGCTATGCCTACAGCAAGCTGGACCAGATCACCTCCGTTACCGACCCTATGGGCGGGGTGACCGCTTACACCTACGACGCCAACGGCAATATTGCCACCGCGAAGGACGCCGAGGGCTACACCGTCTCCTATACCTACGACAAGGCCGACCGACTTACAGCCATCAAGGACGCCAGGGGCAACACCTGGACCTACGGCTACGATGGCGAGGGCAATCTCACCAAAGCGGGCGACCCTCTGGGCAAGGCTGTCTCCAAGTCCTACGACAAGGCCGGACAACTGGTCTCCGAGACCGACCGGAACGGCAACACCTGGAAATATGCCTATGACGCGGACGGCAGGATGACCTCCAAGACCGACCCGCTGGGCAATGTCACCACCTACGTCTACGACTCCCAGGGCCAGCTTCTGAAGGAAACCACCGCCCTGGGCCGGGAGACTGCTTACACCTATGACCCCATGGGCAGGAAGACCTCCGAGACAGACCCCATGGGCCATGTGGTGACCTTCTATTACGACGATCTGGGCCAGCTTGTCGGCATGACCAACAAGGACGGCACCAGGGTGGCCTACACCTACGACGCAAATGGCAACAACCTCACCGTCACCGATGAGGAGGGCTATGTGGTCACCTATACCTACGACGCCGACGGCAGGATGACCAAGCTGCACAACGCCCGGGGTTACGATACCAAATATGAGTACGACAGCGTGGGCAATCTGGTCAAGGTTATCAACGCCATGGACGGAGTGACCTCCTATGTCTACGATGACTGCGGCAATCTGCTCTCCGTCACCAACACGGACGGACATACCACCAACTACACCTATGACAAGCTGGGGCAGGTGCTCACCGTCACCGATCCCGAAGGCGGCGTCACCGCTGCAGAGTACGACGGCAACGGCAACATCACCAGGATCACCCAGGCAGACGGCAAGTCCATCTCCTACACCTACGACAAGGCCAACCGCCTGACTTCCTATAAGGACGCCGAGGGCTACACCCACAAATTCACCTACGACGGCAACGGTAATATCATCTCCTCCACCGACGGCAACGGCAACGTCACCCGCTACACCTACGACGGTCTGGACCGGCTGGTGGGCAAGAAGGACGCGGAGGGCGGTGTATCCTCCAAAACCTATGACGCGGACGGCCGGTTGACCAAAGTGGTCAACGAGGAGGGCGCGGTCACACGGTACGCCTATGACGACTGTAACCGTGTGATCTCCATGACTGACGCGGAGGGCTACGAGACCAGCTACACCTACGACGAGATGGACCGGGTCCTCACCGTCACCGACCCGAAGAAGGGCGTTATCACATACACCTACACCGACCGGGGCGACGTGGCGACCGCCACCGACCAGGAGGGGTACACTACCTCCTACGAGTACGACGGCAATCGGAACATGGTGAAGATGACCACCCCGGACGGAGAGACCACCTACACCTACGACCCTCTGGACCGCCTGATCTCCACCACGACTCCGGACGGCAAGACTGAGACAGTGGAGTACAACGGCGAGGGCCAGGTGGTGAGTACCACCGACAAGGGCGGCCACACCACCAAGCATGTCCTGGACGGCAACGGCAGGGTGGTGGAGACCATCGACGCCCTGGGCAACTCTACCCTCTTTGAGTATGACGCCATGGGCAACCTCACCAAGACCTCCCTCCACCGGGTGGATACCCAGGACGGCGTGGATTCCTGGGAGATCACCCGCTACCAGTACGATGGCCGGGGCCTGACCACCAAAATGACCGACGCGCTGGGCAACATTACCACCTATGACTATGACGGCAATGAGAATCTGGTGTCCAGGACCGACGCCGACAACTACACCACCGAATACACCTACAACGGGCTTGATATGGTGACCCATATCAACTATAATGGGGGTAAACAGGTGGACTACGCCTACAACGCTGTGGGCGACCTGGTCCGGATGGAGGACTGGACCGGCGTCAACACCTTTGAGTACGATCTGCTCAGCCAGCTGAAGAAGGTCACCGACCACAAGGGCAACGTGGTCAAGTATGACTACGACGGCAACGGCAATCAGACCGCCATCACCTACCCGGACGACTCCGTGGTCACCTACGAGTACGACGGGGTGGGCAACCTGACCTCCGTCACCGAGGACGACGGCAGGACCACCACCTACGCCTACGACGGGATGGGCCGCGTGGTGCGGATGGACTACCCCCACGGCTGGGTGGAGGAGTACGAGTATGATTCCATCGGCCAGCTCCTGAAGGTCACCGATACCGACCCCAGCGGCAAGGACATGAAGGAGCAGAAGCACGTCTACCGGTACGACGACTGCGGCAACATGACCTATGAGTACATGCGGGGCAACGGCACCGGAGAGGCCACGGTGGAGAACGATTACAGCTACGACGAGCTGCACCGGGTGGTCCGGGCGGAGGAGCACTATGGCCACGAGGTCCGGGAGTACACCTACGACAGCCTGGGCAACCTGACCTATGAGGAGAGCAACACCAACTACTATGTGGACTACATCCTCAACGACCTGAACCAGATCACCGAGAGCTCCACCGACGGCTGGAAGACCCGGACCACCTATACCTACGACGGCCGGGGCAACCTGGTGGAGAAGGTCTACGGCAAGAACAAGAAGGTCACCACCACCGGGGAGTACATCTTCGACGAAACCAATAAGATGGTGCTGGGGTACAACGCCCTGCGGGAGAGCAGCGAGTACACCTACAACGGGCTCGGCGCGCTGGTGACCAACACCTGGGTCATCGCGAAGAACGGCTACGGCTACCACGACGTGGACGCCCTGGTCAACGGTGAGGAGCTGCTTGATCCCGACATTCTGCCCAATACCCCCGAGCTGGAGCCTGAGCTGCCCGAGAGCCCCGAGATGACGGATGAGCCCACCGCGGAGCCCGAGACACCCGATGTCACCGACGAGCCTACTGTAGAGCCTGAGACTCCCGACGTGACCGACGAGCCCACTGTGGAGCCTGAAACCCCCGACGTGACCGACGAGCCCACCGTGGAGCCCGAGACACCCGACGTCACCGACGAGCCTGCCGTGGAGCCCGAGACCCCCGATGTCACCGACCAGCCCACCGTGGAGCCCGAGACCCCCGATGACACTGACGAGACCACCGATGACCCCGACGTCGGCATTGCGGCCGCCGCTGTCAATAACGAGGGCAAGGGCAACGATAACGGCAATCCCGGCAAGGGCCATGGCAACGGGAACAATGGCAACGGTAACGGCAACAAGCCCGCGCCTGACCCCGAGCCCACGCCTGATCCTGAGCCCGATGTGCCGGAAACCCCCGATATCCCCACCAACGGCAACGGTAACAGCGCTGGCAACAACGGCCAGAGCAACGGAAACGCCGCTGGGAACGGCGACGGCAACGGCAGCATCAACAAAACCAGCACCGTTGTCAAGAACTTCGTCGTGGACTACAACACCGAGACCTTCGAGCCCCTGATGGAGCATGAGGTCAACGGTCTGGATTACAAGTACGTCTACGGCAACGACCGGCTGTCTGTTGACATCTCACCCATCAACAACTCCGGCCACATCGTGGAGAACGGCGATCATGTCCGGCTCTACTACCACATGGACTACCTTGGCACCGCCGACTACCTCACCAGCCCGGTCAGCGGCAAGGTGGAGGCCTGGACCCACTACAACGAGTGGGGGCTGATCGTCCATAACGCCGTCCTGAAATGCGGCCAGCGGGAGCTGGATTTGGTCAAGCGCTACGCCACCCACGATTACGACAGCGTGCTGGAGCTGTACTACGCCAAGGCCCGGTTCTACGACGCCCACGACAGGCGGTTTACGGCGGTTGATCCCATCCTTGACCCCAGCGGGTATGATCTGCGGGAGTACGTCAAGAATCCGGTTCAACTGGTACAGTATTTGTATGTTGGAAATCAGCCGCTGGACTATGTTGATCTATTAGGTTGGGAAAAAATTGTTGTAAGTGGAAATCATGCATATAAGACTTATTTTAAAATGTATTCCTTGTCTAATTTTATTGAACCAGCAATTCGCACAATACGTGAATGGGTTAGTACAGGTGAAGGGAATGAATCGATTACGTGGCTTATTACTAATGATGGTTATAATAATAGCACTTATGATACTTTTCGCATTTCTATATCAAAAGCACTTAATAAAATTCAAAAAGACTATCCCGAGTATTTTCAATCAAAAGCATCTTCTTTCTTTGATTTAGAATTAACTTTGAAAGATGGAATCCACAAATTGTCTGTAAAGTTTTTAGATTCCAGAGAGAATTTTAAAGACCATATTTCCAGTGGGATTGACAGGAGGAAAGAAAAAATATCAAATATGGTTGTATTTTCACATGCAATAGAGAAAGAGTTGTCATTAGGATACCACGCATTTGGTGATGAATTTAGTGTCAATGTATCACAACTCACCGAGTGGGGCGACTTATCATCAGCCTTCACTGAAGACTATTTCTGTGTCCTTTATGCTTGTAATACTGGTACAGCCAAAAATGGTATATCATTTGCTCAAGCGTGGGCAAATGCTACCGGTGGTTATGTAGTTGGGTTAGCTGGAACAGAATATAGTGCACATCCTTATGATGCGAAGACAACCTATGGAGGCATAAATTCAGGACGAAGCTATCAAAAATTATCCCCACGATGGCTAGAATTTTGGGCAATTGATGGATTTTATCTTGATGGAAGCTGGTATTATCCAAAAATGAGTAAAGATAATCCTGGAACTTGGAACATATATAGACCGAATAAAACTCCATTAAATGCTGACTCACTCATGAATGATGAAAAACGCCTTACTACACTTCCAACATTGGGCGAAATCAAATCACTTTCCCATAATGATTGAGGGGGCAATGAAGATGCCTAAAAGTTCAAGAAAAACGCGAAGATTACTTGTCATCAGCACTATTACTGTGTTAGGATTGTTTACCTTGCCAATTAAAGTAAAGGAGGCTATTGAAGTAAGGGTTTCCAATGAAGTAGTTCAAATAAATAAGATGGATGCCAAAATGGTATCTCTTTTATGCAAGCCGCTTATAGATGATGATAAATGGCCCAAAATTGACAAGTATGAGATTATTGCAATTGAAAACAATGATGAAGTCTTTAACCCTGTTTTGTATGATGGTTTTGGTGTCCCAATGGTATATATTTCTAAAAATAACTTTGTTGGAGGTGCAATTAAAAGTTATAATTATGGTTTTAATAACTGTTTTATATTTCGTGGAGAACTAAGCGTTGTAGATGGAGCCAATAGCAGACAGAATATTACGGATTATAATCTTAAGCTAGATTCATGGGATGTCGTATATCCTGTGCATCACTGGGAATTTTGTATTGCCCCAGATAATGAATTTTATAAAAGGAATTTGTTTATATTTGACTATTTAATACCTTAAATAGAATTAGGCATAGGCAAGTAAAATTGTTCTGCAAAGCCTGGCTTATTTCTGTAGGCCAGGCTTCCCTGAAACAACGGCAGCATCAACAAGACCAGCACCGTGGTCAAAGAGTTCGTGGTGGACTACAACACCGAGACCTTCGAGCCCCTGATGGAGCATGAGGTCAACGGCCTGGATTACAAGTACGTCTACGGCAACGACCGGCTGAGCGTTGACATCTCGCCTATCAACAACTCCACGAAGCTGGTGGAGAACAGCGATCATGTCCGGCTCTACTACCACATGGACTACCTGGGCACCGCCGGCTACCTCACCAGCCCCAGCGACACCAACAGCACCCCCGGCCCGCAGGAGCGGGCCGGGGGCTCCCCAGAGCACCGATGTCGAATTTTGCGGTTTTTAAGCGCCGCCAGAACGGCAAGCACGGGGCCGCCCAGCCGCACAAAAAAGTAAAAAGAAAGAGTGAGCATAATGGAAAATAAGAATTTACTTAATAGCAATTTATTCGGGTCTAAAAAGGAGAAAGTGATCGAAACCGATGAATTGCAGGTCCACGGCCATCTGCTGCGCTGGAAAGACGTGGTGATCCAGATCAGCAACATTTCTCAGATATCCGTCGGCAATTATTCCAGGCCCCCATTCCCATTGTGGACCATAGCCGCGCTCCTGATTGGCTTATTCTTTTTGCCATACAATAAATTTATCGGAGCAACCGGACTGATGGTAGGCATTGCTGTAATAGCTGTATGGTATGAGAGCTGGTGGGACAAAAAGGATTACAAGTTCCTGCACCTCTATCTCAATTCCGGAACATCTTTTTCTATCATGTTCAAGGAAGAACCCTTCCTGCGTAAGGTGCTGGAGGTGTTCGCGAACATCTTTGAGGACGTGGAGAAGAATGTCAACAACAGTGTGACCATTGACATCAAGAACTGTACCGTCAAGGACAATGGTACATTCATTGGAACACTGAACGACGGCGAGTGATAGGAGGTACATATGCCTGTCAGTATTTCGATTGGAAGCGCAAATTTCCAGGACAACGCTAAAGTTGTCGGCGTGATCAACGAGGGAAAGGATTCCAGCCAGGCCGAGAATACGCTGAAAGAATTGGAATCCCTTCGACTGGACTTGGATAGAGTAGAGCAGTTGAGGGAAGCGATCACATCGCTTGAGGCCGCGATCCGGGAACAGAATCAGCCCAAAGTAAAAACAATCATGCAGCAGGTGACATCCAACTTTACATCCTCTTTCCTGGCCAACGTGATCAGTAACATAGTCAGCCCATTCTTGTAATTTTCTCTGTTCTAAATCTTTCATAGAGTGGGTCCTTCTGGATGGGTCACAGTGACCTGACCCTCAGTTCTCCGCCAAGGCGCAAAGGTGCCCTGGCGGAGAACTTTTGACTTTTCCAGTTACAGCAGCCTGTATAGATTTGAGGTGAAACTCCCATTCTCCCGCCATCTGGGCTCCTTGTAAATCAGTTCGGCCCTGCACAAATCAACCAAGGCCCGCTTGACGGTAGAGCGGGACAGCCCCAGCTCAGCGGCTATGGTCTGTATTCCCGGCCAGCATTTGCCCTGTCTGTCCGCATGGTCCTTGAGGTACATATACACCGCCCTTGCCCGGTGGCTCAGATCTGAGCGGTAGATTGGATCAAAATATCCCAAAAAATCACTCCCTGTCGTAGTCAGGCTTTGGAGCCTGCCTGAATATCCTGCCGCCCGAACTGATGGGGGCAGTATCCCGCTGTTGGGGTGGATGTCGGAGAAGTATGGCCTGCTCCAGTTCCCGCCTGCCGGCGTAGGCCACGGGCCGCTGGGCCCGTTCGGGCACCTCATAAGGCTTACCGAAGCGGATGCCCCAGTCCAGGAAGAGCCGCAGTCGTGTCCGCATGGGGTGTGTCCCCGTCTTCATTACCACGAACTGACCCTTGGGAATAGACTTGAGCTCATCGGCCGTCATGAGAGGCCGCTCTATCATCTGGAGGGAGCGGCTGGCGCTGTCCCTGCCGCCACCCTTGCTCACCGAACCGCTCATGACGGTGCGGCTGCCCAGGGCCTTGGACAGCACCTCGGCGGTCTGAGAGTTGGGAGCGAAACCGCCGAAGATCGTGTCCTGTGTATTATCGACTATGATCTCCGCACCCTCCTTGCCGTAGTTGCGCTCCAACTGGGCCAGTGATTGGATGATCGGTACCAGGGTCAGTTTCCGGGACCGTCCCGCGCTGAACAGGGGCAGGATGTCGAAGGCGGGCATGGTTCCCAGCTCGTCGCAGAAGAGCACCACCCGATTGGGCAGCTTGCCGCCGTTTTCATCCGCCACAGAAAACAACTCACGGGACAGCGTCTGGATCATCAGGCCCGCCATGAAGTTCTTGCTGGGGTCCTCCTCCGGGAGGATAAGGAAAATAGCGGACTTCCGGGAGGCAAAGGCTTCCGCGTCAATGGCGCTGTCGAAACACAGCACCTGCTCCAGCTCGGAGTCCAGGAAGGCGTTCAATCGGGAAAGCACAGTAGACATGACCGAGGCCATAGCCTGGTCGGAGGAGTTGAGGGCGGCCCCGGCGAACCATCGTGCCTTGTGGGTGTCGGGCAGAGCGTCCATAAGAACCTGAAAGCCGTTTTTGCCCCGGCTGCTCTTGCTGGGTTCCAGCAGGTCCTGCACCAGCTTGAACACGCTGACGATATGCCGGCGTTCTTCTGGCTGCTCCTCAGCAGGCGGCAGATACTCCGCCAGCAAGAGGACTACAGCAGTCAGTAGCCCCTCGGCTGAATCGTAATGGGATAAGCCTCCCCGCGCCTTTCCGCGTCTCCGCAGTAGGTTTCGGGTCAGCTCTCCCCCGAACCGGACGTACACCTCTCAGCGTATCCGGCTCTCCATCTACTCTCTAAGTGTGTTAACTGTGGATTTTATCGAAGCAATCTTTGCACACGGCAAGAGATTTCCGCCGCATTTTCTTCATCAACCTGTCCCATTCGGTGCTGTCGGTCAGGTCTTTTATCCTCCTGACGTGATACATCCAAATGTCTTTTGTCTGTTGTCCGCACAATTCGCAGATTCCCCGTTTAATACGGGCGGCGTTACTGTTGGGATTGCTGTACTTCCGTCCATACTCCGGTAGAGTGTCTGCGTCCAGCCGCACTTCCCTGACCCGCTTGAAGCCGTCATGATAAAACTCGCACCATTTAAGGCCCTTTTTCGTCTGATAGGGGATAGAAAATATTCCATTATGTGAGTATTTATCTACTATTTTCCTGACTGTGGAGCGGTATTTACAGGCATAAGTTTTATACATACTCGGCCCCGCGTTGTGCCGGTGGTGTCGGTCAATGTAGGTGCTGGCCTCTT
>CANSSJ010000024.1 GCA_947649625.1 uncultured Bacillota bacterium | reverse complement strand
CGTCGATCTCCGAGGAGATGAAGGTGACGCTCTTGCCCTCCGCCGCCAGCTTGAGGACCAGCTTCTGTATCTCGATCTTTGTGCCGATGTCAATGCCCCGGGTGGGCTCGTCCAGGATCAGATATTTGGGGTCGGTGAGCAGCCAGCGGGCCAGGATGCACTTCTGCTGGTTGCCGCCGGACAGGGACTTGATGGGGGTGTCAGAGGAGGCGGTCTTGATCTCCAGCAGCTCGATGTAGTTGTCAGCGAAGGCCTCCGCCTGGGCCCTGGAGATGGGGTGGAAGAACCCCTTCATCACCTGATAGGCCAGGATGATGTTCTCCCGGACGGACAGGTCGCCCACGATGCCGTCCCCCTTCCGGTCCTCCGGGAGGTAGCCGATGCCATTTTTCATGGCGTCCAGGGGTTTGTGGATTTTCACGTCCCTGCCGTCCATCCTGACCGTGCCGCTGATGACGTGGTCGGCACCGAAGATGGCCCGGACGCACTCGCTGCGCCCCGAGCCCAGCAGGCCGGTAAAGCCGTTGACCTCCCCTTTGCGGATGGAGAAGTCGAAGGGCTTGATGCCCGCGCTGCTGCACAGGCCCTGGGCCTCCAGCACGGGGGTCCCCTCCTGGCTGATGGCGGCGCCGCCCGACTCGCCCTTGATGTCGGCCATGTCGTCCAGCTCCTTGCCCAGCATCTTGCTGACCAGCTGGACCCGGGGCAGGTCCTCGATGACGTACTCGCCCACCAGCTGGCCGTCCCGGAGGACGGTGATCCGGTCGCAGACCTCATAGACCTGCTCTAAGAAGTGGGTGACGAAGATGATGCCCACGCCCTTGGCCTTCAGATCCCGCATCAGGCCGAAGAGCTTCACCACCTCCTGCTCGTCCAGGGAGGAGGTGGGCTCGTCCAGGATGAGCACCTTGCACTCCATGTCCACCGCCCGGGCGATGGCCACCATCTGCTGTACGGCGATGGAGCAGGAGCCCAGCTGCTGTTTGGGGCTGGCAGGGATGCCCAGGGACTCCAGGATCTTCCCCGCGCCGCTGTTCATCATCTTCCAGTTGGCCGTGGCCCCCTTGGTGCGGCCGATGTACATGTTCTCCGCCACCGTCAGGTTGGGGCACAGGGTGATCTCCTGATAGACGGTGCTGATGCCCGCGTTCTGGGCGTCCTGGGGGGAGCGGATGACCGCCGCGCCCTCAATCCCCCGGATGCGGACCTCGCCCCCGTCCTTGGGGTACACGCCGGTGAGCACCTTGATCAGGGTGGACTTCCCCGCGCCGTTCTCCCCCATCAGGGCGTGGATCTCCCCCTCCCGCAGGGTGAAATCCACATCCTGAAGGGCGCGCACACCCGGAAAGTATTTGCAGATGCCGCGCATTTCCAATACCGCGCCTTCCTGCATAGGGATACGCCTCCGTTCTTTCAAAATGTAACACGCGGCGCGGCTGACATGCCGCGCCGCGTGTCGGGTCACGTGATGTAATGCTTCAGATTATCTGATATCAGGTGCCGTAGGTGGCCACATCCTCGGCGGTGACGGTGTTGCAGTCGAAGCCCTGCTCGGGGGTGTAGATGATCTTCTGGGCGGGCTCCTTGCCGGCGGCCAGGTCCTTGATGATGCTGTCGACGGTCTCAGCCTGCAGGGGGTTGCACAGGCCCATGTAGTTCCAGCGGCCGGCCAGCACCTCCTCAAAGGCCCACTTGTCGCTGTCGAAGCCCATGACGATCACGTCGCCGTCCTTGCCGTGGGTGATGCCGGCGGCGTCCAGAGCGGCCACGGCGCCCCGGGCCATGCCGTTGTTCTCAGCGTAGATCACGTTGAAGGGCTTCTTGGAGTCGATGACGGTCTGGACGATAGTGCGGGCGGCCTCCTCGCTCCAGTCGGCGGTCTGCTGGGCGACATAGTTCCAGCTGGCCTCGGCGGCAACCTTCTCGTCCAGGGCGCCGGTGCGGCCCAGCTGGGCGTCGGAGCCCATGTGGCCCTGGATGTGGATGATGTTGTACTCGTCCAGACCCTGGGCGGCCAGCCAGTCAACGGCGGTCTTGCCCTCGGCGGGCATGTCGGACACGACGGCGGCCACGTACATGCTCTCGTCAGCCTCCAGCATACGGTCGAAGAGGATGACCTGGGTGCCGGCGGCCTGGGCGTCCTGGAGGACGGTGTCCCAGCCGGTGGTGGAGGCGGGGGACAGCAGGAGGAAGTCCACCTCGTTCTGGACCATCTGCTGGGCCTCGGCGATCTGCTGGGCGGCGTCGTTGTTGTTGTAGAAGGTGGCCTTATAGCCGTTCTCCTCGGTGAAGGTGGCGCGCATGGCCGCGTCGTTGGCGGTGCGGTAGCCGGACTCGTTGGGGTCGTTGTTGATGACGCCCACGGTGATCAGCTCGCCGGTGGGAGCGGGATCGGGGGTCTGCTGGCCGGCAGAAGAGCCGCCGGAAGCAGGGTTGTTGCTCTTGCTGGCGTCGGAGGGCTTATCGCCGCCGCCGCAGGCAACCAGGGACAGGGCCAGAGCCGCGGCCAGAGCAAGGCCAAGAACTTTCTTCATTTTCATTTCATATTCCTCGCTTTCTAATAATTTGCGCCGGGGTTTGAACTGATGCCAGTATAGCAGTTGTATCATGCCCCGTCAAGAATTTGTACTGAAATTTTTGATTTTCTGGGAATTTAACAATACAAATTTAGAGGTCATTTTTATTGAAACGAGTACAAATTATCACTTTTCTTGTGAAAAGTGATAATTTTCCTTGCATCAGGAAAATTATCAAAACTTTTTCGCTTTATTTTGTTGGTCCTTTTCCATCGTCCCTTTAAAAACAGGGCCGTCAACCTGCATAAAATGTATTGGCGCACGATTTTTGTATTGTACAAATTGTGTTGCTGTGATATAATCAGCAGCAAATTGACATGTTCAGTGAGGAGGGCCGCCCTATGGCGCCGAAATACCAATCCATCGCCGACTCCCTGCGGCAGGAGATCGAAACCGGTCAATACAGCGGCAAGCAGCTGCTTCCAACGGAGCAGCTGCTTTGCCAGCGTTTTCAGATCAGCCGGCAGACCGTCCGCCGGGCCCTGTCCCTGCTGGAGGACGAAGGGCTCATCACCCGCCGCCAGGGCAGCGGCTCCCGCCTGCGGGAGCACAGAGAGCCGGAGGCGATTCTGAACTGTTCCATCGCGGTGGTGACCACTTACATCAGCGACTATATCTTCCCCAGCATCCTGCGGGGCATGGAGACCGTCCTGGCCGCCAACAGCAGCGCCCCCCTCCTCTTCGCCACCCAGAACCAGGTGTCGGTGGAACGGAAGATCCTCCAGACCCTTCTCACCATGAAGGAGCTGGACGGCGTGCTGGTGGAGGGCACCAAGACCGCCCTGCCCAATCCCAACCTGGACCTGTATCGGAAGCTGATGGACCGAGGGGTCCGCCTGGTCTTCATCAACGGCATCTATCCGGAGCTGGCCCACATCCCCTCGGTGCTGGCGGACAACTACGGGGGCGGGCGGATGCTGACCGAGCACCTGCACCGGCAGGGACACCAGAACATCGCGGGCATCTTCAAAATCGACGACATGCAGGGCACCCTGCGCTACGCCGGCTACGCCGAGGCCCTGCGGGATCTGGGGCTCCCCTTTGAGGACGAGCGGGTCCGCTGGTACAACACGGAACAGCGGAAGGACTTCCTGTCCGAGTCCTTCGTCGATTCCGTCCTGGAGGGCTTCCAGGGCTGCTCCGCCATCGTGTGCTACAACGACGAGGTGGCCATCCGGGTGGTCTCCCGCCTTCAGAAGCGCGGGGTCCGGGTGCCGGAGGAGATGGCGGTGGTCAGCTTTGACAACAGCCAGTACAGCGATCTGGCCCCGGTGCGCCTCACCTCTCTCTCCCACGGCTCCCGAAACCTGGGGGAGCTGGCCGCCAATCTGATGCTCCGCCTGCTCCAGGGGGAGGAGTGCCGGTCTGAGACCGTCCCCTGGCAGCTGGTGGAGCGTGAGAGCGGCTGAGGCCCCGCTACAGAAGCTCCAGCCTGATCTCCGCGGCTCTGGCGTGGGCGGCCAGCCCCTCGCCGTGGGCCATCCGGGACACCAGAGGGGCAATCTCCCGCATGGCCGCCGGCTGATACCGCTGGTAGGTGCAAACCTTCAGGAAGGTGCCCACCCAGACGCCGCCGGTATACCGGGCGGCCCGGACGGTGGGCAGGGTGTGGTTGGTCCCGGAGGCGTAGTCGCCAAAGACCTCGCCGGTCTCCTGCCCGATGAACAGCGAGCCGTAGTTTACCAGCCGGGGCAGGACGCTCTCGTCCCTCACGACCACCTCCAGATGCTCGGGGGCGCAGTCGTTGGCGATGTCCGCCGCCTCCTCCAGGCTGCCGGCCAGGATGACCTCGCCGTAGGTCTCCCAGGAGGCCCGGGCGATCTCCGCCGTCTCCAGGTCGGCCAGCTGCTCCCGGACGGCGCGGAGCACCGCCTCGCCCAGGCTCCGGCTGGTGGTGACCAGGACCCCCCTGGCCAGCCTGTCGTGCTCCGACTGGGCCAGCATGTCGGCGGCCAGGATCCGGGGGTCCGCGCTGTCGTCGGCGATGGCCATCACCTCGCTGGGCCCGGCGAAGAAGTCGATCCCCACCTGGCCGTAGCACTGGCGCTTGGCCTCGGCCACATACTGGTTGCCCGGCCCTACGATCATATCCACTGGTTTGATCTGCTCCGTGCCGTAGGCCAGGGCCGCGACGGCCTGGGCTCCTCCCACCGCGTAGATCTCATCCGCCCCGGCAATGTCCATGGCGGCCAGGGTCTTATAGTGGATGGCGCCGCTCCCCTTCACCGCCGGGGCGCAGGCGGCCACCCGCTCCACCCCCGCTGCCTTGGCGGGGGCAATCAGCATCAGCGCCGTGGAGAACAGGGGGTAGGACCCGCCGGGCACATAGCAGGCGCAGGACTGCACCGGGATCACCCGGTGCCCCAGGACGCTGCCCGGCACGTTGGAAAAGTTGTCCAGCCCGGTGAGGCAGCCCCTCTGGGCCTCGGCGAAGGCCCGGATGTGGGAGACCGCCCGGTTCAGGTCGTCCAGCTCCTGCCGGGTCAGCTTTCCTCTGGCCTCCTCGATCTCCTCCCGGGTGACCCGCAGGGCGGTACGGCCGTTGCCGTCGAAACGGGTGTTGTATTCGATCAGCGCCCTGTCTCCCCTGGTCCGGACCTCCCGGATGATATCCGCCACCCGGGCTCTCAGTTCCTCCGTCTGCTCCACGGGGCGGGCCGCCGCTTTTTTCAGATATTCCATCAAAATGACCTCCCTTTCCTTTGACCGTACCAGTATGAAGCAAAACCGGCAAATGGTCAACCCTTTTCTTGACCCGCTGGCCGCCGCCCGCTCCTCCGGAGCGCAGCCTATTTCCATAAAAATACATCAAAGTTCGGACGATATTTCTAATTTAAGTCTGAATCTCCTCTTCACAATCCCTCCGGAAACGGCTACAATAGGGGTATTAAAGGAGGCGGCCGTATTGAATATTCTCTTTGATGAAGAACAGCTGCGCAAGCTGATCGCCAACCTGAACGTACTGACCGGGCTGCCCGCCAACATCCTGGACCCGGAGGGCCGGGATATCAACCTGTTCCGGGGCCACCCGCCTTTCTGCCGGATGATCAACGACCTGCCCGAGGGCCACGAGCGCTGTGTCGCCTGCGATATGTGCAAGATCAAGCACTACTCGGCGGAAAAGGGCTTCCAGTTCTACCGCTGCCACGCCGGCGTCTGTGAGGCCATCATGCCCCTCTACGACAAGAACCATCCCCTGGCCTATCTGGCCGTGGGCTGCTATCTGGACGACTCCCCCATCGAGGAGCAGTGGGAGTACACCCGCGCCCAGCTGGACTGGTATCCCGGCGGGCCGGACGCCCTGAAAGAGGCCTTCTTCCAGTTCCAGCAGCGCTCCCAAAAGGAGATCCAGGCCTACACCGAGACCCTGGAGGCCCTGTCCGCTTACATCCAGCTCAAAGGGATGATCCTGGCCACCGAGCAGACCGACCTGCAGAAGCTGGAGCTGTACCTGGACGAGCACTATATGGAAAAGCTGTCCCTGGCCTCCATCTCCCAGCATCTGCATATCGGCCGCACCAAGCTGTGCTCCCTGGCCAAGGAGCTGTCCGGCGGACAGACATTGTCTGAACTCATCGCTTTGCGGCGCATCAGCGCCGCTAAGCGGCTGCTTGTACAGAGCAGCCTGCCCATCTCCGCCGTGGCGGAGCAGGTGGGCATCAGCGACTACAATTACTTCTCCAAGGTCTTCCGCGCCATGACCGGCACCACCCCCAGCGCCTTCCGCAAACAGGCGCGGGGCTGAGCCCTGTATTTCATCCAAATACAGAAGAAAATCGTACGGCCATTCATTGGTTCGTACGATTTTTCTATATTCCGGACTGTTAGCACTATAATTCACACAATGAACAAGTATAATTATAAATGAAAGGGCGCATTTGTGAATTTTCCCTATGCGTCGATTTTTCATCAGTCAAAATCATCAAAGAAGGAGAATGAAAATGAAGAAAGTTCTTGCAGCCTTACTTGCAGCAGCCATGACCCTGTCCCTCGCCGCCTGCGGCGGCGGAGGCGACAAGTCCAACACGCCCCCCGCCGGCGGCTCCGGTTCCGGCACCCCCGCTCCCGCCCCCTCCGGCGACAAGGTGGCCATCAGCGCGATCATCTCCCAGTACGGCAACTACACCCAGGAGTGGTGGACCCAGTTCGAGAAGAACTTTGAGGCCGCCCATGACAACATCGACCTGAACATTGAGATCGTCTCCTGGAACGACATCTACACGGTGGTGTCCACCCGCATCCAGAGCGAACAGCAGCCCGACATTCTGAATATCAGCGGCTTTGCCGACTATGTGGCCGACGACCTGCTGATGCCGGCTGAGGAGTATGTCTCCGATCACGTCAAGAACAACTTTATCCCCAGCTTCTGGGAGTCCAACGCCATTGACGGCACTGTGTGGGCCCTGCCCATCCTGGCCTCCTGCCGTGCCATGTTCTGCAATATGGACCTGCTGAACGAGGCGGGCATTACCGCAGCTCCCAAGACCTGGGACGAGGTCCTCACCGCCTGCAAGGCCATCAAGGACAAGTTCGGCGACAGCATCGTGCCTTGGGGCCTGGACATCTCCACCGATGAGGGCCAGGCGGCCTTCGCCTACTACACCTGGAACATGGGCGGCGGCTTTGTGGACGCCAACGGCGACTGGGCTCTGAACAGCGAGGCCAATATCAAGGCCGTGGAGTACATGAAGCAGCTCATCGACTCCGGCTACTGCAACTCCGCCCCCTACACCGACACCCGCTACCCCCTCCAGGACGCTTTCAGCGCCGGAACCCAGGCCATGATGATCGGCGCCATGAACATGGTCAAGGCCGACTCCACCGTCAACTATGAGGCCGTGAGCCTCCCCGGCGAGGGCATCGGCCTAGGCGTGTGCGACCAGCTGATGGTCTTCAAGAACGACAGCGCCCCTGATCAGGCCGCCCGCACCGAGGCCATCAAGGCGTTCTTCGATTTCTTCTATGACTGCGAGCGCTACTCCGACTACATGGTGTTCGAGGGCTTCCTCCCCGCCACCCTGGACGCCTCCGAATACTTGGCCTCCAACGCCGAGAAGCATACAGTGGGTGGTTCCGGCGGTGCTACCGGCGACAGCGAGTACTTCAAGACCTTCTGCGCTCAGCTCCCCGACTGCCAGTTCTACCCCCTGAGCGAGAGCAAGTGGATCGACGTGAAGAACGGTGTCATCGAGGCGGAGCAGCAGGTCTGCCAGGGTCAGATTTCCGCCAAGGACGCCCTGGATAATCTCCAGGCCAACATCGCTGGCTAAGCTCCCCGGTTTTCCCACCGGACAAATCAAGAGGGGCCGGTTTTCCGGTCCCTCTTCCTGATTGAAAGAGGAGGCCTGTCCATGAAAGAGAATCCGAAGCCCCGCACGAAGCCCCGCACGAAGCCCCGCACGCTTCTGAATAAGAGAGCGATTGAGCCCTACATCTGGCTGCTGCCCAGCATCGTCATGATGGGCGTGCTGATCCTGGTCCCCATCATCACCGTATTTCAGACGTCCTTCTCCAAGATCAGCAAGGCCGGGAAAAACAAGGGCTTCGCCGGACTGGACAACTACCTGTGGATCTTCAAGCAGCCCGCGTTCCGCCACACTCTGATGAACACTGTGGTCTGGACGATCGTGGTGGTGGGCCTGTCCACCATTCTGGGCATCATCCTGGGCCTGGTCCTCAACGAGAAGTTTCATGGGCGCAAGATCGTCCGGGCCATCGTTGTCTTCCCCTGGGCCACCGCCCTGATCATCCAGTCGGTCATCTGGAAGTACATCATCAACGCCGATTACGGCGCGCTGAACACCCTGCTTATAAAACTGGGCATCATCAAGAGCAACGTGAACTGGACGGCCACCCCGCAGATGTTCTTCGCCTGGGAGTGCTTCGTGGGCATCCTGGTCACCATACCCTTTGTCACTTTCTGCGTACTGTCCGGCCTGCAGAGCATCGACGCCTCTCTCTACGAGGCCGCCGAGGTGGATGGGGCCTCCTTCTGGAACAAGCTGTTCAGCGTCACCCTGCCCCTGCTCATGCCCAGCCTGACGGTGTCCACCGTGCTGAACATCATCTACGTGTTCAACTCCTTCCCCATCGTCTGGACTATCTCCAAGGGCGACCCGGCAGATATGACACACACTCTGGTCACCTACCTGTATAAGCTGTCGTTCACCAATCAGAGGGTGGGCGAGGCGGCCGCGGTGTCCGTGATCGGCTTTATCATTCTGGCCGTCTGCGCCAGCATATACATGTTCATGACCCTGCGGGCGGAAAAGGAGGACTGACGTATGAAAACAAAAAAATCCCCCTGGTCCCGCGTGGCTCTGTATCTGTTCGTGTTCGTGGTGTGCATCATCATCCTCTACCCCTATTTTGTCATGTTCACCACAGCCGCCAAAAGCGACGAAGAGATGTATGGGAACGTCCTTCTCCCCTCGATATGGAAGTGGTCCAACTTCGTAAACATCTGGAAGGAAGCAGCTGTATTTAAATATCTGCTCAACTCCATCATTGTGGCGGGCGGCGCCACCTGTCTGGCAATTCTGTGCGGCATCCCGGCTGCTTACGCTCTGTCCCGGATGCGCTTTAAAGGAAAGGCTGTCTTTATGGGTGCGGTTATCATGAGTCAGATGTTCTCCCCAGTGGTCTTACTGGTGGGTATTTACCGGCTGATGACCAATATGGGGCTGACCAACAGCCTCTTAGGGTTGATCCTTCTCAATGCCGCCTTCAATCAAGCCTTTGCCATATGGCTGCTGCGGGGCACCTTCACCTCCATCTCCTCTGAGATGGAGCAGGCCGCCAAGATTGACGGCTGCGGCACGGTGCAGGCCCTGATCCGAGTCCTCCTCCCCGTGGCCGCTCCCGGCATCGTCACCACTCTGATCTTTGTGTTCATCAACTCCTGGAATGAATACACCATTGCCTTGACCTTAATTTCCAGTGATCTGCTTAAGCCCATCACGGTGGGGATCAATGTATTCTACGGCTTCAATTTCATCAAGTGGCAATACCTCTTCGCCACCTCCATCTTTGCTACTATCCCGGTCATTATCCTGTTCCTGTGCATTGAGAAGCACTTGGTCAGCGGTCTGACCTCCGGCGGCGTGAAGGGCTGATTTCCCCATTTCTCCAACAAAAAACTGAGAGGCCCGGAGCGATTGCTCCGGGCCTCTGACAATGATAAGGAACTCTGGGATCAGCGGCGCTCCTCCACGGGGTCCCGGTCACGGAACAGCAGGGAGACGCACCACACGGCGGACAGTCCCACCAAGGTATAGATCACCCGGCTGATCATGCTGCCGGAGCCGCCGCAGGCAAAGGCCACCAGGTCAAATTGAAACAGGCCCACGCTGCCCCAGTTCAGGCCGCCGATGATCAGCAGCGTCAGCGCGATTTTGTCCATCATCACGTCAAACCACCTCCTTGTTTCGGGTTCCGGGGGTAGTTTATACGGTTTTGGCGAAATTATGCGGCTGGAAATTTTTTAGAAGCTGTACCATTAGCCGAAGTATGCAGATTTGCGAGCCAAAACCGCCATCGGCAAGGCAAAAATTTGCAGGAATACTGGATGTATTTCAAAAATTTTTAACGAAGCCAAGGGCGATTTTGGCCGTAAAGATGCGTGCTGAGGCTATTGGTACAGTTTCTTACTCCAGCGATTTCGGCCCGAAGCCATAGGGCAGCAGCTCAGACAGCCCGACCTCCTTAAATTCCCCGTCTCCCCGGGCGGCCAGCACCCGCAGGCTGGGTGCGAACTCATAAAGCATCTGGCGGCACGCCCCGCAGGGCCAGCAGTAGTCCTCCCCTTTCCCGGCGATGGCGATGGCGGCCCAGCCCTCCCGGCAGCCCTCGCTCACCGCCTTCAAAATGGCGCATCGCTCGGCGCAGATGGTGGAGCCGTAGGCGGCGTTCTCCACGTTGCAGCCGGTGAACACCCGGCCGTCCTCCGTCAGGATCGCCGCCCCCACCGGGAAATGGGAGTAGGGCACGTAGGAAAATTGGTGCATATCAAAGGCTTTTTTTACCAGTTCCTGGTCGGTCATAGGGCGTTCCTCCTCCATATATTGTCCCCAAAAGGCTTGCGTATTCTGTTCCCATCCATTATAATACCTCTGACCATTTCACGCAAGGACGGGATCACATATGGAGAAAAAATTCGCGATTTTTGATATGGACGGCACCCTGGTGGACTCCATGGGGTTCTGGAACCGGCTGTCCGATGAGTTTCTGGCCCGCCGGGGCTTTCCGCCTCTGCCTCCGGAGCTCCAGGAGGAGTCCATCGCCCTCACCATGGAGGGCACCGCAAACCTGTTCATCCGCGCCTACCGGCTGCCCGAGACGCCGGAGCAGATCTGTGCCGAGGTCAACGGCCTGATGGAGGCGCATTACCGCTCCGACGTCCCCCTGAAGCCGGGGGCGGCGGATTTCCTGGAACGGTTGAAAAAGGCGGGCTTTAAAATGTGCATCGCCTCCTCCACCAATCCGGTCCTCATCGACATCTGCCTGCGGCGGCTGGGAGTGCGGGACTGCTTTGAGTTCCTCCTGTCCTGCGAGGAGGTGGGCGAGGGGAAAAACCGGCCCACCGTCTATCTGGAGGCCGCCCGGCGGCTGGGGGGCACGCTGGAGGATACCGTCATCTTCGAGGACATCCTGGTGGCCGCCCAGACCGCCAAGCAGGCAGGCTTCTCCCTGGGTGTCATCTACGACGTCAACTCCGACGCCGAGCAGGAGCAGCTCAAGGCCCTGGCCGACTGCTACATCACCCGTTGGGATGACCCGGCGCTGGCAGCGTGGCTGGAACTGTAAAAATCGGCTCCCCCAAATGGGGAGCCGATTTTCATCTCTCTGTCAGTCTGGCCCTCAAACCGGAGTACCGCCTGGTCTGGCGGTTGTTGTTCACCATTCCGGCCACGGCGGCGGGATCGCCCACCACGATAAACAGCTCCCGGGCCCGGGTGACGGCAGTATACAGCACCCCCCGGGTCATGAGCATGGGTGCCCCCTCCAGGGCGGCCAGGATGACCGCCCGGTACTCGGATCCCTGGGCTTTATGTACCGTCACGGCGAAGGCGGGCTCCAGCTCCCCCAGCATGTCGGGGGAGTACTCCACGATTTTTCCGTCGAAGTCCACAGTGGTAATTTCCTTTTCAATGGAGCGGATCACCCCGATGTCCCCGTTGAACATCCCCATGCCGGAGTCGGTCCCCCCCTCTTCACGCCACAGGATGTCGTAGTTGTTGCGCACCTGCATCACCCGGTCTCCCGCCCGAAAGACCCAGTCGCCGAAGCGCCGCTCCCCCTTCCCCTCCAGGGGCGGGTTCAAGGCCTGCTGGAGCACCTGGTTCAGGGCGCGGGTTCCCGTCCCCCGGCGGCGGGTGGGAGAGAGCACCTGAATCTCGCCGGCAGGGATGCCCAGGCGCTCGGGGAGGCGGCGGCGGCACAGGTCCACAACGGTGTCCAGCACCGACTCCGGGTCCCGGCGGGCCAGGCAGAAGAAGTCCCCCTGGTTGAGACGCAGGTCGGGCACCTGTCCGCGGTTGATGAGGTGGGCGTTTCGGATAATGGCGCTCCGGGCGGCCTGACGGAAGATCTCCGTCAGCCGGACAGTGGGCACCGCTCCGCTGCGGATGAGATCGGCAAACAGGCTCCCCGGCCCCACGGAGGGCAGCTGGTCCGGGTCTCCCACCAGTACCAGGCGGCAGTCGTCCCGGAGGGCGTCCAGCAGGGCGGCCATGAGGGGCACGTCCACCATGGAGGTCTCGTCCACAATCACCGCGTCTGCCTTCAGGGGGTCGTAGGAATTCCTGGTAAACACCAGCTTGCCGCTGTGGGGGTCGAAGCCGGTCTCCAGCAGGCGGTGGATGGTGGAGGCGTCAGTACCGCACAGCTCCCCCAGCCGCTTGGCCGCCCGGCCGGTGGGGGCGGCCAGGGCAGTGTCCAGCCCCATCATCTCGAAGAGGGCCAGCACCCCCCGGAGACAGGTGGTCTTGCCCGTCCCCGGCCCGCCGGTAAGGAGCATCACCTGCCGGCCGGCGGCCAGCTCCACCGCCTCCCGCTGCTGGGGGGCGTAGGCGATGCGCTGCTCCTTTTCGATGCGGCGAATGAGCTTGTCCAGTCCCTCCGGAGGCAGCAGCTCCGCCCGGCTCATCTCTGTGATCCGCTGGGCGATATAGGCCTCCGCCTCGTGGAGGGCGGGGAGGTACACCGCCTCCTGGCCCGCCACCTGCTCGCACTCCGCCTCTCCCCGGCGGATCAGGGCCTCCAGGGAGTCCTCCAGCAGCTCGCCGGACACTGCCAGCAAGGCGGAGGTGGCCTCCACCAGCTTTCGCCGGGGGAGGAAGGTGTGGCCGTTATTGTAGTTGTTGTGGGCCAGCTCGAAGAGCAGCCCGGCCTCCAGCCGCAGGGGGTCCTCAGTCCCCACCCCCAGAGACAGGGCCAGTCCGTCCGCCTGGGAGAACTCCACCTCAAACTCCTCGTTCACCAGCAGGTAGGGGTTGGCCTTCACCACCTCCAGGGCCACGTCACCGTAGGCCCGGCGGAGGAGGGCGGCCAGCTCCAGGGGGAGCTGGTGTTCGGTAAGAAATTCCATCAGCCGGCGGGTCCCCATCTGCTGGCGGAAGACCTCGCCAATCTGCCGGGCCCGTTTTTTCGTAATGCCCTTGATTTTGGTCAGCTGCTCCGGGTCCTCCTCAATGACAGTGAGGGAGTCCTCCCCAAATTCCTCAATAATGAGCCGGGCGGTGGTCTTGCCTACCCCCTTGACGGCCCCGGAGGAGAGATAGTGGAAAATCTCCTTCATGCTCTGGGGGAGACGCCGGTCCACCACCTCCGCCTTCATCTGGGGACCGTAAGTGGGGTGCCGGGTCCACCGGCCCCGGACGGACAGGTACTCCCCCGGCGCCACCCCCGCCATGGGCCCCACCACCGTCACCTCCTCCCCCCGGACGTCCAGCTTGAGGATGGTGTACCCGTTCTCCTCGTTCTGAAAAATAACCGCGGAGACGGCGCCCTCCAGCAGTTCCAGTTCCTGGTCTGACATTGGGCATCGCCTCCTTTCGTCTCACGCTATCGTCATGTAGGGCAAGGGCTCTGCCCTTGCCTCTATTTCATTTTGCTTTTATAAAAGGCAAGGGCAGAGCCCTTGCCCTACATTCGGGAAATATAATCCCCCAAATCACCGGCCGGCCACAGGATTACTTCGGGCCAGCGGGCGGTGAGGCGCAGGGCCAGCTCCCAGCCGGCGGGGGTGAGGCCCGCGTCCGCGATAATTATGGGGCAGCGCAGCAATCCCATCCCCCGCAGCCAGAGGAAGGAGCGCACCTGCTGCTCCAGGCCCTCTCCCTCTCCCCGGCCGGGGATGACCACCCTGGCCGTCCCGCCCGGCAGGGGGCGCAGCAGCAGCCCGAACAGCCACCAGCCCACAAACGCCAGCCCGGCGGCGCAGACGCCGGCCAGCAGAATATCCCAAAACGCACCCATAAGCAGCACCTCCGGGGTATTCTATGCGGCGGAGGGTCAGATCGTCCCTGAGAACAGGTTGATCCCCATGTGGGTCAGCCCCAGCATGATACAGCCGGCGGTGAGCACCCCCAGCACCACGGCGGGCATGGCCTTTTTCAGCCGCATCCCCAGAAAGGCCGCCGCCAGAGAGCCCGTCCAGGCCCCCGTCCCCGGCAGGGGGATGGCCACAAAGAGCCACAGGCCCAGATACTGGTACTTCTGCACCTTTTTCCCTTTGAGATGGGCCTTTTTCTCCAGGCGGTCCACCAGGCCGTTGAGCCTGGGCAGATACTTCCGCATCAGCTCAAAGATCCGGCGGATATAGACGATGATGAAGGGCGCAGGGATCAGATTCCCCACTACCGCCGCCGGAAAGGCCAGATAGGAGGGCAGACCCAGCACCGCCATCCCAAAAGGGACGCCCCCCCGCAGCTCGATGACGGGGATCATGGACACCAGCATGGTGAACAGGCATTTGCCCGCCGTGGTGGTGGTTAAAAATTCATAGAGTTCCATAGTTACCTTCTTTTTGCAGGGGCGGCCTGTGGCCGCCCGTGTCAAATAAGCGACTGCGGGAATCGCGGGCGGCCAAAGGCCGCCCCTACTCCCGTCCCAGGAGATAATCGGTCGTTACGCCAAAATAATCGGCAAGAAATATCAGCGTTGTGGACGGTAGGTTGACCTTGCCGTATTCTATCCTTTGATAGTGCTGGACTGTGCAGTCCAGCAGTTCTGCCATTTCCCGCTGTTTCAGTTTTTTCGCTTTTCGCAATGGCCCTAGAGTATTTGCGATACCTGGCAGTATAATTTCCATATTTTTTCTAAATCCCCTCTTGACACAACATTAAAAGTATCGTATAATATAAGCAACTTTAAAAGTTGTAAGATGGTGTTATCATGGAAGAAAAACTCAAAGTCCTGTACGACCAGGAAATCGAGCGGGCACAGCTGGACTTCGACCGCGACCCGGAGTATCAATCCTATTATACACAGGCGGCGGCCCTTTGGGAAGGGAGAGATATGCCCGCCGCCGTGTTCCATCTCCTGGACACAAGCAATTTCCTGTCCTTCGCCCACGGTTTCCGCCTGGGCGCCCGGCTGGCCGGGTGGGTACGGGCGGGCTAGAGCATTTTTTTCAGATACTGCCCCGTGTAGGAGCCGGGACAGGCGGCCACCTCTTCCGGGGTTCCGGTACAGACCACCTGTCCGCCGCCGTCGCCCCCCTCGGGGCCCAGGTCGATGATATAGTCGGCGGTCTTGATAACGTCCAGGTTGTGCTCGATGACCACCACGGTGTTGCCCCCCTCCACCAGGCGCTGGAGCACCTCGATGAGCTTGTGGACGTCGGCAGAGTGGAGGCCGGTGGTGGGTTCGTCCAAAATATAGATGGTTTTGCCGGTGGAGCGCTTGGAAAGCTCGGTAGCCAGCTTCACCCGCTGGGCCTCGCCGCCGGACAGCTCGGTGGAGGGCTGACCCAGCTTCACATAGCCCAGACCCACCTCCTCCAGGGTTTTCAGGCGGTTGTATATCTTGGGGATGTTCTCGAAGAAGGGCAGGGCCTCGTCCACCGTCATCTCCAGCACCTCGTAGATGTTCTTGCCCTTGTAGCGCACCTCCAGGGTCTCCCGGTTGTACCGCTTGCCCTTGCACACCTCGCAGGGGACGTAGATGTCCGGCAGGAAGTGCATCTCGATTTTGAGAAGGCCGTCGCCGGTACAGGCCTCGCACCGCCCGCCCCGGGTGTTGAAGGAGAACCGGCCCGGCCCGTAGCCCCGGCTCTTGGCGTCGGGGGTGGAGGCGAAGAGCTCCCGGATGTCGTTGAAGAGGTTGGTGTAGGTGGCCGGGTTACTGCGCGGGGTGCGGCCGATGGGACTCTGGTCGATGTTGATGACCTTGTCCAGGAACTCCTCTCCCTCGATGCGCTGGTGCTTCCCAGCCCGGGTCTTGGTGCGGTTCAGGTCGGCCCCCAGCTTCTTGAACAGAATTTCGTTCACCAGGGAGGACTTTCCCGACCCGGACACCCCCGTCACGCAGGTAAAGGTCCCTAACGGAAAGGCCACGTCCACCCGGCGCAGGTTGTGCTCCGCCGCGCCGAAGACCTTTAAATAGTGCCCGCTCCCCTTCCTTCTCTCCGAGGGAACGGGGATTTTTTTTCGTCCGGTGAGGTAGTCCCCGGTGATGGAGGCGGGGTTGTTCATGACCTCCTCCGGAGTGCCGGCGGCCACGATGGTGCCGCCGTTCACCCCCGCGCCGGGGCCTACGTCGATGATATAGTCGGCGGCCCGCATGGTGTCCTCGTCGTGCTCCACCACCAGCAGGGTGTTGCCCAGGTCCCGGAGTTCTTTCAGGGTCTGGAGGAGCTTGTCGTTGTCCCGCTGGTGCAGGCCGATGGAGGGCTCGTCCAGGATATAGAGCACCCCCATGAGAGAGGAGCCGATCTGGGTGGCCAGGCGGATGCGCTGGCTCTCGCCGCCGGACAGGGTGCCCGCCTCCCGGGAGAGAGTGAGGTACTGTAATCCCACCGACTGGAGGAAGCCCAGGCGGTTCCGGATTTCTTTCAGGATTTGAGAGGCGATCATGGTCTGGGTCTCGTTGAGCACCAGGTGCTCCATAAAGTCCAGGGCCTCGGTGACGCTTTTCCGGCAGTAGCTGTCGATATCCAGGCCGCCCACGGTGACGGCCAGGGACTCCTTTTTCAGCCGCCGGCCCTGGCAGGCGGGGCAGGGGCACTGGGACATGCACTCCTCCAGCTCCCGCTTCATGGCGTCCGACTGGGTCTCCCGGTAGCGGCGCTCCAGGTTGTTGACGATGCCCTCGAAGGGCTGGTACAGGGTGCCCTTGCCCCGGGGCTGGTCGTAGTGGAGGGTGAGCTTCTCCCCGTTGGTGCCGTAGAGGATCACGTCCATGACCTCCTTGGGCAGGTCTTTGATGGGGGTGTTCAGCTTGAACTTGTACTTCTTGGACAGGGCGTCGAAGTACATCCGGGAGATGCCGTCCGACTTGATGTTGTTCCACCCGGAGGCGGTGATGCCCCCCTCAATGATGGACAGGTCCTTGTTGGGGATAATGAGCTCCGGGTCCAGCTTCATCTGGGAACCCAGGCCGGTACAGGCGGGGCAGGCCCCGAAGGGGTTGTTGAAGGAGAACATCCGGGGGGACAGCTCCTCGATGGACACGCCGCAGTCCTCGCAGGCGTAGTTCTGGGAGAACATGATATCCCGGTCCTCCCCCACGATGTTCACCACCACCAGCCCCCCCGCCAAGTTGGAGGCCACCTCCACGCTGTCGGTGAGCCGGCGGGCGATGTCGTCCCGGATGACCAGCCGGTCCACCACAATTTCAATGTGGTGCTTCTTGTTCTTGTCCAGCTTGATTTCCTCGCTCAGGTCGTAGAGGGAGCCGTCGGCCCGCACCCGGACGTAGCCCGACTTTCGGGCATCCTCAAAGATCTTGGCGTGCTCCCCCTTCTTCCCCCGGATCACCGGGGCCATCACCTGGATGCGGGTGGCCTCGGGGAGGGCGAGGACCTGGTCGATGATCTGGTCGATGGTCTGCTGTTTGATCTCCTTACCGCAGATGGGGCAGTGGGGGATTCCCACCCGGGCCCACAGCAGGCGCAGGTAGTCGTAGATCTCCGTCACGGTGCCTACGGTGGACCGGGGGTTTTTCGACGTGGTCTTCTGGTCGATGGAGATGGCCGGGGACAGGCCGTCGATGTAGTCCACATCGGGCTTCTCCATCTGGCCCAGGAACATCCGGGCGTAGGAGGACAGGGATTCCACATACCGCCGCTGGCCCTCGGCGTAGATGGTGTCAAAGGCCAGGGAGGACTTGCCTGACCCGGACAGCCCGGTGAGCACCACCAGCTTGTCCCGGGGGATTTTTACGTCGATGTTTTTCAGGTTGTTCACCCGCGCGCCCTTGACGGAAATGTGTGTGTGCATAACAGTTGTTCTCCTTGTACGCAAATATCGAGTTTACAGAAGCATACCCGCCAAACGGGGAATAGGCTGAAAAATCAAAAGGGCCAGAAAGGCAATGATGACAAAAAACTCCCAGGCCAGTCCGAAAAATAGGGTGAAACGACCCAGAAATCCTTTCAAGGTCGGGTCCCGCCAGGCGTAGGACGCCTTCAACTTCCCTTCCCGCTTCCATTGCGCCCGGATTTTCAGCAGGACCCAAAGGATCAACAGATTCGGCGCCAGCAGAAGGACCAGCATCACATTGACCAGAAAGACGTGAGCCGCGGCCCAGGTCAGGACCGCCTCCAGGGCCATACCGATATAAAAGGCCGGAATCATCAAGAGAAATATCCAGCCAAACAGGGCCATGAACGCCATAATACTACGCCTCCCCGACGGGCGGCCACAGGCCGCCCCTACAGCCTAACGGAACTACTTTTTAATGTCAAGGCCTATCTTTCATCTTTGCGACCCACCAGATAATCAATGCTGACACCAAAATAATCCGCCAGCTTCATCAATGTCAGCCCGGGGACATTGATTTTCCCGGCCTCCATATCCTGATAATGCCGCTCTGTCTTTTCTAATAATTCCGCCATTGCCCTTTGGGTTATGGATTTCTCCTTTCTCAAGAGCTTTAACCGCTGACCAAATTCCGGCATTTTTATTTCCATAATGGCACCACCCCTATTGACAGAGATTTTATCTCGTGCTATAATCATCCTATTGCGAGATTTCATCTCGTATCAAGGAGGCTTTGCAGTGCGAACTTGTACTTATCTTCTTTATGAAACCCTTCTGCGGCAATTTCCATTTTATCCTGCTGACAATACAGAACAATTTCATGCAAAACAATTAACAGAGGCAAAAGCTAAAATCAAACGTTTTCCGAAAAAATACCGCCACATTATTTTCCTATTAACCGACAGCCTTGAGGTCCTTAATCACGCAAAAGCCTGTCACGCATTTTCTTTAGGACTAAGTCTGGGGCTATCTCTTGCACAGGAATTGGAATCTTTTCAGGATTCATGAACGTTTTCTTACCTGTTAATATTTTTCACCGGCTTGGCCTTCATCAGAATCAGCCGCTGGACCTCCTCCAGCTGCTTCGGCTTCTTCACGTCCACCACCAGCCACTTGCCGCCGTTGAAGAGGGGGGTCTTCTCATACAGCTTGCGGAAGGCGGGGGAGAAGGTGGGCAGGAGGGGCTCCAGCTCCAGCAGCTGCTTCGCCCCCAGGGTCACCATGGCGGTAAACCAGCCCGGACGGACGTAAAGGACGCACAGGGACTTGCTCCCCTTTTTATATTTGAGGTTCCACCCCTTGTCCATAGAGCACCGGCTGAACTCCACCGAGGGCTCCACCCCGTAGGTCTCCCCCATCCAGGCCAAAAGCTCCTCAAAGGCGGGGTTTTTGACCCATGCCCCGATGTCGGACAGGCTGGGTTTCATCTGCTGGGGCCAGGCGATATCCCAGGGCACAGGGCCCTCCGCCGGAACGGGCTTCTTTTTCTTGGGGGACTTCTTTTTAGGCAGGGGGGTGACCTCCTCCGCCAGCCGGACAGCCTCCCGGAGGGTGCCCCGGTCATCGGGGTCCAGGAGATAGTGGTCCTTGGCCCCCTCGTAGGGCGGCTCGGCGGGGCGGTCCCGGCAAAGCTCCTCCAGGCAGGGGAGCATCTTTACCATGGGCCGATCATCGCAGATAATCAGCACCGGCTTATCGTTGAGGTAGACCATATACTCCCCGAACATCTTCCGGGAGCGCACCGTACCCAGGCCCTCCAACTGTTCGCAGATGTAGCTGACAAAATCAGGACTGCTTGCCATAGTAATTCCTCCGTTCTCACATTAAAGGTTGTAATCGCCCTTCAGGAACCAGTGTTCCGCAATTTGATAGCAGTAATCTCCGGAAGACCGATGATATTCTCCCGCTTCTCTGGTTATTTCGGGGCAGTAGACTAAATCCTGCACCGGATACGCCATGCTGCCGTCTCCGCTGTCTGTACCGCTTCCGATGTAAATACAAAATTCCACCGAAGGATAGCCCCCCAAATTTGCCTGCAAGGGGCTGGCGCTGACTCCCCTCCGGCAGGAGAGATTTTCTATCTTCTCCAATTCCCCGGGAATATGTTCACTCCAGTCCTGCCTCGGGGTGTCCAGCACCGCCTCGGCCACAGTGTTGAGCAGTTTCGCGTGCCTGTGATAGAACAGCCGCGCGCTGAACCTGGAATAGGGCAGGAAATGGGAGAACAGCCCCAGGCATAAAGCCAACGCCAGGGCGCCCGCCGCCCAGGCGGCGCGTCTCCCGGCTTTCTTATTGTCCTGGCCGAGTTCCTTGATCCCGCCGATCACGACCCAGGCCACAACGCCGGTCAACAGCAGGATCATCGCTCCATAGCAAACAAAAATCATCAGGAACGCCAATACCGCCGCCTCCTTACACTATGGCATATCGGGGCACATTCAAACCGTCAAATCGGCGGTCGTCCCGCCCACCAGCTCGATCAGCGCGGCGGGGTCCAGCTCCACCTGAAAGCCGATTTTCCCGGCGGAGACGCAGATGGTGGCGAACAGCTCCGCTGTCTCGTCAAAGACGGTGGGGTACTGCTTCTTCATCCCCACCGGGGAACAGCCGCCGTGGACGTAGCCCGTCAGGGGAAGCAGCTCCTTCTGGGGAATCATGGCCACGGACTTCTCCCCCACCGCTTTGGCGGCTTTTTTCAGGTCCAGGTTATCCCCCACGGGGATATCGAACACGTACAGCCCCCCGGAGGCCCCCCGGGCTACCAGGGTCTTGAACACCGCCGATGGGTCCTGCCCCAATTGCTGGGCCACGCTCACCCCGTCAAGCCCCGCGTCGGGGTCGTAGGCGTGGGGGGTGTATGGGATGTTTTTCTGCTCCAGAACCCGCATGACGTTGGTCTTTTCCTCTTTCTTTGCCATATCCGCGCTCCTCACAGCACCATCACCAGCGTGCCCGCCGTAATGAGCAGGCCGCCGATGACCGACTTCCAATCTGCCTTTTCCTGGAGCACCAAGAAGGCCAGCACCAGCGAGATCACCACGCTGAGCTTGTCAATGGGGATTACCTTGCTGGCCGGGCCCTGCTGGAGGGCGTAGTAATAGCACAGCCAAGAGGCCCCGGTGGCCAGGCCGGACAGAATCAAAAACAGCCAGCTCCGCCCGGTGATATGGGAAATATCCCCCACCTTTCCTGTGAGAAAGACCATCCCCCAGGCCATCACCAGCACCACCACCGTGCGGATGGCGGTGGCCAGGGTGGAGTTTACCTCCTCAATGCCGATCTTGGCCAGGATGGAGGTGAGCGCCGCGAACAGCGCGGACAAAAACGCGAATAATACCCATATTGCCATTATTATTCCCCCTCGGCAAGGCCGCCAGAGGGCCTTGCCTCACAGTAATAACAGTCCTCCCGCCATTTGGCCGGGTTGGTGTCGATGTATTCCCATATCCGTTGGTAATCGGCTTCGCTGCGGATGATGTGGTCGTGGTAACTCTTTTGCCATATGGGGAAGCCAATTGATTTTGTAACCGCCTCTTTCATCCCGCGCAAGATTCCAGGGATGGTGGAACGGCGTGTAGGGGCGCGCATTGCGCGCCCGCGGTCTTGCGCTAACACCAAAATCATGTGAATATGATTAGGCATAATAACATACTTATCCACACGAACATTTTTATGACAGTTCGGTATCTGCAAAATAGCGTTTTCCACAGCACGTCCAATATCAGACAGCCTTATGTATGCGGGCGCGCAATGCGCGCCCCTACATACCTCGCCCAGCATCTCCGCATGTTTTTCAACACAGATCGTGATGAAATAGCTCCCTGGGCGGCCGTAATCATAACCCTGTAAGCGGTTTTGTTTTCGTTGGCGCGGTTCCATCAAAGTACTCATGCCACCAGGCCGGGCCACCAAGCCATAAAACTTCCGCTGGCGATCACCAGAAAGACTTCCCATGCGATAAGCAGCCGCAGGCCCCACAGGCAAACCGTCAGAAGAACATGCTTCCAGCCTGTCAGAGTGTCGATATAGGCTCGATCCATTGTGCCGCTCTTTTTCCATGCGTGCCGTACCGCCAGCAGCAGGAGCAGCAACAGAACATTGCATACCAGCAGCACCCCGGCAATAACCGGCAGCGCGATACTCAGCAGAGACAGCGCCCCGGCCACCAAGATGATCGGCCAGAGCAGAAAAAGCGAAATAAATGCCATAAAAATCCTCTCTATTTCCCTCGGAGTTCGATGATCTGATCCCGCAGGGCGGCGGCCAGCTCGAACTCCAGCATTTTGGCGGCCTCCCGCATCTCCTTCTCCAGCCGGGCGATGCGCTCGGCCTTCTGCTGCTTGGTGAGACCCTGAACCTCCCCCCGCTTTTCGGCGGTATCCTCGCCGGCGGAAATGCTCATAAGGTCCCGCACCGACTTGATGACCGTCTTGGGCACGATGCCGTGGGCCCTGTTGAAGGCGTCCTGCTTCTCCCGGCGGCGCTCGGTCTCGTCGATGGCCCGTCGCATGGACGGCGTGATGGTGTCGGCGTACATGACCACCATACCCTGGGCGTTTCGGGCGGCCCGGCCGATGGTCTGGATGAGGGAGGTCTCCGACCGGAGGAAGCCCTCCTTGTCCGCGTCCAGAATGGCCACTAGGGACACCTCGGGCAGGTCCAGGCCCTCCCGGAGGAGATTGATGCCCACCAGCACGTGGAAGGTGCCCAGCCGCAGGTCCCGGATGATCTCCATGCGCTCCATGGCGTCGATGTCGTGGTGCATGTACCGCACCTTGATGCCCGCCCCCTGGAGATAGGTGGTCAGGTCCTCGGCCATCCGCTTGGTGAGGGTGGTCACCAAAATCCGCTCATTTCGGGCGGTGCGGGTGTTGATCTCGCCGATGAGGTCGTCAATCTGGCCTTCCACCGGCCGGACCTCGATCACCGGGTCCAGAAGGCCGGTGGGCCTTATCACCTGCTCCACGATCTGCCCCGACCGGGTGCGCTCATACTCCCCCGGGGTGGCGGAGACGTAGACGATCTGGTTGACCCGCTTTTCAAACTCCTCAAATTTCAGGGGCCGGTTGTCAAAGGCGCAGGGCAGGCGGAAGCCGTACTCCACCAGAGTGTTCTTTCGGGCCCGGTCGCCGTTGTACATGGCCCTCACCTGGGGCAGGGTGACGTGGCTCTCGTCGATGAACAGGACAAAGTCCTTGGGGAAGTAGTCCATGAGGGTGTTGGGGGGCGACCCCACCGGGCGGCCCTCGATGACCCGGGAGTAGTTCTCAATGCCGGAGCAGTAGCCCAGCTCCTGCATCATCTCGATGTCGTAGAGGGTCCGTTGCTTGATGCGCTGGGCCTCAATCAGCTTGTTTTCCCCCTCGAAGAAGGCCACCCGCTCCTCCATCTCCTGATAAATCTCCTGGATGGCGGCGTCCATCTTGTCCTTGGGGGTGACGTAGTGGGTGGCGGGCCAGATGGGGATGTTCTGGAGGCGGCGGATGGGGGCGCCGGTGACCACGTTGATCTCGCTGATGCGGTCGATCTCGTCCCCAAAGAACTCCACCCGGATGGCGGTGTCCTTCCAGTAGGCGGGCCAGACCTCCACCGTGTCCCCCCGGACCCGGAACATGTTGCGCTCAAAGGCGATGTCGTTGCGCTCGTAGCGGATGGCCACCAGCTTTTTCAGCATCTCGTCCCGCTCCATCCGGGCCCCCACCCGGAGGGAGACCATCATTTTGGCGAAGTCCTCCGGCTCGCCCAGGCCGTAGATGCAGGACACGGAGGACACCACAATCACGTCCCGCCGCTCCAGCAGGGAGGCGGTGGCGGACAGCCGCAGCCGGTCGATCTCCTCGTTGACGGAGGAGTCCTTTTCAATAAAGGTGTCGGTGTGGGGGATATAGGCCTCGGGCTGGTAGTAGTCGTAGTAGGAGACAAAGTACTCCACCGCGTTGTTGGGGAAGAACTCCTTGAACTCGGCGCACAGCTGGGCGGCCAGGGTCTTGTTGTGGGCCAGCACCAGGGTGGGCCGCTGGACCTTCTCGATGATCTTGGCCATGGTGAAGGTCTTGCCCGAGCCGGTGACCCCCAGCAGGGTCTGCTCGTCCAGCCCCATCTCAATACCTTTGGACAGGGCCTCAATGGCCTCCGGCTGGTCGCCGCTGGGGGTGTATTCAGAGACTACTTCAAATTTGGGCATGACATCCACCTCGGGCTCTCATTATATCAGAACTAACGTTCCACATCAAGGGGAATCGAACAAATTTTTCATAATTGTCCCGGGTAGACCATGCGGAAGCCGCCCCGCCTGGAGGCGGCGGTCTCCCGGACGGACACCAGATCGCCGTCCACAAAGACCAGATGGTCCACCAGCCGCACCCCCAGAGGTTCCAGCGCCGTCCGGACCACGTTGGTGGTATTCATGTCCTCCGGAGAGGGCAGGGCGATGCCGCTGACATGGTTGTGAGCCAGGTAGCAGCTGGAGGCCCGCAGAGCCAGACACTCCTCCGCCGCCCGGCGGATGGTCACGTCGGAGTTGTGGATGTTCCCCTCTGACAGCCGCCGCACTCCCAGCAGCTTTTCCTTACCGTCCAGACACAGAATATAGGTCATCTCGTTTCGCGCGCCGTAGAGGTAGGGGGCCAGCACGTGGCCCGCCTCCGCCGTGGTGTGAATGATCTGCCCCGGGCCGGTGCGGCCCTCCAGATAGCGGCCGGTGACCGCGGGAAACAGCTTGAGCATGGCGGCGGAGTGCTCCCCCATCCCCTTCACCTTCATCAACTCCTCGGGCAGGGCGTCCAGCACGCCGGACAAAGAGCCAAAGCGGTCGATGAGCTCATGGGCCAGCGGGTTCACGTCCCCCTGGGGGATAGCGTAGAACAGGATCAGCTCCAGCACCCGGTGGTCGGGCCAGCCCTCGATCCCCCGGGTGAGAAACTCCTCTTTCACCCGCCCCCGGTGGCCGGTGTGGATGGACTTCTTCTCCATTACCTCGCTCCGTACTCGGCCAGATAGGCCTCCATCCTGGTCTTCATCCCGTCGTCAATGTAAACCTTGCCGTCCACCGGGTTGTTGTGGAGGAAGGAGATCACCTCTTTAACGGTGACGATGGGGAACACCTGGATGCCGTAGTCCTGGCGCAGCTCGTCCAGGGTAGAGCAGTCCCGGGTGCCCCGTTCCATCCGGTCCACCGAGACAAACAGGGCCTTCATGTCCACCTTTGCCACATGCTTGAACAGCTCAATGGACTCCCGCACGGCGGTGCCGGCGGTGACCACGTCCTCGATGATGGCCACCCTGTCCCCGTCCTGGGGCCTATAGCCCACCATGGAGCCCCCCTCGCCGTGGTCCTTGGCCTCCTTGCGGTTGAAGCAGTAGGGCAGGTCCCGGCCGTAGCTGCGGTAGAGGGAGGCGGCGGCGGAGACGGCCAGGGGAATACCCTTGTAAGCCGGGCCGAAGAGGCAGTCGATCCCGTCGGGCAGGTTCTCCTGGATACAGGCGGCGTAGTAGTCCCCCAGACGGGCGGCCTGGGCCCCCGTCTTGTAGTTGCCGGTGTTGACGAAGTAGGGGGTCTTCCGCCCCGACTTGGTGGTGAAGTCCCCGAAGGTGAGCACGCCGGAGCGCACCATGAAGGTGATAAATTCCTCTTTGTAGGTCATAGCGGAAAACCCCTTTATCTCTGATTTTCGACCCGTGGGAGCCGTAACGGTTCATTATACCATTCTTTCGCGGGGGATACAAGGGTTTGCGCCAGCGACATGTTTCGACGCCGTAAAGATTTTCCTTCTCCCCGCCCTGGGCTTTACCTTTGCCGGAGTCTTTGCTATAATGAAGAAAACTTGACGGGGGAGGCGGCGCCATGCTTGGGCATCTTCGGAATCTGTACCACTGGGTGGATGTACAGGGCCACAGGATCCCCGACGTCCCCCGGAACCTGGGAATTACCGTCCTGTTTCTGTGCGCCGCCTACTGGGCCAGCGGGATCCTCATCGGCCACACTGGCGGGGAGAACAACTCCGCCCTGGTCTTTGTGCTGGCCGTGGCGCTGATCTCTCTGCTCACCTCCGGATATTTCTACGGCATTGCCGCTTCCATTATCGGGGCGCTGTGGATCAACATTTACTTTATGGAGCCCTACGAGGCCTTCTCCCTCAGCCGCACCGGCTACCCGGTGGCCATGCTGTCCATGGTGGCCATCTCCTGCGTGGTGTGCGCCCTCACCGCCCGGGTGAAGAAGCAGGCCACCGAGGCCGTCCGGCGGGAGAAGAACGCCAAAGCCCTCTATGAGCAGAACGAGCGGCTCAACGCCGAGAAGGCGGCCATTCAGCTGGAGTCGGAGCGGGCGTCCATCCGGGAGAGCATCCTGCGGGCGGTGTCCCACGACCTGCGCACCCCCCTCACCGCCATCTCGGGTACCGTGTCCGTCCTGCTGGAGAGCCCGGAAGTCTCGGAAAAGAACCTCACCATGCTCTCCGACATCAAGCAGGACGCAGACAGTCTCATTGTCATGGTGGAAAACCTGCTGTCGGTCACCCGCATTCAGGACGGCACTGTCCCTCTGAAAAAGCGGGAGGAGCTGCTGGAGGAGGTGGCCGGAGACGCCCTGCTGACCACCAGAAGGCGGTATCCCGAGTGCAGGGTAGAGCTGGAACTGTCGGAGGACATCCTCTATCTGCCCATGGACCCCATTTTGATCAAGCAGGTGATGGTCAACCTGCTGGAAAACGCCATCCGCCACTCGGGAGACACCAAGCACATCCAGATGCGGCTGTACCGCCGGGAGGATCAGGCGGTGGTGGAGGTTCGGGACCGGGGCCGGGGACTGAGTCCGGAGGTCCTTCAGGCCGTCCAGACAGGAGAGGCCATGCCCCTCACCGGCGACGCCACCCGGGGCATGGGCATCGGGCTGTCGGTCTGCCAGAGCATCATCAAAGCTCACGGCGGCTTTTTTGCCGCGGAAAACGATCCGTCGGGGGGCGCCGTGTTCCGCTTCGGCCTGCCTTCGACGTAGAGAGCGGCCTCCACGCCGCCCCGTCAAACCGGGATCGGGCTGTAAAAATGGAGCGGGGCAGAGCCCGCCCCCTATAAAACCACACGGAGAGGTCATTATGAGCGAAAAACAGACCATCCTCATCATCGAGGACGACAAAGCCATCAGTAATTTTATCAGCCGGGCCCTCAGCGCCAACGACTACCGCGCCATTCCCGCCTACACCGGCAAGGAGGGCCTGTCTCTGTTCTTCTCCCACGGTCCCGACCTGGTACTGCTGGACCTGGGGCTGCCCGACATGGACGGGCTGGAGATTCTCTCCCAACTCCGGGGCCTGCCCCGGGAGGTGCCTGTCATCATCATCTCCGCCCGGGACCGGGAGGCGGAAAAGGTGCAGGCCCTGGACATGGGGGCGGACGACTACGTGGTAAAGCCCTTCGGCGTTTCCGAGCTGCTGGCCCGCATCCGGTCCGCCCTGCGCCGGGCCGACCGGCTCAAGCTGAGCCAGGGCATCCAGCGCAGC
>CANSSJ010000023.1 GCA_947649625.1 uncultured Bacillota bacterium | reverse complement strand
GGGCGGCGGCGTCCTGGAGCAGGGACAGGGCGCTGTCCCTGGCCTGCTGCCGGTTCAGCCGGGCGGTGGCGAAGTAGGCGCTTCCCGTCTCGCCGGAGCTCTGGACATCCCCCGCGTCTCCGGCGGCGCTGGCGTCACCGGCGTCACCGGCCGGGTCCCCCGCGGCCGCCGGGCTGTCCCCGCCCAGCAGGGGGTCCTGAGTCTTGCCTCCCACCATGGCGGACTGCCCCAACGTCTTGCCGGCGTCGGCGGTGTCCTCCCTGCCGTAGTTCCAGTTCAGATACACCGCCGCGCATACGAACAGGGCAATGGCCGCCACCACCGCATTGCGCTTCCACAGCTGGCTCCAGCCGTCCTTTTTCGTCCTCATGATAATTCCTCCTTGTTTTTTGAGTATTCAGGCTCCCTCTCTGAGGGAGGCCTTTTATCCCCCTTGACACACCGCGATCCGGTCGCTCCCCAGTCCGGTGAGAGCGGACACCGCTTCGATGAGCCTCAGCCGGGTAGCGGCGCTGCCGCCGCCGGGGCAGACCACCAGCGCCCCCCGGAACTCCGGGGCCACCGTCTGGATGGGAACCGCTTCCTGCTGCCCAGAGCCTCTGCCCACGGTGACCACCGTGTTGGAGGTCCCTCCGCCCCCCTCCCGGTCCTGGTTTCGGGCCAGCACCTGCCGGCTGCCCCCCTCCAGCGTGAGGATCACCCTTGTCTCCCCCGCCCCCTCCACCTGGGAGAGGGTCTTTTCCAGCTTTCTCTCAAAGGCCTCCAGGTCGAAGGCGCTCTCCTCCTCCCGGGCCGGGGCCTCCTCTTGGGGGCTGCCCCGTCCCCCCGTAGGCAGCAGCAGAAGGACCGCCCCCACGGCTATGATCAGAAGCACATATTGATATCTCCCCAGCGCCTCCCTCCATTTCTGAGCCGTCTCCATCCACTTTCCTTTCACGGCACGTCCTCCTCTGTCATGTACAGCTGTTCCGACTCCGGGATACCCAGATCCGTCCCGATCAGCCGGACGATCTGGTCCCGCTCTCTCTCCGTCAGCGCGCCGGACACCCTCGCCCGGGCAGGGAGGTACAATCCCTCCTCCGACAGCCCGCACTCCACCTGGACAGAGCAGGTCAGGCCCAGCTGCGCCGCCTTGTCCACAATATATGCGGCATACTCCTGTTCTATGATGACTTTCATCTGGCTGTTCACCGTCTCGGTCAGTTCTGCCTCCCGATTGTCCAGAGAGTCCAGATAGTCCTCCAGCCAACGCTGCCCATCCGCTATATCCAGCCTCGTCAACGGCGACAGGACGGCGGCCAGCAGCACCAGCCCGCACACCAGCTTTCCCACCCGGCGCACCGCCCCCTGGGGCATAAGGGCATCGGCCAGGGCACAGATGAGGCTGGCCCCAATAACGGCCAGCAGCCAGCCCCGCACCGCCCCCATCATGGAATCACCGCCGCCACGGCGGATACCAGGCTCACCAGCAGCACCAAGGCCCCCGCCCCTGTCATCCCCAGCACCAGACCGAAGGCGGAGCCGATATCGTCGATCAGGGCAGCCAGTTCGGGCTGAGCCACCGTGGCGCACAGGGCGGCCGCTCCTTTGTACAGCAGGTACTGGAGGGCCAGGCGGAGGAAGGGGGTCAGGCAGATGGCCAGCACCACAAGCAGGCCCGCCGCCCCCACTGTCCCCCGGAGCGCCCCCGCCCCGGCCAGCACTGACTCGGAGGCGTCGGCCAAAATCCCCCCCACCACCGGAATGGCCCGGGAGATGGCCAGCTTGGCCGCCTTGATGGCGGCGGCGTCCACGCTGCCCGCGATAGCTCCGCTGGCGGTCAGGTAGCCCACAAAGGCCAGCAGCAGAGCGGTCAGCACAAAGGTGATCGCTCCCTTCAACAGCCCCGCCGTCTTTTTCAGCCCCGGATTGCCCACCGCCGCGTGGGCGCAGCTCACCGCCACATAGGCGTATACCAGGGGGACCAGCAGGCGGTCCATAACGGTGATGAGCAGCTGGGAGAAGAGCACTGTGGCCCCCTGGCGGACGGCGGCGGCGGTGACCCCGCCCGAGGCCGCTGTCAACACCGACATGACCGGCAGGAGCAGACTGGAAAAACCCTCCATTTTCTCCAGGGTATCCCGCCCCAGCCCGATCATGACGGCCATATCCGTCATGGTCAGGGCGGTAATGGCCAGCGCCCCGGCCACAGAGACCGCCTGGAGACCGCTCTCCCCGCCCTCCTTGACGCTCTGGGCCAGAGAACACAGCAGCACCACCGCCACCAGCTTCGCCCCAGTGGCCAGGCCGGCCCGAAGCAGCTCCCTCACCTGTCCCATGGTCTGGCCAAACAGGTCGAACAGCCCTGCGTCCAGCGAGGCGTCCTGGCTGACGCCGTACTCCTCCGCCTCCTCCCACATCCGGTCCAGGCCGGGGACGGACAGCTCCGCGGCGAAGGCGGGGGCGGTGCACAGGAGGGCCAGCGAGCAAAAAATGATAATTCTTTTCATGTCAGCAGCTCCCCCATCAGCTGGGCCACCGCCCGGACCAGGGGCAGGGCGGCCAGCAGGGCCAGGGCGGCCCCCGCCGTCTCCACAAAGGCGGCCACGCCCCCCTCTCCCGATGAGCGGCAGAGCTCCGCTGTCAGTCTGGTGAGAATGGACAGGGCCACCGTCTTGACCACCGGCTCCAGCAGCACCTCGGACAGGCCTGCCTGGTCCGCCAACTCCTCCATCAGGACCACCGCCGCCCCCAGGCCGGCCGCCGCCTGGACCAGCATCCACACCCCGGCCGCCAGGGCCAGCAGCAGGGCCAGCTCCGGGGTGTTCTTTTTCAGCACCGCGCTGAGCACCACCGCCGTCACCCCCACAGCGGCCAGCTTCGCCATGGCCTCCATCACAACCCGAACAGATCCTTCACCAGGTCGAACAGGTTGGCGATCTCCTGGACCACCATCATCAGCACCACCACCAGTCCCGCCAGGGTGGTCATCATGGCCTGTTCGTCCCGGCCCGCACGGCTGAGCACCTGGTTCAGCACCGCCACCAGGATTCCGATGGCCGCGATTTTGAAGATCAGATCAACTTCCACAGAATCTTCCCTCTTTCGTGGTTACTAAGTAGGGGCCGCCGCCCTCGGCGGCCCGTTTCCAAACCGGCGGGCCGCCCAAGGGGGCGGCCCCTACTCCTCGCTTCAGAGCAGTAAAATCACCAGAAACGCCCCGCCGGACAGGCCCAGGGCCTGATATACCCGGCCCTGCCGGCGGCTGTCGGCCTCCAGGCGGGCGGACAGCTCCTCCAGGCGGCGGCGGACGGCGGCCAGGGCCTCACGCTGACGCTCCCCATCGTACCGCCCCAGGGTATCGCCCAGGGGGGCCAGGAGAGCCTGTCCCTCCTCCGGCAGCTCGTTCCGCTCACCCACCAGCCGCTGCCACAGGTCGGGAAACCGCTCCCTGTCCAGGTTGTCCAACCCCCGGAGGCTTCCCTGAAACAGCGCTCGGGCCGGTCCCTGGCTCCGGGCCGCCCCCTGGGCCAGCAGCCGGGACAGGGGCGGGGCGTTCAGCTCCAGCTCCCGCTCCAGCAGGGCCAGTCCCTCGGACATCTCCGCCAGCGCCCGCACCCGGCTCCGAAGCCGGGCGGCCGCCTGAAAGCCCAGGGCAGTTCCTCCCACCGCCACCAGGACGGCCCCTATCAGACGCACCATTTATCTCAGCTCCTCCACCGTATAAGCACGCCGCTCCCCCTCCCGGCGGATGCGGACCAGAAATCGAAACAGCCCCTCCTCCAGCAGGGGCCGGTACAGCGGCCGGCGCTCCAGGCCGGCCCTCCCCTCCCCGTGGGCGGTGGCCAGCAGGGTGACCCCGCACCCCGCCGCTGTGATAAGGGCTTTGACATCCTCCGGGGCAGTGATCTCATCCACCGCCAGCACCTGGGGATTCATGGCCCGGAGGAGGAGCATCAGTCCCTGAGCCTTGGGACAGCCCTCCGCCACGTCGGTACGCCGGCCCACCTCCAGCTGAGGCCGGCCGTTGTACATGGCGGCCACCTCCCCCCGCTCGTCGGCCAGAGAGACCCGGAGGGGGACGCACCCCTCCCCCTCGGACACCGACCGGATCAGGTCCCGGAGCAGGGTGGTCTTACCCAGGCCGGGGGGCGCCAAAATCAGGGTGTCGGCCAGCCGGCCCCCGGGACACAGCCTGTCCAGCACCGGGCCGGCCGCTCCCCTTACCTGCCGGGCAATCCGCAGATCAGCGGAGGAAACAGCCCTCAGGCTGTGTATTTCTCCCTCCCGCAGGACGGCCGTGCCGCACAGGCCGATCCGGTGGCCCCCCTCAAAGGTGAGGTAGCCCCGGCGCACCTGGTCCAGCACTGTGTGGAGGGAGGCTCCACTGGCGATCTCCACCAGCCGCTCCAGCTCCTCCACCGCCACCGGCGGCCCGCCCAGGGGGCGCTCCGCTCCGTCGATCAGCGCCGTCATGGGCCAGCCAGCCCGCAGGCGCAGTTCCTCGGTCCTTGCCTGGTCCTGCTCCGGAAGGGAGAGGGCCTCCTCCCGTAGCCGCGGGGGCAGGGCCCGCACCGCCTGGACAAAGCTGTCCGCCGCTGTCATCTGCGTCATACTGTTCACCAGCCTTTGCCCTATCCTATGAGGACAAGCCGGGGGTTATGACAAAAGAAAAACCAGAGGACTCTCGTCCTCTGGAAAAATATATCAGCCTTGCGAACATTGTCGAAGGCTGATATAATGGCTTTGGGTCCTTCCCCGGGAAGGGGGTGAATGCTGTGGACATTCTGCTTAACTTTTTTGTGTCGGTAGGAGCGAGCATAGTCGGCAACTATGTGAGCAAATGGCTTAACCGACGCGGCAAGGACCGCTAAGCCTAATGGGAACCCGGAGGACGGCACTCCTCCGGGTTCCCTTTTGCGTGTCTGCTGCGGTTCTGCTTAACTCTTAGCAGTGGCTATTATACCACCGTTCCCTAGTATATGCAAGAGAAATTTTAAACTCTCCCGCCCTTCAAGAAGTCACTGAAAGTTTTCAGATCTTTTTTCGTCTCCTCCGGGAGCCGGTTGTACTCCTGATCGGTGATCGCGCCCTCCAGAACGTACAGGTGCACCAGGCAGACATTGGGGAAGGTCTCCTTCAGCTTGAAAAATGCCTGTTTGGTGCCCTCTTCCATCAGCTTTTCCGGGGAGTCGATGCCTACGGCAGTCAGCTTTCGGGCCATCTCCCTGCCGATGTTCCGCATAGAGGTCAAGCCTGCCATATCCCGGCCCCTCCTCAGTGGTTCAGCACCCGGACCCGAATCATATTGGGGATGGCCCGCAGTTCCTCCACCGCCTCCTCGGTGAGGCGGGTGTTCACGTCCACCATCGTGTAAGCGTAGTCCTTCTTGGACTTGTTGGTCAGGTTCTCCACGTTGATATGGTCGTCGGACAGGGTGGTCATGATCTGGGTCAGCATACCGGGGAGATTTTTATGGATCAGGCAGATGCGGGCGATGCCGCTCCAGTCCTGGACCACGTTGGGCAGGTTGACCGAGTTGGTGATGTTGCCGTTGAGCAAGTAGTCCTGGAGCTGGCGGGCCGCCATGACGGCGCAGTTCTCCTCGCTCTCCGGGGTGGAGGCCCCCAGGTGGGGCAGAGCGATCACGTTTTTCACCGTGGTGATCCGGTCGTCAGGGAAATCGGTGACGTATTTGGCCACCCGGCCCGACTCCAGGGCGGCAATCATATCCTCGTCGTTCACCAGCCCGCCCCGTGCCAGATTGAGCACCCGGACCTGCCCCTTCATCTTTCCGATGGCCTCGGCGTTGATAAAGTCCTTCGTGCCGCTGTTGTAGGGCACATGGATGGTGATGTAGTCGGAGACTTTATACAGCTCGTCCACATCCTTGACCACGTGGACATGGCGGTCCAGCCGCAGGGCGGCGTCCACCGACAGGAAGGGGTCGTAGCCGTAGACGTCCATCCCCAGGTCCAGGGCGGTGTTGCACACCAGGGCGCCGATGGCCCCCAGGCCGATGACCCCCAGGGTCTTCTTATAAAGCTCCGGCCCCACAAAGGCGGACTTCCCCTTCTCCACAGCGGCGGCTACGTTCACCTTGGGAGTGTGGGCCTGCTCCTGCACCCAGTCGGCCCCGCCCAGGATGTCCCGGGAGGCCACCAGCATGGCGGCGATGACCAGCTCCTTCACCGCGTTGGCGTTGGCGCCCGGGGTGTTGAAGACCACGATACCGCTCTCGGAGCAGCGGTCGATGGGGATGTTGTTGGTGCCCGCCCCCGCCCGGGCAATGGCCCGGAGGGAGTCCGGAAATTCATAGTCGTGCATGGGGGCGGAACGGACCAGGATACCGTCCTCGCTCTCCAGGTCGTTCCCCACCTGAAAACGGCTGCGGTCCAGCCTGGACAGACCCGCGGAGGAAATTTTGTTCAGCGTTTTGATACGGTACATGTGTATTACCTCAAATCAGTTATGGATTACTCGCTCCTTCAGCTTCATCCCGTCCAGGGCGGGGGCGATCACAAGGAAGAGCGCGCCGCTGCCGATCCCCTGGACCAGGGTGCCCAGAAACTGGGGCGCAAAGGCGGCCATGGTCCCGGCTATGATGCAGTTGTAGAGGCCGTAGGCGGCGGGGGAGAACAGGCCGGCGGCCACCACGGCGGCGCAGTTCCGGGGGCACAGGATGCGCTCCGACCTGCTGGTGAAGAACAGCACCAGCACCGACTTGATGACCAGGGTGGCCGGCGCCCACACGGCGCCGCCGGGGGAGAGCACGTCGGCCAGCCCGGCGCCCATGGCGGCGGCTGCGGCGGCATAGGGGGCGGGCAGCAGGCAGGCGGCCAGATAGATCAGGGCGTCCCCCAAGTGGACATAGCCCCCGGTGCCGGGGATGGGGATATGGAGCATATAGGCGGTCATGACGGTGATGGCCGCGGCGAACAGCGCTGTGGTGACCAGCAGGTGCAGCTTCTGTCTCTGGAGCATGGAAACTCCTCCTTACTATATTTTGGATAGAGAGGAGTATACGCTCAATTCCCTATCTTGTCAATAGGTTTTCTCTCAGTTAGCTTTGTCGAAAGCCCGAATGAAATCACATAACTTTTCTACGCCTTCCACTGGCATGGCGTTGTAAATGCTGGCCCGCATCCCGCCGGTGAGCCGGTGGCCCTTCAGGTTGACAAAGCCGGCCTCCGCCGCTTCCTTGACGAATTTGGCGTCCAGGGCCTCGTCCCCGGTGCGGAAGGTGACGTTCATTCCCGAGCGGGAGTCCCTGTCCGCATGGAGCCGGAAGAGCCGGGAGTTCTCCAGGGTATCGTAGAGCATACCGGAGCGCAGGTCCCGCAGCTTTTTCATGCCCTCCAGGCCGTCATTCTCCGCCACCCAGTCCAGGGTGAGGCCCAGCATGTAGATGCACCAGCAGGGTGGGGTGTTGTACATGGAATCCTTGTCGATCATGGTCTTGTAGTTCATCATCAGCGGAGTATAGGGCAGCTCGTGCCCCTGGAGCCCGTCCCTGATGATAACCACCGTCAGCCCGGCGGGAGCCATGTTTTTCTGGGCCCCGGCGTAGATGAGGCCGAATTTGGACACGTCCACCGGCATGGACAGGATATCAGAGGACATATCGCACACCAGGGGGACCTCTCCGACTTCGGGAACATAGTTCCACTCGGTGCCGTAGATGGTATTGTTGGCGCAGTAGTAGAAGTAGCCGGCCGACCGGTCCAGCTTCAGCTCCTCCTGCCGGGGAATATAGCTGTGATTCCGGTCGCCTGTGTCGCAGGCCAGGCTGATCTGGCCGTACTTCCGGGCCTCCTTGCAGGCCAGGCCGGAGAAGTTGCCGGTGACGGCGTAGTCCGCCTTCCCCGCCTTGCCGATGAGGTTCAGGGGGATCATGGAAAACTGGCCGGAGGCCCCGGTCTGGAGGAAGAGGATGTGGTAGTCCTGGGGAATATTCATCAGCCGGCGCAGCTTGTCCTGGGTCTCCTGAAAGAGGTCCATAAACACTTTAGACCGGTGGCTCATCTCCATCACGGACATACCGGACCCCCGGTAGTTGGTGATCTCCGACCCGGCCCGCTCCAGCACGGACAGCGGAAGCACGGAGGGCCCGGCGGCAAAGTTGTAGACGCGGGAGTTATTCATACGAGAGGAGCCCCTTTCTGCAATCAAATAAAAACTGCCGCACCACGGAGGTGTGGCAGTTTTTTATTATAGCCCCCGAGCGGTGGGGTGTCAATGGGCAAAGGGGGAAAAGAGGGGGTCACTTACTGCGCCTGAGCAGTTCACAGGTCAGCTCATACACCAGTCTGGTGGAGGGAACGCTCAGCTTTTCCTTGACGGAGTGGACGTCGTGAAGCTCCGGGCCAAAGGACACCGCGTCCAGGCCGGGGATCTTCTCAATAAACAGGCCGCACTCCAGCCCGCCGTGGGTGGCCTCGATCTTTCCCTCCCGGCCGCTCACCGCCTTCCAGGCGGCCAGCACGTCCTCCCGCAGCCGGGACTGCCGGGCGTACTGCCAGCCGGGGTAACTGCTCCGCTCGGAGGCCGTCCCGCCGCCCAGTTCCAGAATGGCCCGCAGGCACTGGATCAGCATGGCCTTCTGGGAGGCAATGCAGGAGCGCACCGAGAAGCTGAAATGGACGCCGTCCGGCTTTGTCTCCACGATGCCCAGATTCAGGGAGGTCTGCACCAGACCGGGAAAGTCCACATTCATGGCCTGAACTCCCTGGGGAAGGACCAGCATGGTGCGCAGGATGTTCTCCGTCGAGCCCCTGGTCATGGCGCCGTCCATGAGCGCGCCCCGGCGGCAGGCCAGGGAGATGCCGTCGTCACAGCCGGCGTACTCGTTTTTCAGGATGGCGTCAAACTCCCGGATAAATACCTCAAAGGCCTCCGCCTCCTGGGCCGGAACAGAGACCAGCGCCTCATTTTTCGGACAGATCACATTGTCGAACCTTCCGCCCTGGATGCCGCCCAGCCGCAGGCCGGGGCAGCGCTCCAAGGCGCTGTACAGCGCCCGGACCATCATCTGGTTGGCGGAGGCCCTGCCTTTGTCGATATCCATGCCGGAATGGCCTCCCAGCAGGCCGTCCAGGGTGACCAGATAGGCCGCCCCCTCTCCCAGCGGCTCCCACTCCCCGGGCAGGAAGCAGTCCAGCCGCGCGCCGCCGGCGCAGGAGACGGTGAAGACCCCCTCCTCCTCCGAGTCCAGGTTGACCAGCTTCTTTCCCTTCAGGTCGGAGCAGTCCAGGGCGAAGGCCCCGTCCATGCCCACCTCCTCGTCCACGGTGAACACCGCCTCCAGGGGGGGATGGGGCAGGCTGTCGTCGGCCAGGATGGCCAGGATCATGGCTACGGCGATGCCGTTGTCCCCGCCCAGGGAGGTCCGGTCCGCCCAGACCCATTTCCCGTCGGTCCGGACATCCAGCCCCTCCCGGGCCATATCCTTGGGGCAGTCCTCCGTCTTGACGCACACCATGTCGATGTGGCCCTGGAGGATGACGGGCTCCGCCCCCTCGTAGCCGGGGGAGGCCTCCTTCCAGATGACCACATTGTTGACCTCGTCCTGCCGGCATTTCAGGCCCAGCTCCCGGGCAAGGGAGACACACAGGTCGCTGATCTGTTTTGTGTTGTGGCTGCCGTGGGGGACGGCGCACAGCTTCTCAAAATACTCGAATACCGCCTTGGGCTCCAGCCCAGATAATACTGCCATATGGCTTCCTCCTTCAAAATGGAAGCCCGCCCCGCCTTAGGCGGGGCGGGCACTTCCGCTTATTTCGATTCAGGCGATGGCGTCGCCCTCCAAGCCAAGGTCGCCGCCCATGTCAAACTCGTCGCCAATATCGGGCTCTTCCTCGTCCGGCTCCTCCGGCTCGGGGGCGGGGATAAACTCCGTCATCCAGGCCTCCTCGGGCAGGCCGGCCAGATAGGCGGGCAGGTTGATAATGATGCCGTCCATATTGTAGGGCAGCTTCAGGTCGATCTCCTCCACCCGGGGCTCGTCGCCCTTCTTTTCGGTGATCTCCAGGGTCATGTGGAAGCTCTGGCCTATACAGGTAGCCATGTCGCGTTCCCGCTTTTTCAGCTTGATGACCTCATCCTCCCCATCCACGGTGATGTTGACCCGCTCAAAAGCCTTGTACTCCTGGCCCTGATAGTCCTCCAGGGTCTTGTTGTCCAGATAGATGGTGTGGCCGCGGCCTATCACCATCATTGTCGCCCCCAGCGCGACGCAGAGGACCAGAACGGCCAGGCGGATCAGAAGCGTCTTTTTCTTCACGCCTGAACGCCCCCTTCCTTCTGGGCCTGGGCCAGCAGCTGTCCGCCCTGGCTCCTGGCCCGGCGTTTCTTGATCTCATACATGATGAGGGCCAGAGTAATGACGCCGTAGGAGACGAATACGCGGAAGTACTCGCCGATCATAGCGTTGCCGGTGATGGCGCCGCCCGCCTTGGGGGCCACGATGAACATGGTGTGGAACAGGATCACGCCCAGGAACACGTTGCCGATGGAGGCCTTCTCTACGCTGGCCCCTCCCACCAGCAGGGCGGCAATACAGAACATGCCGATCTGGGAGTGGGCGGTGCAGGTGGGGAAGTTGCCGATGTTCTGCAGGTAGATGATCTGGCCGAAGCCAGCGAGAACAGTGGAGATGATAATAGAGATGATACGGGTCCGATCCACATTGATGCCGGCGGCCCGGGCCACATCCATGTCCTGGCCCACCGCCCGCATATCCTGACCCAGCTTGGTGCGCCGGAACCAGATAATGAACAGGCACAGCAGGCCGATGATGACGAAGGTGAGAATGGGGATCTTGACCCCTTTATAGAGGATGGCCCACTGGTTGTCCAGGCACTGGCGCATATTGCTCAGATTTACGGTGGTGCGGATTCCGAAGCCTCTGGGCAGGCGGACGGAGGCGTGTATGATGGGAATGATAGAACCCATCAGGAAGAGAACCACCAGCTGGTACAGGCCGGTGACAAAATAGTTCACCATATAGCCCAGGATCATCTCACGGCCCTTTGCCATATTCATCAGCTTGCCGCACATCAGGCCCAAAAGGGCGGACAAGGGGATGGACAGAAGCATGGCCAGCACCACGCCGGGGATACCCCAGATCTGCCAGTCGGTGACGAAGATCAGGGCGATCTGGCCCGCCATGGCCCCCAGGGTCATACCGAAATTCAGGCCCATGCCCGCCATAATGGGAATCAGCAGGCTGAGGATCAGGAAAATGTTTCGGCCCATACGGGTGACGATCTCGTTAAGCAGATAGCTGGGGGAAAAGCCGGACAAGGGGTAGCAGATGACACAGATGATAATGAACATCAGTGGCACCAGGTTGTTCTGCAGGAAGTCGAAACCGTTGAAATTCTTTTTCATCTTCATTTCGCTCCCTCCGTCTTTCTTGTCAGGGCATAGACCACCATACCGTTGGAGACGATGATACGGATGACCTCGCTCACATCTGTATGGATCAGCGCGGTAATCACGGTGGGCGTCATGGTCACCAGGCCCTGGAACAGGATGGTCCCGATGATCACATTGCCGATAGACGCCTTGTTCACTGACGCGCCGCCGATGAGAATGGCCGCCACTGCCGGCATTGTCAGGTTATAGGGCGCCGTGTAGAGCTGGGCAAAGCCAAAGCCCTGCTGATAGACCAGAACGCCGACGGCGCCCAGCCAGGTAGACAAGATCACCGACAGCATCCGGACCCGGTCCACATTGATGCCGGAGGCCCGGGCAAAAGCCGGATTAGAGCCCACCGCCGTCATGGCGGTGCCCGTCTTGGTGTGGAAGAACGCCCAAATGCCAACGGCCAGCAGGGCGATGAAGAGCAGGGAGCCCGTGGGAATCACCAGATTGATCCCGATGGGGTTGAGGTCGATCTTCAGGAAATCAGACAGCACATTGGCGTAGAATTTATCCAGCGCGAACACGTTGCGCAGGCCCACGCCGGTATAGGCCATCACGATGGAGGGGTTCTTGTAGGGGATCATCAGCCACATGATGCACATAAAGGACACTGCGGAGAAGCCTACATAGGTGGCCACCATCATCTCGCCGCCCTTGATCCGGTTCAGCAGGGCGCCGTAGCCGCCGCCGAAAAGAATGGCGAAGGGGGTGGCCATTAAAATGGCCACCACAAAGCTCATGGGCCCGGTGAAGCCCATCTCAATAGCCAGCGTACCCCCCAGCAGGCCCGCCAGGACGCCCAGGGGGATGCCGAAGTTCAGTCCGCAGCCCGAGTGGATCATGGGCACCATGGCCAGCACCAGCACCGCGTTCCAGCTGAAACGGTTGAAGACGTTGGTGAACTGGGTGGGCAGATCGGACCCGGTAATGGGGGCCATGATGAAGAGAAAGAGCAGAAATCCCGTAATGATCAGCCTGGGCAGGCCGTAGGTATTGATAAGCTGGCTGAACCAGTTCTGCCGCTCTGCTTTATCCATATCACATACCCCCTTAAATAACCTGGCTGACCATCAGCGCGCCGAACTCCTCAGAGGAGTCGGTGGCCGGACGGATCCCCGCCACCCTGCCGCCCGAGATGATAGCGATCCGGTCGCAGGTCTGCCGGAGCTCCTCCAGCTCGGAGGAGATCATGACCACGGTGACGCCGCTCTCCCGGTTGAACTGCCTCAGGGCGTTCAGCACCAGGGCCTTGGCGCCCACGTCGATGCCCCGGGTGGGCTCAGACACAAAGAGGAACTTGGGCTCCAGGGCAAAGGCTTTTGCCAGGCAGATCTTCTGCTGATTGCCGCCCGACAGCTCCTTGGCCTTCTGGGCGGTGCTGGTGCACTTGATCTGGAGCTGGTCCACATATTTCTGAGTCACCTTATGGATGGCCTTCTCGTCCCGCCATTTGACCAGGCCGCCCAGCAGATTCTTCAAAAACTTGTTCTGGATCTGCATGGCGGGGAAGGCCACGTTCCACTCCAGGCTCTCGTCCAGCAGCAGCCCCACCTCCCGCCGGTCCTCCGACACGAAGGCCAGAGAGGCGTCCAGACACTTTCTGGGGCTGTTCAGGGGGATCTCACGGCCGTCAAATTCCACAGTGCCGCCGGCCTCATACAGGCCCATGACGCCGTTGGGGATGCCCAGCTTGCCCTGGCCGGCCAGCCCGCCAATGCCCAGGATCTCGCCCTCCCGCACATCCAGAGATACGTCGCGCACCGTCTCGCCGGGCATATCCACCCAGAGATGCTTGATGGACATGACCACATTGGCGCTGGCGTTCTCCTCCTTCGCCTCGGTGGGGGCGGCGGAGGTCTGCACGTCACGGCCCACCATCCAGCGGGTGATGTCGTCCACGCTGGTCTGGCCGGCGGGCACATCCCGGACCACATGGCCGTCCCGCATGACCACCACCTGGTCGCACACCGCCAGGATCTCATGGAGACGGTGGGTGATAAAAATGACGGAAATGCCCCGGGCCGCCATGCCGCGAATGGAGTCCAGCAGGGCTTCGGCCTCCTTCTCGGTGAGTACGGCGGTGGGCTCGTCCAGAATCAGCAGCTTCAGCTGGTCCTTGCTCAGCTCCCGGGCGATCTCGGTGAACTGCTTGTGCCCCACGGGCATACTGCTGATGACCATTTTGGCGTCGATCTCCACGCCCATCTTCTCGATAGCCGCGGCGGCCCGCCGGTCCATCTCCTTATAATCCAGGGTATTCAGCCGCTCACCGAACACCTCTGAAATAACATTCTTCTTTTGGGGCTCCCGATTCAGGAGGATATTTTCTGTGGCGGTGAAGCCGGGGATCAGGGAAAACTCCTGATGCACCATACCGATGCCCGCCGCCAGCGCGTCGAAGGGGGTGTTGAACGCCGCCTTCTCGCCGTTGATAAAGATGTCGCCGCTGTAGCCGCCGGTCTCCCGAATGACATCCATACCGAAGAGAATCTTCATCAAAGTGGATTTGCCCGCGCCGTTCTCCCCGCACAGGCCCAGGACCTGACCCGCGCCCAGGGTGAAATTGATGTCGGTGAGGACCTGGTTTCCGAAAAAGTCCTTTTTGATGCCCCGCATTTCCAGCAGGGGCGCAGTTGAACTAGCTATCGAAATCACACCCTTTTATCTAAGGGAAACAGGGGAGAGGATGAACCTCACCCCTGTTTCCATCATTGGTTTCCGGTAAAAACGCGGAGCGTTGATTACTTGACGGTGTAGTACTTCTCGGGCACCTCAACGTCGGTCACGCCCATGAATTTGCCGGGATTGCCCATGATATAGGTATCCTGGTAAATCAGGAAGACGTTGTCCTCCTTCACGCCGGTGTCGGCGTTGGTGTAGCCGGAGCCGTTCCAGGCGGCGTTGGGGGAGTACTCCTGCAGGGCGGCGGACACGTCGTCCATGTCGGCGATCTCGCTCTTGCCCTCGATCACGTTGATGGCGTGCTGAGCCAGACCGGCGGACAGGCAGTAGCCATAGGAGTAAGCCCAGGTGCCGAAGCGGCCCTCGCCGCCGGCGTCCACAACGGCCTTCTCCACCTTGGCCAGGATGGCGTCAAAGTCGCCGGCCTCGGCAGTCAGGTCCAGATCGCCCAGAGCGTTGGGGTAGCCCATCAGAGGAGAGGGCAGGTCGGCCTCGATGAAGTAGCCGCCCAGCTCCAGCAGCCGCTGCAGCAGAGGAGCGGTGTGGGCGTCGTTGGTGCAGAAGTAGGCGGAATTCTGGCCGTACTTCTGGATCCACTCGGGGGCCTTCTCCAGCACGTAGGCCTGGGCGCCGGTGACGCCCACGTCGGTAGTGGGATCGGGGGCGGTCTCCAGCACGAACTTCATGCCGAACTCCTTGCAGGCCTCGGTCATAACGGCCACGCGGCGGCTCATGGTCTCATAGGACATGTGCCGGGGGAAGGAGATGTGGACGAAGGTGTCGCAGCCCAGGTCGTGGGCAGTCTTGATGATCAGGTAGCCGCGGGAGACGAAGTCGTTGTTGCAGACCAAGTCGGCGGAAGCGCCCACAACGGGCAGGTCCTCATGGGCCTCGCCGGCGATGCACAGGATGTCGGGGCGGCGCTCCTTGATCTGCTTGAAGGCCTCGGCGGTGCCGGGGACAGACTGGTTGACGATGACGGCCTTCATCAGGGGGTCGTCGGACATGTTCACGATGCACTGGATGGTAGTCTCCAGCTCCTCAGTGAAGTTGTCGGGGTAGGTGGCCAGGATGACCTTATCCTCGCCGTACTTGGCCTGGATGGCCTCAGCGCCGCGCAGGTCGTCCTCAGACTGAGAGACGGTGCCGGTGATGATGCCGATGTGCCAGTCCTCAGCGGCGTCGCCGCCGGAGTTGGACTGATCTGCGCTGGTATTGCCCTGGCTGCCGGGGTTGCTCTGGCTGCCAGTGTTGCTGGGGGTGCTGGGCTTGCCGCCGCAGCTCACCAGGGTGAGCATCATGGCCGCGGCCAGCAGCATGCTGATCCTCTTTTTCATTGTATACCTCCTAAAAAAGTACCTTGCGTCTTGGGGCTGTGCGAACTCAATTTTCTTTTTCGCTTTGCATCCGCAAAGCGAAAAAAGGCGCACGCCTTTTTCGACTACCTACCATTTTAGCAAAAATCGCCGTTTTGTCAACCTTAAATTGCCGCCCAGCCTCTATTTTCTGTGTATTTTCTCAATAAAATTCTCTCAATTTTCCCGTTTCCTTCTGTATCTTTTGATGGAATAAGCCCTTTATCGCCCCTGCATCTCCGGCAGGGCGGTGTCCCAATCCTTCTGAAACTCGGTCATCATCGCCCAGTAGCGCTTGGGCATGTTGGTCATGCGGCATTTGGGGTTATAGCGCCCCTCAATGGCGATGGTATCATAAAAGGCCCGCCACAGCTTCCGGTACGCCAGTTCCTCCGCCCCGGCCCGACCCAGGGAAAAGTCCTCCACCGGAAGGATAGCGCAATTCCCCGGCCCCGGCCGGTGGAACAGGGCCTCCCCGTGGGTGCGGTCGTGGAGGACGAAATTCTCCTGGGGGTAACGGCCGCAGAAGTGGGCCCGCAGCAGGGGAAGGACCCGGTTCTTGGGCTCGATCTCCCCCGCCAGCACACCGTCCAGATCGGAAAACCGGGTAAAGCCCTTGTACTGATGGGCCTCGTGCTCCAGGTGCCACACCGCCTTGCGCACCCTGTCCACCACCGGGTCGGTGAGGTTCCGGCCGATCATCGGCCCCTGGTCATAGGCCAGACGGAGGTAGCGCCACAGCCACAGCTCCTTGTCCGGCAGACAGGTGAGAAAGGTCCGCACCGCCAGCCGCTGTCCCTCCGCCCCGAACTTGGCGAAGGAGCGGTACACCCGCATGGCGTGGGCCTGGTCGGTGGTCACCGCCCGCAGGGGGTAGAGGGAGCAGCACATGTCGTCGGGGGTGCGGAACTCCACCGGCTCCTCCCGGTTGACGTAGCAGTCGAACACGCAGGAGAGGAAGCCGGGGTAACTGCCGTCATATTGGCAGGAGATCTGGGTCCAGGACATAGTATGCCTCCTATACGGCGTCTCCAAACAATGACATCTGTTCCGGCATGGGCTCGGCCAGGGCGGGGGCCTCCAGAGCCACCAGGCGGCGGAGCAGGCCGTCCTCGCTGACCCGCAGCCCCTCCATCATCCGCCCGGAGCAGGTGAGGAAGTACTGGGCCCGTTTGAGGACCACCCCCAGCCGCTTCAGGCCCTCGAAGTTGAGAGGGCCCACCCGCCGGGCTCTTAAAATCCGCCTGGCTGACCGCACCCCCAGGCCGGGCACCCGGAGCAGGGCCTCGTAGTCCGCCTTGTTCACCTCCACCGGGAAGAACTCCAGATGCCGCAGGGCCCAGCAGCATTTGGGGTCCATCCGGGGGTCCAGGTCGGGCTGGGAATCGTCCAGGATCTCCTCCGCCCGGAAGTGGTAGTACCGCAGCAGCCAGTCGGCCTGATACAGCCGGTGCTCCCGGAGGAGGGGCGGCTTGAAGTTTTCCGCCACAGGCAGGAGGGGGCTGGAGGAAACGGGCATATAGGCGGAGTAGAACACCCGCTTGAGCTGGTAGCGGTCATAGAGGGCCTGGGTGAGTGTGAGGATGTGCCGGTCGCTCTCCGGGGTGGCCCCCACGATCATCTGGGTGGACTGGCCCGCCGGGGCGAACCGGGGGGCGTGGCGATAGACGGCGATCTCCTGTTTGGAAGCCGTGATTCCGTCCCGGATCTGGGCCATAGGGGTGAGGATGGCCTCCTTTTTCTTGTCCGGGGCCAGCAGGGCCAGGCTGGGGGAGGAGGGCAGCTCGATATTCACGCTCATCCGGTCGGCCAGCAGGCCCAGCCGGTGGGTGAGCAGGGGGTCGGCCCCCGGGATGGCCTTGGCGTGGATATAGCCTCCGAAGCGGTACTGTTCCCGGAGGATGCGCAGGGTGCGGATCATCAGCTCGGTGGTGTAGTCCGGGCCGCGGATGACAGCGGAGGAGAGGAACAACCCTTCGATGTAATTGCGGCGGTAGAAGCCCATGGTCAGCTCACACAGCTCCTCCGGGGTAAAGGCCGCCCGGGGCACGTCGTTGGACTTCCGGTTGACGCAGTACTGGCAGTCGTAGACGCAGACGTTGGTCTGGAGGACCTTCAGCAGGGTGACGCACCGGCCGTCCGCCGAAAAGGAGTGGCAGCAGCCCGCCATCATGGTGTTGCCGATGGTCCCCGGCCGTGCGGAGCGGTCCAGCCCGCTGGAGGTGCAGGCCGCGTCGTACTTGGCGGCGTCGGCCAGAATATTCAGCTTGTCCAGCAGCTCCATGGAAATCCCTCCTTGCGAAAGCGCGTTCTATAGAACAGTTGTACTATTATTATAGCGCAAAAAAGTCCCCTGTCAAGGGGAAATTTACGGAAAAAGTAGGACTTGTCCTGGCCGGCAGTTTTGTGATATAGTATTCGGGCAAGAGGGGAACGGCTTGACCTCCGCGAGGAGGTGACAACATGACAGCGATAGAAGTCTTAGCACTACTTAACCTGTTAGCCGTTGTTATCTTTGGCGTTATCAACATAACGAAAAAGAAATAACCGGCCCCCCGCATAGGAAACCGGCATTTCTCCAGATTATAAATCTTTGAGGAAGAGCCGTGCGACCTGTGCACACCAGGTCAGCCCCTCTTGCGTGTATTATAGCAAAGGAGTTTTGGTTTGTCAATGGAGAAACGAGAGACATTTTCCTCCCGCCTGGGCTTTGTGCTCATCTCGGCGGGCTGCGCCATCGGCTTGGGCAACGTGTGGCGCTTCCCCTATATCACAGGGAAATACGGCGGCGCGGCCTTTGTGCTGCTCTACCTGCTGTTCCTGGTCATCCTGGGCCTGCCCGTGATGGTGATGGAGCTGGCGGTGGGCCGGGCCAGCCAGCGGAGCATCGCCCTGTCCTTCCAGCGGCTGGAGCCCAAGGGTTCCAAGTGGCACTGGTACAGCTATGTGGGCTTTGCCGGCAACTACCTGCTGATGATGTTCTACACCGTTATCGCCGGGTGGCTGCTGTACTACTTTGTGGAGATGCTCCGGGGCGGCTTCACGGGGCTGGACGCCGGCGGGGTGGCGGAAAAGTTCAGCGACCTGCTGAGCCATCCCGGCACCATGACGCTGTATATGGCCCTTGTGGTGTGCATCGGGATGCTGGTGTGCGCCCAGGGCCTGCGCAACGGCGTGGAGCGGGTGAGCAAGGTGATGATGGTCTGCCTGCTGGCCCTGATGGTGGTGCTGGCGGTGAATTCCGTCCTGCTCCCCGGGGCGGGCGAGGGGCTTCGCTTCTACCTCCAGCCCAACTTCCACAACCTGGCTTACGACGCCAACGGCAACTGGATCCTGGGCGAGGCGGTCTTCGCCGCCATGGGTCAGGCCTTCTTCACCCTGTCCCTGGGCATCGGGGCCATCGCCATCTTCGGCAGCTACATCGGCAAGGAGCACCGGCTGGCCGGCGAGGCCCTGCGCATCGGCGTGCTGGACACCTGCGTGGCCTTTGTAGCGGGCCTCATCATCTTCCCCGCCTGCTCCGCCTACGGCGTGTCCACCGTGGAGGGCTCCGCCCTGGTCTTCCTGACCCTGCCCAACATTTTCAACCATATGCCTTTGGGGAACCTGTGGGGAGCCGCCTTCTTCCTGTTCCTCTCCTTCGCCGCTCTGTCCACCGTGATCGCCGTCTTTGAGAACATCATCTCCTTCACCATGGACCGGTGGGGCATCTCCCGGAAAAAGGCGGTGCTGATCAACTTCATCGGTGTGCTGGTGCTGTCCATGCCCTGTATCCTGGGCTGCAACCTGTGGTCGGGCTTCACCGTGCTTGGCATGGATATCTCTGGCATCGAGGACTTCCTGGTCTCCCAGAACCTCCTGCCTCTGGGCTCGCTGGTCTATGTGCTGTTCTGCACCCACAGGCGGGGCTGGGGCTGGAAGCGCTTCCTGGCCGAGGCCAACGAGGGCGAAGGGCTGGCCTTCCCCCAGGGGGTGCGGTTCTATGTCAGCTATATTCTCCCCCTGATCGTGCTGTTTATCTTCGTCATGGGCTACTGGAGCCAGTTCGGTCCCGGTTAAACGACCAACCCCCGGCCCGCCGTCAGGCGGACCGGGGGTTATTTCACGGTATGGAGTCCCGGAGCTTTGCCAGCAGCCGGTACAGGGGCCCCTCCAGGGCCAGGGCCAGGGCAAAGTTCCCGGCGCAGTGGAGCAGGTCGAAGGGGATGCCCGCCGCCCAGCGGGAGAATGCGGCCGCCGGCCCCCCCGCCAGATAGGGGATGGCGTCCAGCGCCCCGAAGCTGAGGCCGAAAGCCCCGCTGGCCGCCGCCCACAGCAGGGGGCCGCAGTCTTTTCTCCGGCCAATAAGCAGAACGGCCAGGGCCCACAGGCTCCAGATGTACAGATAGGTCACCCACCACAGCTGGAAGCCGTAGAGCAGCCCCTCCAGCAGAACAAAGGTATAGATGATGTAAAACACGTCCCGGCCGAAAACCAGGGCGTACACCAGAATCAGAAGCGACACCGGCTCGATGTTGGGCAGCGGGGCCATCGCCGCCTGGAGGGCGGTCATAATGGCGGCCAGCATGGCGCACAGCACCACCCGGCGGCTCTGGGTCAGCAGGTTTTTTCTGTCCACGGCGGCCTCAGTAGGTGGACATGGTCAGCTCAAAGTGGTCGCCGTCAGTGATGGGGGTGGCGTCCACCCCGGTGTCCAGCCACTCCCCGCCCCTGGTGATGCACCACCACTGTCTGAGGTCGTCCCGGGCGGTCTCGCCGTCCACGGTGGTGACAAACAGGCCCGTGGCGCTCTGCTCCCCCTCCGCCAGCTTCTCCTCCACCAGCAGCGGGCCCAGATATTCTTCATCGGTGCGGTACTCAAATTCTTTCCCGCTCCCGTCGCCGTGGACCACCTCCACCACCACGGTCTTGTCCCCCGCCTGAGTCTGCGGTCTGGTGAAGTACCACAGGCCCAGCATCAGGGCGGCCGCCAGGGCCAGCGCGGCCACGGCGAACAGCGTCTTTTTCTTTCCTCTCATAGTTAAAACCTCCCTGCCGTCTCTCGCGGCGTCGGTAAAATACTTCCAGGCAGGTCTTCTGACTTGAGGTTTGTCGCCCGGCTTCGCCTTCCCGGTCTCCCAGTGGCACATTGAAGCCCGGCTCCCCTCTCACAGCGGCGGGACCGTACATTTCTTCCCTATTCTTCCGGATTTACCCATCCGGACACCTGGAGCGGAGCTATCATACCACAGCCCGGCAAAAAAAGAAAGATATTTTGCCGGCGGGGTCCTTGTTTTTACTTGACACCTCCCGGGCAAGATGCTAATATACTGTATTGTCAGCGCGGAGAACGGAAAAGTAACGTCCCGTCCAAAGGTCAGAGAGAGCCCCTCACCGGCTGAAAGGGGGCTTGCGGCGGAGGGGTGTGAAGTGCGTCCGGGAGCGCGGCGGGTAATGCCGCCCGGTCTGGCCCCGATAGCGGCCAATTGAGTGAAAATGAGAGTGGAACCGCGAGCAATCGCCTCTTATGCCCATATGGGCGTAGGAGGCTTTTTGTTTCCGCCCGAGGGGGTACAATATGTTTAAAGCCTTGAACGAGACGCTGGAGGCCTACCAGCGCCGGGACCCGGCCGCCCGGTCCAAGCTGGAGATCTTCCTGCTTTACCAGGGGGTCCACGCCACCCTGTATCACCGGCTGGCCCACTGGCTGTACTGCCACAAATGGAAGTTCCTGGCCCGGGTCGTCTCCCAGTGGTCCCGGTTCTGGACGGGGATCGAGATCCACCCCGGGGCCAGGATCGGCCGCCGGTTCGTCATCGACCACGGCATGGGCATCGTCATCGGCGAGACCGCCGAGGTGGGGGACGACGTGCTGATCTACCACGGGGTCACCCTGGGGGGCACCGGCAAGGACCAGGGCAAGCGCCACCCCACCATCGGCAACAACGTGCTCATCTCCTGCGGGGCCAAGGTGCTGGGGCCCTTCAAGGTGGGGGACAACGCCCGCATCGCCGCCAACGCCGTGGTCCTGTCCGAGGTCCCGGAGGACGCCACCGCCGTGGGCATCCCCGCCCAAATCGTCCGCATCGCCGGCCGCTCCACCCGCTACGCCGACGACGTGGACCAGATCAGCGTCAACAACCCCACCCTGGAGAAGCTGGCCGCTCTCAACGCCCGGCTGGAGCTGGTGGAAAAGCTGCTGGACGAGAAATACTTGGAGGAGAAGCACAAATGAAATTGGAGACGGTAGAGAAAAAACTCCACGTGACTTATCCAAAAGAATTTCGGGATATCTATGAGACTGGAGCCATGCGCTGGCTGTGCAGTAAACCCCAGGCGAAGTCCCATCTGTTTCCTAATAAATTATTGGAACCGGAATACTATTCCTATTGGAATCTGTTGGAATTTTCGGTGGTAGAACATATGCGGGGAACTCTTTGTCTGCGAGTTGAACTGGATCGTGGCCATTGGAAGGAGGGGGTACAGATACTTCCCTTTGCCTGGGATGATGAGGGGGACGCTTATTTTTTTGACGCAGCCCTGGTAACCCCGGAAGCCCCCGTGTTTTCTTGGGCAAAATCCACCGGAGAAGTGGGACTGGTCAATCACAGCTTTGAGAATTTTATCTGCTCTCATTTGTGTGAACCTGTACTGAACGGAAAGATACCTGCGGGCCACTGGTGGGTGCAAAATCAACTGCGATGGCTGACGCCGGAGCATCAGGCTGCTTTGACCTCCAGTGACCCAGATGTGCTGGAAAAGCTGCTTCGTCAGACGGACTGTTGGGAAGCTACCGACTATGTAAGCTACCGGTAGGGGCGGCCTGTGGCCGCCCGCCCAAACCCATTGATAAATCACGGGCGGATAATATCCGCCCCTACAAAACGGAGGAGAAAAACCATGCAATTATACAACAGTGCCACCCACAAAAAAGAAGAATTCACCACCCACACCCCCGGCCATGTGGAGATGTACACCTGCGGGCCCACGGTGTACCACTTCGCCCACATCGGCAACCTGCGCTCCTACATCATGGAGGACGTGCTGGAGAAGTTCCTGCGGTACGACGGCTACGACGTAAATCGGGTCATGAACATTACCGACGTGGGCCACCTGTCCAGCGACGCCGACACCGGCGAGGACAAGATGCTCAAGGGGGCCAAGCGGGAGCACAAGACCGTGATGGAGATCGCCCAGTACTACACCGACGCCTTCTTCGACGACTGCCGCAAGCTGAACATCAAGACCCCCGACGTGGTCCAGCCCGCCACCGGCCTCATCGACGAGTTCATCAAGATCGTGTCCGGCCTCATCGACAAGGGCTACGCCTATGTGGCCGGCGGAAACGTGTACTTCGACACCTCCAGGCTGGAGCGGTATTACATCTTCAACGACCACGACGAGGAGGACCTGGCGGTGGGCGTCCGGGAGGGCGTGGAGGAGGACGTGAACAAGCGGAACAAGAACGACTTTGTCCTCTGGTTCACCAAGTCCAAGTTCGAGGACCAGGCCCTGAAGTGGGACTCCCCCTGGGGGGTGGGCTACCCCGGCTGGCACATCGAGTGCTCCGGCATCTCCCTGAAGTACAACGGCGAGTACCTGGACCTCCACTGCGGCGGGGTGGACAACGCCTTCCCCCACCACACCAACGAAATCGCCCAGTCTGAGAGCTACATCGGCCACCCCTGGTGTCGGCAGTGGTTCCACGTCCACCACCTGAACACCAACGACGGTAAGATGTCCAAGTCCAAGGGGGAGTTCCTCACCGTCTCCCTGCTGGAGGAGAAGGGCTACGACCCCATCGTCTACCGCTTTTTCTGCCTCCAGAGCCACTACCGCAAGGGGCTGGTCTTCTCCTGGGAGAATCTGGGCAACGCCGCCGGGGCCTTCCAGAAGCTCATCAAGCGGATCGCCGCCCTGGACCCCGCCGACGGCCCGGTGGACGAGGCGGTGGTATCTGAGTACAAGGGAAAATTCCGCGCCCAGGTGGGCAACGATCTGAATACCGCCCTGGGGGTCACCGCCCTGTACGACGCCCTCAAGGCCAAGACCAACGCCGCCACCCGGCTGGCCATCCTGGACAGCTTCGATCAGGTGCTGTCCCTGTCCCTGCTGGACAAGGCGGCGGCCGTCCGGGAGGAACAGAAGAAGCAGAAGACCGCCACCCAGGGGGGCTATACCATCACCGGCGAGGGCGACCCCGCCGTGGACACCCTGGTCCTCCAGCGGTACGAGGCGAAGAAGGCCAAAAACTTCGCCGAGGCCGACCGCATCCGTGACGAGCTGAAAGCCCAAGGCATCGAGATCACCGACCTGCCCGGCGGGGCGAGCTGGAAAAAAGTATAAGAGAAAGGTCCCCGCTTTGTTTTTTAACAGAAGCGGGGACTTTTGCTTGGATTACTTGAAAACTAGTTTGTACTGGTCGATCCCCGGTACATTTTTCAAGAATGTTTCTATAATTCTTTTTGCCTCTTCATCTGCCTCGGTGAGAATCCCTTGCCCAATAGCCGTTTCTTCCATTACATCTTTTTCGGCACTTATGAACCTGTTATAATCATTGAAACTGACTGAATTAAATAAGTTATTTTTTACTTGCAGGACATTGATTGTCTCCTGCGGGATATTGTGGTCAAAAATTTTGCTTTTCGGCATGATTATTGTAATTGTTTTAGCCTGTTGGTTCACATTAAATTTGACTTCTTTCAAATCTATGCCAGCTTTAATATAACCATCATATAACGCAACAAACTGAATATCGCTGAAAGGCATATCAGCTCCCCACAGCCATTTTTTAGCCTCATCTTGTTGAGTTGCGTTCCTATACCAATATTTTTTTGTTGTCAGTTCACTCAGAGAAGTTATCTTTTCATCTAAAAGTTCCCTTGTTATGATGGGTACAGTTTCTTCTACCTTTAGTAATTCTTCCAGCTTATTATTGAGATCTTCTTTTTCTGCATTCAGTCCTGCGACCTGCTCCTTCAAAGCATTGGTAGATTCTTTTAATAATTTAACCTCTTTTTCTGAGTTTTCCAGCTTTTCCTGTGTTTCAAATAATTTATTCAGCTCGTTTGTTGCTTCTGATAATGATGTTTGTAACGCCTTGTTTTCTTTTTCGAGCTTGCCGTAATTCCACGCACGCTGTACCGCTAATACCGCTACTACAACAAGAGCAATAGAGATAACTGTGCTAATCAGACCACGTTTTGCTTTAATAACTGCTACTACTTTCTGCTTTTTTTCTACCAGCTCGTTCATACTCAAAACCTCCTATCATTTATGGCAAGCCTTATATTGCTTGCATTACAGCCCGTGTAAATTTTACGAATAGGCCCCAGGGGCGTTTCCGCCCCTGGGGGCCAGGCGAAAACAAAAACACTGCGCAGTCAAGCCTGCACAGTGTGAGAAGCATACTCCACCTTACAAAAAATGGCAGGAACAAATACGTCAAAGGTACCTTGCAAAGAAGGATGGAATGTCGTATAATATCCCATGCGGAAGCGGTCTGGTGCCGTTGTATGGGTGGGGCTTTCACCTGTGCAGACTTGCGGGTGTTGGCGCACCCGCGAGTCATCCGCAACGAGCATTTCTGCTTTCGTCTCGATTATATCACAGGATTCCCGACAATACAACAAAAAATTTGCCGTCTCCTGGAAAACCCTTTGCGCTCTGTCCGTTCAAAGGGACACCGCGCCCCGGCGCGGACATAAAATGAGACCGCCCTACAGGCGGTCTCATTTCGCGCTTTCTCGATCAGTCCTGCTTCTCCTCAGGCTGGGCGGGGGTCTCCTCGGGGGCGGCCTCTGCCTTGATCTCGGTGGCGGGCTCCACGGCCTCGGCCTCCACCTGGACCTCGGGCTCGGGGTCGCCGGGCTGCTTCAGTTCCGCGATGCGCTCATTGTTGGTCTCGATGACGGCCTTGGAGGCGGTGATCTTCTCGCAGGCGGCGGCATAGGCCCCGTCGGGGGTGGCCCCCTGCTCGGCGTAGTAGAGCTTGCCGATCTCAATGTAGGCCTTCTTGATGGCGTCCTCCTCGGCCATGTTGGCGGTTTTCAGCTTGGCGATCTCGGCCAGCCGCTTGGACTGGGCGACGCCCGCCTGGGCCAGATCGGTGGCTTTATCCTTCAAGGTCTCAAATGTGCTTCTGAAATCCATGGTAGTAACCTCCTTAAAATTACGGTCTCCCGCTTGGTGCCTCTATTCTATCGAATTTTCTCCCCGGGCGCAAGGGGCTTTAAACTTATTTAATGATTTTTTCATCAGAAGTATATTACCCTTTCAGAATGAAACGGACCCCCGGCTGTACCGGAGGTCCGTTCGACAGTATTTTTTAATAGCGCCCGAAGTCGCCGGAGCGGCCCTGGGTCACGTCGGAGCCGAACTCGTAGTCCTTTCCGGGGAGGATGGCGTTGAGTGCGATGCCGGCGATGGCGGCGATGGCCAGGGAGGTCAGGGTGATGGAGGTGCCGCCCACGTTGAAGGTGAGGCCGGAGAACTCGTTGCTGAAGCCCCAGATCTTGAAGCCCAGGCCGCACACCATGATGACGGCGGCGATGATCAGGTTCCGGGAGTTGGTGAAGTCCACCCGGTTCTCCACCACATTGCGCACGCCGATGGCGGAGATCATGCCGTAGAGGATGAAGCTGACGCCACCGATGATGGCGGTGGGGATGGAGTTGATGACGGCGGCGAACTTGGGGGAGAAGGAGAGCACCACCGCATAGATAGCGGCCAGCCGGACCACCTTGGGGTCAAAGACCCGGGACAGCTCCAGCACGCCGGTGTTCTCGCCGTAGGTGGTGTTGGCGGGGCCGCCGAACAGGCCGGCCAGGGAGGTGGCAATACCGTCGCCAATGAGGGTGCGGTGGAGGCCCGGGTCCTCAATAAAGTTCTCCTCCACGGTGGCGGAGATGGCGGACATGTCGCCGATGTGCTCCATCATGGCGGCGATGGCGATGGGGGCCATGACCAGGATGGAAGTCAGGTCAAACTTGGCCAGTACGAAGGGCTGCACGCCCACGGCGTTGGCGGCGGCCACGCTGGAGAAATCCACCTGCTTTGTCACCAGGGCCACCACGTAGGGGATGAGTACGCCCAGCAGGATAGGGATGATCTTCACCATGCCCTTGCCCCAGATGTTGGCCACCACGATCACCGCGATGGACAGGATGGCCAGCCACCAGTTGGTGGAGGCGTTGTTGATGGCGCTGGGGGCCAGGGACAGGCCGATGAGGATGATGATGGGGCCGGTGACCACCGGGGGCAGGAAGCGCATCACCTTGTGGACGCCCACCGCCTTAATGAGCCCGGCCAGCACCAGATAGAGCAGGCCGGCCACCACGATGCCGCCCAGGGCGTAGGGCAGCTTCTCCTCGCCGGTCATGCCGGCGTAGATGCCCGAGTCCAGCTCGGCCACGGCGGCGAAGCCGCCCAGGTAGGCGAAGGAGGAGCCCAGGAAGGCGGGCACCTTCCACTTGGTGCAGAAGTGGAAAAACAGGGTCCCCAGTCCGGCGAAGAGCAGGGTGGTCTGGATACTCAGGGGCAGGCCGTAGCCCTGGACCAGGATGGGCACCAGCACGGTGGCCCCGAACATGGCGAACATGTGCTGCAGGCCCAGAATGAGCATCTTGGGCAGGCCCAGCTGCCGGGCGTCGCGGATGGGTTCATTTTGATTCATTTTCAGTTCTCCTTTCTCTCGGGCACAAAAAAAGACGATTCCCAATGAATCGTCAGCCAAAAATAGAAACAGAGAAACCGCCAAGCATCAGACTCGTAATCCACAGAACAGACATGACGATCGCCTCCTTGTTTCTATCTGCGGCATTATACCAGAAACCGACCGGCTCCGCAAGAGGAGGCGGCCGGTTTTTTCACTTTTAGAAGTTTTCACAAATTTTGGCCTTTTCTCCCTCGTTTTCCTGTCCACAGATCGGCCCCGATGAGGGCTCCGCACCACAGGAGCAGCAGCGCCAGGATGAGGATGGCGCAGTCGCGGAAGAAGTCCTGAGGGAGAAAGAGAATGATGGGGTCGGTCCGCCAGTCGAAGATCCAGTTGTCCTTGCCGGGGAAGAAAATGCTGTGGAAGATGACAAAGGCCCGGTCAAAATCCAGGGCGGCCAGCCCGCCCACAACGAGAAAGGACGCCCCCAGCCCCGCCGCCGCCCAGAAGCCGGGACCCCGGCCCAGGAAGGGGTGGGGACGCAGGTTTCTCATCTTGCACACAGCCAGCGCCGCCGCCAGCAAGGCCAGGGCGGCCGTCAACACCCGCAGGTCCAGCAGGAAGAGCCCCCGCACATCGGCGAAGTGGTCCGCTCCCGACGGGGAGAAGGCCAGCGCTCCGGCGGAAAAGTCCTCCCGCTTCCCCAGGCAGAAATCCATCATCTCGTCGTAGGCCCTCTCGATCTCCCCCCGGGGCAGGCCGTACTCCTCCAGGTCCATAGGCCCGATATGGGCATAGTAGAAGGACCGGCACAGCAGGGGGACGGCGATGGAGCCCGTCAGCACCACAAGAGCGATGAGGATGGACAGGATCACAGACAGGACTTTGCTGGTTTTCATGGGCGAGACCTCCTGGTATCTTCTGTAGGACGCGACGACCCAGCGCGCCGTTCTCAATAAAAATGACCCTATCCCCAAGCGGCGGGCCGAGGTCGTCCCGCCCTACACGAAATATCGTTTTTATCATACCACAAACCCCTCCCCTGCGCAATCAGAAAGCGGGCCCGGTATTCCGGACCCGCCTTTTGCTCTGTTTGGATGGAACAGGGAATTTTAAGCCTTCTTCTTGCCCTTGCCGAAGATGGTCATGCAGCCCTCCACGGCCAGCACGATAGCCAGCACGAAG
>CANSSJ010000022.1 GCA_947649625.1 uncultured Bacillota bacterium | reverse complement strand
GGTGGAGACGGCTGCGGGTGGCGGCGCAGGTGCGGGCAATATTGCCGGTATTCTGGGGAATCTCCGGCTCGACCAGTACGATGTTCAGCACTTGGGCCCCTCCTTGCTCTTGCGGGTCTTATTGTAGTCCAAAGCGGGAAAAATTTCAACTGTAAAATGGTCGAAATATTGCAGAAAGTTCACAAAAATATTGAAATATCTACGATTCGCTTTATTCCTTGTGCGTTTTTTAGATTTGCCACTTTTTTCCCTGATTTTTTTGGTCAAAGTGCCGAACACAGCTGTCTCAACATGCCGGAAAAACTGCGTTCAGGCGCCTTCCGCTCCCTCCAATCCTCCGGAGAATAGAAAAAATATACAAAAAACATTCCTCTTTCTGGAAAATGGCTACCCATTCCTCTTTCCTCATGCTATAATGTCCCCAGCAGAATACTTACAATTGATCGGGAGGTCCTTTTTATGTCTCATACTGTAGAAATCCTTTCCGTCGGCACCGAGCTGCTGCTGGGCAACATCGCCAACACCGACGCCCAGATGCTGTCCCAGGGACTGAGCGAGCTGGGGCTCAACGTCTTCTGGCACACCGTTGTGGGGGACAACCTCCAGCGGGCCGAGGAGGCGGTGGCCCTGGCCAAAAAGCGGGCGGACATCATCATCACCACCGGCGGCCTGGGCCCCACCTGCGACGATCTGACCAAAAATGTGCTGGCAGAGGCTTTTGGCAAGAAGCTGGTCTTTGACGAGGGATCTGCGGAGCGTATCCGCTCCTACTTCCAGCGCACCGGCCGGCCCATGACGGACAACAACCTCCAGCAGGCCATGCTCCCCGAGGGATGCACCATCCTGGAAAACGACTGGGGCACCGCCCCCGGCTGCGCCTTTGAGGCGGAGGGCTGTCACGTCATCATGCTCCCCGGCCCCCCCAGCGAGTGCCGGCCCATGTTCCAGTACCGAGCCAGACCCTACTTACTGTCCCTGTCCGAAGGGGTGATCGCCTCCCACACCATCAAGCTGTTTGGAATCGGGGAGTCGGCCATGGAGGCCCAGCTCCGGGAGCAGATGAACGCCATGTCCAACCCCACTCTGGCCCCTTACGCCAAGGAGGGGGAATGTGAGCTGCGGGTCACCGCCAAGGCGGCCACGGACCAAGAGGCCCAGGCCCTCCTTCAGCCCACAGTGGCCCAGGTGAAAGAGCTGTTCGGCGACAAGGTATACGGGGTGGACGTGCCCTCCCTGGAGCACGTGGTCATCCATGGGTTAAAGGAAAAAGGCTTTACATTGGGCGTGGCAGAGAGCTGCACCGGCGGTCTGATCGCCAAACGGCTCACCGACGTCCCCGGCGCCTCCGCCGCTTTTAAAGGGGGAATCGTGTCCTACACCAACGAGATCAAGGAAAATGTCCTTCGAGTACCCGAGCACCTGCTCACCCAGTTCGGTGCGGTGTCCGGCGAGGTGGCCGCCGCCATGGCTCAGGGGGCCCGGCGGGTGCTGGGCTGCGACGTGGCCCTGTCCTCCACCGGCGTGGCCGGCCCCGACCGGGACGACTGGGACAACGAGGTTGGCACCATGTTTGTGGCTATCGCCACCTATGAGGGGACCCATGTCCGCCCTCTCCATCTGGGCACCCGTCCTATGCGGGACCGGCTGCGCACCCAGACCGCCAGCCACGCTTTCGACCTGGCCCGGCGGTATCTGTCCGGGCTGGAATATTAAATACAACCAAAATCTTAGGAGGTAGATCAACTTGTCCGCACTGGCAAAGAGCGCCAGCCGCTCGGTGGACATGACCCAGGGCAGCGTGGTGGGCCATCTGGTCCGGTTCGCTGTCCCGCTGCTGCTGGGAAATCTTTTCCAGCAGCTGTACAACACGGTAGACCTGTGGGTGGTGGGCAAGTTCGTCAGCAATGAGGCCTACTCCGCCGTGGGCACCGTCACCCCCATCATCATCATGCTCATCGGCTTCTTCATGGGGCTGGCCAGCGGCGCGGGGGTGGTCATCTCCCAGTACTACGGAGCCAAAAAGTATGACCAGGTGCGGAAAACTGTCCACACCTCCATCGTCATGACCCTGGTGCTGGGGGTAGTGCTGTCGGTGGCGGGCATCCTCATCATTCCCCTCATGCTCAAGCTGATGAAGACCGCCCCGGAGGCCGTTCCGGAGGCCAAAACCTACCTGACCATCTACTTCGCCGGGGCCATGGGCCTGCTGCTGTACAACATGGGCTCGGGTATCCTCCGGGCAGTGGGCGACTCCAAGCGGCCCTTCTATTTTCTGGTGGTATCCGCCCTGCTGAACATCGCCCTGGACCTGCTCTTTGTGGTGGGCTTTGGCATGAAGGTGGAGGGAGTGGCCTACGCCACCATCCTGTCCCAGGGGGTGTCGGCAGCCCTGATCCTGTCTGTGCTGGCCCGGGGGGAGGACTGCGTCCGCCTGCGCCTGAAAGACCTGCGGGTGGACCGGCGCATCCTGCGGCAGATCATCCGCATTGGCATCCCCTCCGCCCTGCAAATGGCCATCACCTCCTTCTCCAACGTCTTCGTCCAGTCCTACATCAACTATTTCGGCCTGGACTGCATGTCCGGCTGGACCACATACAGCAAGCTGGACCAGTTCATTATCCTGCCCGTTCAGTCTCTGGGACTGGCGGCCACCACCTTCGTGGGCCAGAACCTGGGCACCGACCAGGTGGAGCGGGCCAAGAAAGGCACCCGGGACGCCTTTTTCCTGTCGGTGGGCATCACGGTAGCCATCTCCGCCGCCGCCATCGCCCTGGCCCCCTGGCTGGTGGCCTTCTTCAACAACAAGCCGGAGGTGGTGGCCTACGGCACCCTCTTCCTGCGGTATATGTGCCCCTGCTATGTGCTCATCTGCGTCAACCAGGTCTACTCCGGCTCCCTCCGGGGCGCGGGCATCAGCCAGCCGCCCACCTACATCATGCTGGCCTCCTTTGTGGTCTTCCGGCAGATTTATCTCTACATCATGGCCAATTTTATCTCCAACACCATCCTGCCCATCGCCATGGGCTACCCCGCCGGGTGGCTGGTGTGCAGCGTGCTGACCCTGATCTACTACAACCACGTGGACCTGGCCGGCAAGCGAGTGGTGGATGACCCCACCTCCATGCCGGAGAAGACATAAAAACACAGCCCGCGAAGCGGGCTGTGTTTTTTCTTAATCCTGATCCCAGTTGTGGTAGACGTTCTGTACGTCGTCGTTCTCCTCCAGGAAGTCGATGAGCTTCTCCATGTTCTTGATATCATCCTCATCGGTGAGCTTTACATAGTTCTGAGGCACCATCTGCACCCCGGCCTCCAGGAAGGTATACCCCTTGGCCTCCAGGGCCTCGGTGACGGCGGCGAAGGCGTCGGGGTCGGTGTAGACCTCAAAGACCTCGTCGTCGGCCTGCATATCATCGGCGCCGGCCTCCAGGGCGTCCATCATGACGGTGTCCTCGTCCAAATCCTCAGACTCAATCACAATCACACCCTTCTTATCGAAGGACCAGGACACGCAGCCGGTAGCCCCCAGCCCCTTGCCGTACTTGTCCAGCAGGTGGCGCACCTCCGGGGCGGTGCGCTGGCGGTTGTCGGTGAGGGCCTCCACAATGACGGCCACGCCGTTAGGACCGTAGCCCTCATAGACTACATTCTCAAAGCTGTCGGTGTTGCCCGAACCCAGCGCCTTGTCGATGGTGCGCTTGATATTGTCGTTGGGCATGTTGGCCGCCTTGGCCTTGGCGATGACGGTGGCCAGACGGGAGTTGTTGGCCGGGTCGCCGCTGCCGCCGGTCTTGACTGCCACAATCATCTCACGGGCGATCTTGGTAAAAATCTGGGAGCGCTTGGCGTCCGCCGCCCCCTTGGTCTTTTGTATGTTGTGCCACTTGGAATGTCCGGACATGAATATCTTCCCCTTCTTGTGTAATAGGCGGTGATATTATATCACTGTTTTGCTCAATTTGCAACCCCTGAAACTGTGTTATCCCTCAATCCTTTCGATTTTGATAATCACCGGACGCAGGCCGTCATTGCAGGAGCAGATCGCTGTCCCCTTATGTTTGGGGTCGATCCAGGTATTGTCATACCATCCCTCTGAGCCGTTGGCCAGAGCAAACACATACTGATAAATCGCCTTCCACGCCTCATCGCAGAACCCGTCCGGCTTTGCGTAATCGGAGTAGAAGACCTGCCCCTCCTTCATAAGGGGACAGGTAGAAAATCCGGGAATTCCGTATTCTTTCGCAAGATCCTCTTGCAAAGTAGTCTTTAAAATCGTAATTTTACATCTTTTCATGCCTTTCACCCCAGCGCCGCCACGGCGGCCTCAATAGCCGTTTCCTCGGCCTGCATGGCTTTCAGGGTCATGTCCAGCAGCTTGTCCAGCTCCCAGCCCAGCAGCTCAGCCCCGCTGGCGATCACGTCCCGGGAGCAGCCGGCGGCAAACTTCTTGTCCTTGAACTTCTTCTTGAGGGACTTGAGCTCCATGTCCGCTGTGCTCCTGGAGGGCCGCATCAGGGCCGCTGCGCCGATGAGGCCGGTGAGCTCGTCACTGGCGTAGAGCACCTTCTCCATCTCGTGCTCCGGCTTGATATCCACCCGCAGGCCCCAGCCGTGGCTGGCGGTGGCCCGGATGATGGCCTCCTCCACCCTGGCGTCCCGCATCAGCTCCTGGGATTTCTCACAGTGTTCCTCGGGCCACATCTCAAAGTCCAAGTCGTGGAGCAGGCCCACGATGGACCAGAACTCCGCCTCGTCCCCGTAGCCCAGCTCCCGGGCGTACCAGCCCATCACATGCTCCACCGTGATGGCATGGCGCAGGTGGAAGGGCTCTTTGTTGTATTGAGTCAGCAGGTCCCAGGCCTGCTCGCGGGTGATGGACATAATGATCTCTCCTTGTTATTTTTGTAGGGGCGGACATTGTCCGCCCGCTTCATTATCTGTGGGGGAACGTATAAAAGCGGGCGCACAATGTGCGCCCCTACATTATGACCGTAACCGGGTCATTTTGTCAATACGCCACCACAATACCGCCGTCGTAGGCGTAGACGCTGGTGATGCCCCCCGCCTCGGTGATGAGAATATGGGCGAATTTGCACTTGGCCTCCACCATGGCCTTTACCTGGAAAGCCCGCTCCAGACAGTTGCAGTGGCAGATAGCCAGAGTGCGGCCCACATGGGCGGCGTCGGCGGCGATTTTGTCCACCATCTTGGTCAAAGCCTGCTTGATGGTCAGCGCCTGGCCCAGCTTGCAGATCTCCCCCTCGGGGGTGGCGCCCATGAACAGCTTGATCTTCAGCGCCCCGGTGATCACCGCCTGGAGCTTGGTGAGCCGGCCGTTTTTCCGCAGGTTCTCCAGACTCTCCAGCACAAACATGGTCTGCATCTGGTAGATAAACTGCTCCACCTCGGTGACCACCCGCTTGTAGGGCATCCCGGTGGAGGCCAGCCGGTGGATGGCCATGGCCACCAGCAGCTCGCCGGAGGCGGCGGAACAGGAGTTGAACACATGGACGTTGACCTCCGGATGGTCCTCCTCCATGAGGATACGGGCCTGCTCGGCGCTGTTGTGGGAGCCGCTGAGCAGGGCGGACAGGGTGACCACATACACGTCGTCCGCTCCCTGGTAGGCGTCCAGATAGGCCTGGGGGGAGGGGCAGGCGGTAGATGGTGCATCTTCGCTCTGCCGCATAGCCCACAGCAGGTCGGCCTGGTCGAAGGTCTCGTCGTCAATGAAGGTACTGCCGTTGGAGAAGATGGTCAAGGGCACCTTGACAAAAATGGGGTCCTTCAGCATAGCGGGAGTCAGGTCGCAGCAGCTGTCCACTACAATTTTAAAACTCATGTATTTCATCTCCTGACGTGGTCTTTTAAATTAGATTGTCCCAATTAGTTTACCATACCTTTGAGGCGATGTAAAGAGACTTCCACGAAAATCTACTCTTCCTCCAGCTCCCGAAGCAGCTTCTGGTCCTCTTTGGAGGACAGATCCAGCTTCTCATACAGGTCGGGCCGGCGCTGGCGGGTGCGGAGGATGGACATTTTCCGCCGCCACTGGTCCACCTTGGCGTGGTTGCCCGACAGGAGGACGGGGGGCACCGCCCTCCCGTGCCACACCTCGGGCCGGGAGTACTGGGGGGCCTCCAGCGTCCCGTTCCAGTGGCTCTCGTTCTCGTAGCAGGAGGGGTCGGACAGCACCCCGGGCACCAGACGGCACACCGCGTCGGCCACCGCCATAGCGGGAATCTCCCCTCCGGTCATCACGAAGTCCCCCAGAGAAATCTCCTCGTCTACGCACTCCTCAATAAACCGCTCGTCAATCCCCTCGTAGTGCCCGCACACCAGAATCAGCCGCTGGTAATCATCCTTGAGCCGCCGGGCGTCGGACTGAGTGAAGGTCCTCCCCGCCGGGGACATATAGACGGTGTGCACCCGCTCCCCCGCCTCCTGGCAGATGTGCTTCCAGCACCTGTAAAGGGGATCGGCCTGCATCACCGCCCCCCTCCCCCCGCCGTAGGGGTAGTCGTCCACCTGCTTCTGCTTGTTCACGGTGTAATCCCGGATCTGGTGGCACTCCACCCGGATATACCCCCGCTCCTGGCCCCGGCCCAGCACGGATTCACAGAGCATATCCCCTACCACATCGGGGAATAATGTCATAATGTCGATACGGTACATGTTCGCCCCGCCTTTCTCAGCTTAAGGCAATATTATACGGGATTCCCCGCCGATTTTCAACGCTTTCCGGAGGAATCAGAAAATTTTTCACTACAGAGCAAAATACTATCGCATTTTCAGGAAAAATGTGCTAAACTATGGGGCGACAAAATTCCTGCACGAAAGCGAGGTTATTTTAATGTACTGCACCCGTAAAGTCACCGACGACCTGATCTGGATCGGCGCCAACGACCGCCAGCACCCCATCTTTGAGGCGGCCCACCCCGTCCCCCGGGGGATGTCCTACAACTCCTACCTGCTGCTGGACGAAAAGACCGTCCTCTTTGACACGGTGGACCGCTCCGTTCAGACCCAGTTTATGGAGAATCTGGAGCACACCCTGAACGGCCGGGCGCTGGACTATATCTTTGTCCACCACATGGAGCCCGACCACGCCGCCACCCTGGGCGACCTGATGCTCCGCCACCCCGAGGCCAAAATCGTGTGCAACGGCAAGGCCATCAACATGATCCGCCAGTTCCACGCCGCCGACCCCAAGGGGGCCATCCTGGTAAACGAGGGCGACACCCTGTCCACCGGCAGGCACAGCTTCACCTTCGTAGCCGCCCCCATGGTCCACTGGCCCGAGGTGGTGGTGAGCTACGACTCCACCGACAAGATTCTCTTCTCCGCCGACGGCTTCGGCTCCTTCGGTGCGCTGAACGGCGTTCTCTTCGCCGACGAGGTGGACTGGGAGCGGGACTGGCTGGACGAAGCCCGGCGCTACTACACCAACATCGTGGGCAAATACGGCCCCCAGGTGATGGCCCTGCTGAAGAAGGCCTCCGCCCTGGACATCAAGATGATCTGCCCCCTCCACGGCCCCGTGTGGCGCAAAGACTTCAACCAGATCATCGACCGCTACGTGAAGTGGGCCAGCTATGAGCCCGAGGTCCAGGGGGTGGTAATCCCCTTCGCCTCCATCTACGGCCACACCGAGACCGCCGCCAACATCTTGGCCTGCCGCCTGGCCGAGCTGGGCATCCCCGTGGAGATGCACGACGTGTCCATCACCCACTACTCCTATGTGCTGTCCGACTGCTTCAAATACAGCCACATTGTCTTCGCCTGCCCCACCTACAACAACGGCATTTTCGACCCCATGGAGCACCTCCTCCGGGACCTGGCCCACCACAACCTGCAAAACCGGAAGGTAGCCCTGATCCAGAACGGCTCCTGGGCCCCCGCCAGCGGCAAGTTGATGGCGGAAATTCTGGGCGGCATGAAGAACATGGAGGTCCTGGAGGCCCCCGTCACCCTGAAATCCGCCCTGGCCCCCGGCCAGGAGGGGGAGCTGGACGCCCTGGCCCAGGCCCTGGCCGCGTCGGTGAAGGGCGAGGAGCCCGCCCCCGTCCAGGAGGAGGCCCCCGCCAAGCCCAAGGGCTTCGTCTGCAAGATCTGCGGCTTCATCTACGAGGGCGACACCCTCCCCGACGACTTCGTCTGCCCCATCTGCCGCCGTCCCGCCTCCGACTTTGAGCCGGTGCAGTAATCTTAAAACCGCCTGCGAATCGCAGGCGGTTTTCTCTTACAGACTTTGAACCTCAGGGAAATACTCTCTTACAAAATCCACGTCCTCCACCTGGAAGGTCTGGCCGTTGAGGACCTCCAACGGCCCAGCATCGGTGGTGAACTGAAACATGAGCTTGTAGGAGTACAGCGCCTGGCCGTGGCGGCCGTATTTTCGGTTTTCCCGCTCGCTGCCGTACTTGCCGTCCCCCAGAAGAGGGTGGCCGGCGGCGGCGAACTGGGCCCTGATCTGGTGGGTCCGGCCGGTAATCAGGTCGCACTCCACCAGGGACAGGCCGTTTTTCACCGCCAGGGTCCTGTAATCGGTGACAGCCGTCTTGGCCCCCGGCTCGGGCCTCTTCCGGACGTAGACCTGCTTTTTCACCTCGTCCTTAAAGAGATACCCCTCCAGCCGTCCCTCTGGCGGGGACATCCTTCCCCGGACCGCGCACAGATACAGTTTTGTCAGCTCCCGGTCCTTGATCTTCTGGTTCATCACCCGCAGCCCCTCGGCGGTCTTGGCGGCGATGACGATTCCCCCGGTGTTTCGGTCGATGCGGTTGCACAGGGCGGGGGCGAAGGAGTTCTCCCGGTAGGGAGACCACTCTTTTTTCTGATAGAGATAGGCCTGGATATGGGTAAGGAGGGTGTTCACCCGCTCATTCTCGTCGGGGTGGACCACCAGCCCGGGGCGCTTGTCCACTAAGAGGATGTGCTCGTCCTCATAGAGGATGTTCAGCTTGGGCTGGTAGAGGGACAAAAAGGCGTTCTCCGGGGTGGGGCGGTCGAAAAACTCGTCGTTGATGTACAGTTGGAGCACGTCCCCTGCATTCAGCCGCACGTCTCGCTTGGAGCCCTTGCCGTTCACCTTTACCCGCTTGAGCCGGATGTACTTCTGGGCCAGGGGGGCGGGGAGCAGGGGCAGAGTCTTGGCCAGCCAGCGGTCCAGCCGCTGCCCGGCGTCGTTTTTCCCAATGGTAAATTCCTTCATAAAACGTCTCTCCTCCGTCCGCAAAAAATATTTCACCATATTCCGCCCCCGGTGTCAATAAAATTCGTGGAGAAATTTGTGAAAAGTATTTGACATTTGGGCCGGGATTCTTTATAATATCCTGCGTACCATTCTGCGAGTATGGGGAAAATCCCCGGGGAGGAACGCCATGCGTCTGGATCTGCGCGATATCATCCATGTCCCGGACGCAAAAAAGACGTTCCAATTCCAGTTGGACCTGTCCGGAGAGGACTTCTACGGAAGCCGCCCCATTGTCCATCCCGTCCAGGCAGAGGGCGGCGTGACCAACCACGCCGGCGCCCTGGTGCTGGAGGGGACGGCCCGTTCCGTCCTGGAACTGCGATGCGACCGCTGCGGAAAGCCCTTTTCCCGGGAAAAGGTGGTTAAGCTGGACAGCCTGGTGGCTCAGGAGCTGGAGGACGAGGAGAACGACGACATCCTCCTGCTGGACGGCACCGAGCTGGACCTGGACGAAGCGGTGTCCACCGCCTTCATCCTCGCGATGGATACCAAAAACCTTTGCTCAGACGACTGCAAAGGGCTGTGCGCCAAGTGCGGAGCCGACCTGAACCTCGGCCCCTGCGGGTGCGGACCTGATGTTGATCCAAGACTGGCGGCCCTTGCGCAGCTGTTGGATAAGGAAGCTGAGTGAGTAGTAGATGTGCCCTGACCGGCACAGCCGAAGGAGGTGTCACCCATGGCGGTCCCCAAGGGAAAAGTATCCAAGGCCCGGCGCGATAAGCGGCGCAGCTCCCACTGGAAGCTGGAAACTCCCGGTATCGTGACCTGCCCCAAGTGCGGGGCTTACCGGCTGCCTCACCGTATGTGCAAGAATTGCCTGACCTATAACGGCCGTACCTTCGGCCAGGTCGAAGCCCAGCAGTAAGTTGAAAAGCCCTCCGGCCAAGCCGGAGGGTCTTGCTTTATGGAGGGATCGATATGTCATACTTATACGCCGCCCTGCTGGGTGCGGCCCTGGCCGTCACGGTCCGGGTCGGCCTGCCCGGTCTTCCGTTCCTGCTGGCGGCAATCGTGCTCATGGTCCTGCACATGCTGCGCAGGCGGGAGCAGGACCTGTCCCCCCAAAATGACACGGAGAGATGGATTTTCGGCACCTATGCCAACTGGGCGCTGTACAACTGCGAATTTATCCCGGACAACAGCCTCATGCCCCGCTATGACAGCACCCCCATCCTGCTGGGCGGCCGCCGGGGGCCCTGCAACAGCGCGGAACAGCGGCAGTATTTTCTGAATATGCTGGACAGTCCCTGGGATATCCACAGCAAACGGGAACTACTGGAAACGGTGGAGTACATGAGCACAGGTCCCGGCTTTCTCAGGTGCCGGACCCAGGCGGACCGGGCCTGGGAGCTGTGCCGGTGTACGCAGCTTCTGGCCATCGCCTTCCGCCTGGGCTGGATCAGCCGGAGAGAGATGGTCAAACGCTCCTGCCGGGTGGGAAAGCTGATCCAGAAAACCTTCTCCGGCTGGCAGGAGATGAGCGAAAGTTTCCTCTCCCGCTGCCTGCAATGGATGGAGGCCCCCTCCCTTGGCGCGGACATGCGCCGCGCCGTCCACAAGGCGCTGTGGCTCCGCCCGGACAGCCCCTATAATCTGCCCTGGGACCTCCCTCTGGAATAAGAAACGGGCCGCCCCTACGGAATTTGCAGGCTCCTGTAGTAATCCAGCGTGGAAAATCCCCGCTCCAACTGGGTACATAAGTAGTCCTCCGCCCCATCGGCCAGCCGCTCCAGGTCCTCCCCCTCCAGCCGGAAGGAGAACAGCCGCTTAGGGTCGCCGTGGAGGATATGGTCCAGCGCGGCCAGGGCCTGGGGAGGCAGCGACACAGAGATTCCCTCCCCCCGGACCTCCCGGCCGTCCACCAGCGGCTCATACCCCGCCAGGGCCATAGCCTTCCACTCGAAGGCGGCCTTCACCAGGTCCAGGGGCTTTTCCTGCATCTTGTCCAGGGCGTGGAGGCTGTTCAGGGTCAGGGACAGCAACTCGGGGCTCTCCTCTCCCTCTACTGCCAGCAGCTCAGCCGCCTCGGCGAAGTAGCACCCCAGGGCCAGCCGCCGGATGTCGTCCCGCACCCCCTGAAACAGCCGCTCGGCCGCCGCCTCCTTGACGGACCAGCGGCCCTGATAGTCATAGAGCACCATCTCCGACCAGGCCAGCAGCTGGCACCCGGCGGCGATGGTGCTCCCTTTTTTCCGGCACCCCCGGGCGGAGGCGGTGAGCTTACCCCGCTCCTGCGTGAACAGGGTAAGGATTTTGTCTGTCTCCTTGTAGTCCACCGCTCGCAGGACCAGCGCCTTAGTGGTGATGTGCATGGGCATTTCTCCTATGTAAGACGGGAAATCTTCCCGTCAAACCTTCTGAATTCTCGCCTGAAAAGCTGTTCTGGCCAGTTCCTCACGCTGCTGTCGAGACCGCTCCTCCCGCTCCCCGGCCAGAGCCAGCCAGGCCGCCGGCAGGCCGGTCCTGGAAAACAGCTCCCAAAGTCCCCGCTCGTCCATGTGTCAGCCCTCCCTTTCTTTCTGGGATTAGACTGTCTCCTTTGCCCGGGGACTATGAGCGGTAAATTTTACTCCTTCACATAGCCAAAGTTCTGGATGGCCGCCGGGTTGTCCCGCCAGTTCTCCTTGACCTTGACCCAGGTCTTCAAAAACACCTTGGTCCCCATAAACTTCTCCATATCCTGCCGGGCCAGGGTAGACGCCTTTTTCAGCATCCCCCCACCCTTGCCGATGATGATGCCCTTGTGGCTGTTCTTCTCGCAGTAGATGGTGGCCTCCACCTCCACCACCTCGTCGTCCCGCTCCGCGAACCGGGTGATCTCCACGGCGGTACCGTGGGGGATCTCCTTGTCCAGCAGGAGGAGCAGCTTCTCCCGCATGATTTCCGCCATCACCTGCCGCTCGGGCTGGTCGGAGGTCATGTCCTCAGGGAAGAGCTGGGGCCCCTCGGGGAGGTACCCCTCCAGCACGTTGAGCAGCTCTTCCACCCCCTGGCCGGTTTTGGCGGAGATGGGCACCACCGCATCAAACTCGTGCACCTGGCTGTAGGCCTGGATGACCTCCAGGAGCTTGTCCTTCTGCTCCAGAGCGTCAATCTTGTTAATCACAAGCACCGACGGGCAGTTCAAGGTTTTGATCCGGCCAATGAGCTGCTGTTCCGGCTCCCCCACGTTGGGGATGGGCTCCACCAGCAGGAGTACGGCGTCCACGTCGGACACGCTCTCTTTCACCACGTTGACCATGTAGTCCCCCAGCCGGGTACGGGCCTTATGCAGGCCGGGGGTGTCCACAAAGACAAACTGGCTCTCCCCCCGATTTTTGATGCCGCAGATGCGGTTTCGGGTGGTCTGGGGCTTGCTGGTGACAATGGCCACCTTCTCCCCCACAAAGGCGTTGGTCAGGGTGGACTTGCCCACGTTGGGCCGTCCGCAGATGGTGATAATACCGGATTTTTTAATCATAGATGATCCTCACTTTCTCTCCGGGTGTGAGCGCTTTCCCGGACTTCATGAATTAGAAATGATATTTTTTGTACAGGTCCTCATGGAATACATGCTTGCGCACAAAGCGGGTCACGAACATGATGCCGCAGGCCATGACGCAGGTGACGATATAGGGGGTCAGGTCGAACTCGAAGTTCCAGCTCTTCCCCTCCCGGCGGCCCATCTCCTCATAGTCGTCAAATTCGTCCTCGATGGCGGTCAGCTTGATCTTTTTCATAACGATTCTCCTTTTTCAGTTATTGCCGGCTTCTTCTCCATGATAGTCCAAGTCTTCCCATTTCATCTGTTCTGTCAAATACTCCGTGGAATCAGGTGGAAATTCCATGCGGTATACCTCAGTCAATTTCCCATCGATCCGCTCCTCCACCGTCAGCACAAAGGGGCTGTCGGAATCCCCCCAGTCCTTTAGGAACGTCTCGATCCTTCGCACACAGACCAGCTCCCCGTCCACCCACTGGTAGACCGGAGTCGTCCCGTTCCCGGCGCCGCTGTCGCGGCTCCAGCCGACGATGGTCCGACTTTCCGGCCGGACATTGGGCGAGGGTATCTCGGCGTATACCGGCAGCTCCACAAATAGCCCCTGCTCCTCGTCCCAGAGCATACAGTGGTACATCTCCACCTGGATGCCCCGGGCGTAGAGATAGGTGAAGTCCGAATAGCCGTCGAAATTCACGTCCAAAATCTGGTGCTCCCCATAGTGGACGGTTTCCCAGTCGATCTCCTGCATTTGGATGGGCTCTTCCGGGGCCGCCGGGTCCCAGATGGAGACATGCAGGTAGTAGCGCAGCTCTGCCGGCTCCTCATAGGGGACCAGCTCCGTCTTTACCAGCAGGGTGCCCATCCGCCCGCCGGTGTCCACCAGGAAGGCGTCGTGGGTGTCGTCAACGGGCTGCTCCTCCAGCAGCTCCTGGGCGGTTTTTGGGGCGGGTTCCGGCAGTTGGGAGGAGGCCGGAGGTTTCTCCTCCTGCTGACATCCGGTCAGCAAAAGAATGCACAGCGCCAGGAACGGCAGTCCGCGTTTCATTCCGCGCCCTCCCGGGTAATCCCCAGCTTGCCCAGAATGGCCTCCTCCCGCTCCCGCATCTGGGCCTTCATGGGGCCCTCGTCCAGGTGGTCGTAGCCCAGCAGGTGGAGCACCGAGTGGACGGCCAGGTAGCACACCTCCCGCTCCGGGGAGTGGCCGAACTCCGCCGCCTGGGCGTTGGCCCGCTCCAGGGAGATCATCATGTCCCCCAGATACACCTTATCCGCGCCGGGGTCCGCCCACTCCGCCCGGGGCTTCTCCCCCGGCTTCATGGGAAACATGGGGAAGGACAGCACGTCAGTGGCCCGGTCCACCCCCCGGTTGTCCAGATTGGTCTGGCGGATGACCGCATCGTCGGTGACGATCACAGCGATCATGCAGGGCACGTCCACCCCCTCGTCCTCCAGCGTGGCCAGGACGGAGCGCCGGATCTGTTCCTCCACCGCCGGGGGAACCTCCACCCCCTCATCCATATAACCCGCTTCAATATAGACCTCGTGTTCCACAGGCAGACCTCCTTACGACCGGGCGGCCACCGGCCGCCCCTACAAGGTACTCCCATTATACGAAAAATAATCATGCAGGTCAAACATATTTTCTCCCGTTGGCGGAAAAATAGCCAGGAGGTGAGACTATGACGACCAAAAAAATCGGAAGCCAGACGGCGGCCCTGGCCAACCCGCCCGCCCTGGCCGCCTGGGCCAACGTGGCGGGCAAAAAGGAAGGGGAGGGCCCTCTGGCCGACACCTTCGACTATATCGACGGGGACGACACCTTCGGCGAATCCACCTGGGAGAAGTCGGAGAGCGCCATGCAGAAGCAGGCCCTGGGCCTGGCCCTGAACAAAGCGGGGCAGGCGACGTCCGCCCTGGACTGGCTCTTCGCCGGCGACCTGCTCAACCAGTGCATTGGCTCCGCCTTCGCCGCCCGGGACCAGCAGGTGCCCTTCTTCGGCCTGTACGGGGCCTGCTCCACCATGGGCGAGGGGCTGGCCCTGGCGGCCATGACCCTGGACGGCGGCTTTGGGGAGTGGGCGGCGGTGACCGCCTCCTCCCACTTCTGCTCGGCGGAGCGGCAGTACCGCACCCCCCTGGAATACGGCGGGCAGCGCACCCCCACCGCCCAGTGGACCGCCACCGCCGCCGGGGCGGCGGTGCTGGCCCGGGAGGGCCCGGGGCCCTATATCACCCACGTCACCGTGGGCAAGATCGTGGACAAGGGGATCACCGACACCAACAACATGGGGGCGGCCATGGCTCCGGCGGCCCATGCCACCATCACCGCCCACTTTCAGGACACGGGCCGCTCCCCCAGCAGTTACGACATGATTTTTACCGGCGATCTGGGCGTATTGGGCAGCGAACTGCTCATTGAACTGCTGCGTCAGGACGGCATCCAGATGAAAAACCACGCCGACTGCGGCGCTATGATCTTCGACGTGAAAAATCAGGACGTACACTGCGGCGGCTCGGGCTGCGGGTGCTGCGCCTCGGTGCTCACCGGGCACATTTTAAACAACGTGAAGGCGGGCAAGTGGAAAAATATCCTCTTCTGCCCCACCGGAGCCCTCCACTCCCCCACCTCCGCCTTTCAGGGGGAGAGCATCCCCGGCATCTGCCATGCCATCGCGATTTCGACGACAAAATAAGGTGGTTTTATGGAATATTTAAAGGCGTTTCTCTGCGGGGGTATCCTGTGCGTCATCGGGCAGGTGCTCATCGACAAGACCCCCCTCACACCCGCCAAAATTCTGGTATCCTATGTCACCGCCGGGGTGGTGCTCAGCGGCGTTGGGGTGTACCAGTACCTGGTGGACTGGGGGGGCGCAGGGGCCACGGTGCCCCTCACCGGCTTCGGCCACCTGCTGGCCAAGGGGGTCAAAAAGGCAGTGGCGGAGGACGGCCTGCTGGGCGCCCTCACCGGCGGCTCCGCCGCCGCCGCCGGCGGGATCACCGCCGCCATTTTCTTTGGCTTTCTGGTGGCCCTCATCTGCAAACCCAAACCCAAGTCGTAAAACACCGCCTCCCCTGTCGGGGAGGCGGTCTTCGTTTTCAGAACTCAGCGCAGGTCCAGGTCCAGGTCCACGTCGCCCTCAATGCCGGCCACCCGGCCGGTGTGGGTGTACTGCCACAGGTCGAAGTGGTAGTAGAAGTCCGGTTTTGTGTCATACTCCGCCAGCCACAAATCATACTCCGTCAGCTCCCGCAGGTCGTAGCGGAGATAACCCAGGCTCTGGTTGAAGTAGACCGCCGGAGTATAGCCCGCCCCCTCAATTTTCTTACAGAAAGCGGCGGCACACCGGGTCAGGGTGTCGTTGTCCAGGCCATCGGTGCGGGCATTGTTTCCCGGCGCAATAGGCTCCCAGTCAAAAGCGATTGGGCCGGTGACCTCATACCCTTCTATGGCGTTGAGGATGTAGGCGGCCTCAGCCTCGGCCTCCTCCGGGGTGATGGCCTGGGAGAAGAAGTAGACTCCTACCTCCAGCCCGGCGTCCAGCGCCCCCCGGAGGTTGGTCTCGAAGGTCTGGTCCAGAAACAGTCCTCCCTCGGTGTAGCCCCGGTAGCCCAGGCGGAGGATGGCGAAGTCAATTCCGTCGCCGGCCACCGCCTGCCAGTCGATCTCCTTCTGATAGGTAGACACGTCCACCCCCGTCCTGGCTCCCTCATATGTGACCCTGCCCTTTTCATCCAGAGAAAAACCGGCCCGGTCGTAGGGATTGAGGGGCATCCCCTCCAGAGGTGTCATCACCCGGTCGCCGAAGCGGAAGGTGACCGGCTCCTCCACAGGCGGCGGAGCGGGAGGCTCCTCCGGTTCCGGCTCCGGCCGCAGCGCGAAGAAAAGAGCGATGGCGGCCAGGATGAGGGCGAGGACCGAGATGGCCAGCGACAGGATATTCAGCCCGTTCCCGCCCTGACGGCCGGGGCGCTGCTGCCGCGCTCGGGGCGGCGGAGCCTGGCGGCTGGGCCGGGGTGCAGGGACAGGCTGGGGCGGCTCATATTCCGCCTCAACAATCGGCTGTTCTTCTTCCATAACGTCCCACTCGGACGGGTAAGGATTCATAGCGTCTCCCCCGTTTCGACGGTTTTTCCTATTTTATCATATCGGCTCGGGGAAAGCAACAGTTAAGGGGCGGCCCTGCGGGCCGCCCCCTCCGTTTATCCAATTACCTGCCGGGCCACATCCACGCTCCCCTTGGCGTCTCTGGCGTAGAAGTCGGCGCCGATCCTTTTGGCGTAGTCGGCGGTGAGCACCGCGCCCCCCACCACCACCTTGCAGGGGACCTGCTCCGCCCGGAGCAATCTGATGGTCTCCTCCATACTGCCCAGGGTGGTAGTCATCAGGGCGGACAGGCCCACCAGCGGGGCTCCGTGCTTCTTGGCGGCCTCCACCACGGCGGCGGGCTCCACGTCCTTGCCCAAATCCACCACCGGGTAGCCGTAGTTTTCCAGCAGAACCTTGACGATGTTCTTGCCGATGTCATGGATGTCCCCCTTGACGGTAGCCAGTACGATAATTCCTTTCGGCTCTCCCTGCCCGCCCGGCTGGACGGACAGCCCCTCCCGGATGACCTCAAAGGCGGCCTGAGCAGCCCCGGCAGCCTGGATGAGCTGGGGCAGGAAGACCTTCCCCGCCTCGAAGTCCGCGCCTACCTTGTCCAGGGCGGGGATGAGGATATCGTCCACCACCGCCATGCTGTCCATGGTCTCCAGCAGCTTCCTTGTGGCGGCGGGGGCCTCCCCCTTCAGGCCGGAAACGACGATCTGCTCCAGCGTCCGCTCCCCGGAGGGAGCGGCGGTCTGAGGCTGTCCCGCCCCGGCGGTGATGGAGGTAGACACGGTGGCGCTGCCGTAGGCGGCGATATACTCCCGGGCGTCGGTGTCGATATTCATGAGCAGGTGGTAGCAGCGGACGGCGGCCATCATGGCCTCCAGGTTGGGGTTGATGATGGGCAGGTCCAGCCCCTTCGTCATGGCCATCATCAGGAAATTCTGATTCACCAGGGGCCGGGCGGGCAGACCGAAGGAGATATTGGACACCCCCAGCACGGTTTTCAGCCCCAGCTCTTTCTTTACCCGGGATAGGGCCTCCAGCGTCTGGGAGGCCGCCTCCTGCTCGGCTGACACGGTGAGGGTGAGACAGTCTATGTACACATCCTCCCGCCGGATGCCGTAGTTCAGGGCCCGGTTCAGGATGCGTCGGGCGATATCCAGCCGGTCCAGAGCGGTTTTGGGGATGCCGTTCTTGTCCAGGGTGAGACCCACCACCGCCGCGCCGTACTTCTTCACCAGGGGCAGGATGGCGTCCAGCGTCTCCTCATCCCCGTTCACCGAGTTGACAATGGCCTTACCGCAGTACACCCGCAGGGCCTTCTCCAGCACCTCGGGGCGGGTGGAATCCAGCTGGAGCGGGGCGTCGGTGACCCCCTGGAGGGCCTTCACCACCTTGACCATCATACCGGCCTCATCGATCTCGGGCAGGCCCACGTTTACGTCCAGGATGTCCGCCCCGGCCTGGGTCTGCTCCAGGGCCTGGCCCAGCATGTAGTCGATGTCGTCCCGGAGGAGGGCCTCCTTCATCCGCTTTTTGCCCGTGGGGTTGATACGCTCGCCGATGACCCGCACCCGGTCGATGGGGACCACCTGCACCGGACTGCACACCGCCGCGGGAACCTGGCGGGAAATGTCCCGGATAGTTCTTCCCTCCAGAGCCTTGCACATTTTAGCAATATATTCCGGGGTGGTGCCGCAGCAGCCGCCGTAGAGCTTGACGCCCAATTCCGTCAATTCCGCCATAGCGGCGGCAAACTCGTCCGCCGTGATGTCGTACCCCGCCCCGCCGGGGTCGGGCAGGCCGGCGTTGGGCTTGACAGAGATGGGCAAGGTAGTCCAGCGGGTCAGCTCCTCCACCAGGGCGGGCATCTCCCGGGGGCCCAGGGAGCAGTTGACGCCGATGACGTCGGCTCCCATGCCCTCCAGGGTGAGGGCGGCACAGGCGGGAGAGTGGCCTAAAAAGGTCCGGCCCCGCTCCTCATAGGTGAGGGAGACAATGACGGGCAGGGTAGAGTTCTCCTTCACCGCCAGCAGGGCGGCCCGGCACTCCTGCAAGTCGGTCATGGTCTCGATTTTCACCAGGTCCACTCCCACTTCAACGGCGCACCGCACCTGCTGAGAGAAGATATCCACCGCCGTCTCAAAATCCAGGGTGCCGGTGGGCTCCAGCAGCTGGCCGATGGGGCCCAGATCCAGGGCCACCAGGGCCCTATCCCCCGCCGCTTCCCGGGCAATGGCGATAGAGGGGGGAATGACCTCCTCCACCGTCCTGCCGGTGCGGCGGAGCTTCTCCCGGTTGGCCCCGAAGGTGCCGGCGCACAGAATTTGGGTCCCCGCCTCCACATAGGAGCGGTGGATGTCCAGCAGCCAGTCCGGATGGTCCAGGGCGGCCAGCTCCGGGTATTCTCCCAGCTTTAACCCCTTGGCCTGGAGCATGGTGCCCAGGCCGCCGTCCAGAATCACAGGGCCGGGAGCTCTTAAAAGTTCACGAAATTCCACAGTGTCCGCCCGCCTTTCGGTATTGACAGCTCCCCTGAGCGGGACAGCCCAGGCAGCTTCGTTTTGTTCTCTCGATCTCTTTGTCTGATATCCCCAGAATGGCGGTCACCGACTTCCGGGGGGTGAGGAGATGGCTGGCCGTGGCGCACAGCCCAGCCCGCCGTGGGGCGTCCAGCAGGTCCAGCAGGGGCCCTTGGACCTCCAGGGGCAGGTCGCCGTAGCCCGGACTGTACCGGAAGGGGAAGGAACAGCCCGGAAATTTGCTTTGCAGCTCCTCCTCAATCTGATCACACACAGCCTCCACCGCTGTCGAGGCGCAGCAGTCCAGGGTTAGGGCGCGGCCCATGTCCAGCCGCTCGGTACGGCGGATGAGCGCGTCCGCCTCCGCCCCCAGGGTGGCGCAGAAGATTGCCGCCCGGACACAGCCAGACAGGTGCCGCTTCAGGTCCTCTCCCGGCAAAAGCAGACCGTTTTCCAGCCGCACGCCCTCCTCCTCGAAGGACAACCCCAGCTCCCGCCAGCTCCACCGGGGGCGGATGACCTCCAGCACCTCCCGGGCGCAGGCCTCCACCTGGGCCGTCAGAAATCCGTCCGCCTTCTCCGGGGGACAGCCCATATAGCGCAGAACTTCGGAGGTGTTCAGTTGGGTAATTGCAATCACAGCAGGGTAATCCCCGCCGCCTCGGCGGCGGCAATGTTGGCCTCATCCCACAGGGAGGACTGGACCTCTCCGATGTGGGCCTTGCCCAGCAGCAGCATGGACACCCGGCTCTGGCCGATGCCGCCCCCCATGGTCAGGGGCAGCTCGCCGTTCAGCAGCATTTTGTGGAAGGGCAGCTCCCGCCGCTCCTCACAGCCGGCCAGCTCGAGCTGCCGGGCCAGGCTCTCCTCGTCCACCCGGATACCCATAGAGGACAGCTCAAAGGACCGCTGGCCCACGCTGTCCCACACCAGCAGGTCGCCGTTCAGATTCCAGTCGTCGTAGTCGGGGGCCCGGCCGTCGTGGGGCTTGCCGGACTTCAATTTGCCGCCGATGCCCATGAGGAAGGTGGTGGGGTGGTCCTTCACAAAGGCGTCCTCCCGCTCCTTGGGGGTCAGACCAGGAAACAGGTCCTCCAGCTCCTGGGTCGTGATGAAGGCGATGTCGGTAGACACCTGGGGCAGGACGTTCAACTGGGAGAACACCGTGCGCAGGAAGGACTGGGTCTCAAACAGGGCGTTGACGATGGAGCACACCGTCTGCTTCAAAAAGTCGGTGTTCCGCTCCTCCCGGGTGATGATCTTCTCCCAGTCCCACTGGTCCACGTAGGCGGAGTGGAGGGAGTCCAGCTCCTCGTCCCGGCGGATGGCGTTCATGTTGGTGTACAGACCCTCGCCCGGGTGGAACTGGTAGCGCTTGAGGGCAAACCGCTTCCACTTGGCCAGGGAGTGGACCACGGCGGCGTCCCCCTCCACGCCGTTGATGTCGAAGGCCACCGCCCGCTCCACGCCGTTCAGGTCGTCGTTCAGGCCGGAGGACACCGCCACAAACAGAGGGGCGGACACCCGGTGCAGCCGCAGGGCCCCGGCCAGCTTGTCGGCAAAGAGGCGGTTGCCCAGGTCGATGGCCCGCTGGGTCTCATAGATGGACAGCAGGGGCTTGTACCCCTGAGGTAATCTCATGTCTTTCATAATGAAAACTCCTTTTCCTCGGATTTTCTCATTATACTCGCTGGGAACTGGAAAATCAATAAAAAAGCCTTTGAAATGACGGGTTGAAAAGTATATTTTTCTGTGCTATAATATTTCTCGTTGTGGCCGGCACAACAATCAGAAGCGGAGAGGAATCTTTATGAACTATTATTTTGATTCGGAGCGTGCGGGTTAAGCCGGGAGGTTTCGCCCAAACACTTCGCGACGCCTCCCAAAAGAAACACCAATCTTTTAGGAGGAAATCATCCCATGAACCGGGAAAACAAACGAAAATCTTTTGAAAAAGGCTATTTTAAAACCCACCCCTGCCGCGACAGCTTCACCTGTAGGGTGTGCGGCCGTCCGGTAGTTCCAGAGGCGGCGGGCAGCGCTCACCGCAACCACTGTCCCAACTGCCTGTGCAGCCTCCATGTGGATGAGGAACCGGGAGACCGGGCCTCTGACTGCGGCGGAATTATGGAGCCCATCGGCGTATGGGTGCGTAAGGGCGGCGAGTGGGCCGTCATCCACCGGTGCCGCCGGTGCGGCAGGCTGAGCTCCAACCGCACCGCCGCCGACGACAACCCTATGAAGCTGATGTCGGTGGCCCTGCGGCCCCTGGCCCAGCCCCCCTTTCCCCTGGAGCACATCGAGCGGCTCACCGCCCTGATGGGCGGCGAGGGGAGCATGTCTGAATAGCGAAAAACGCCCGTCCGGGGAACATCCGGACGGGCGCGCTTCTTGCATTACGCCACCGAGTAGCTCCCCCGGACCAGCACCTTCACGGTGTTGGCGGTGGCGGCGAGGGTCCGGCCCTCGATGGTGGACATGTACAGGTGGTTCTTGGTCAGGGAGGTGCCGGGGTTCACCGTCCCGCCGGAGGTCAGGTCAACCAGGGCGGGGCTGCCGTCAGACCGGACTGTGGCTGTTCCCACCCGGAGGAGCACCTCGCACCCCACCCCCAGGGACATGACCTGTCCGCTGGTCATGGATACCAGTGTATAGGAGGCGGAGCCGCCGGAGGGAGTGCCCTGTCCTCCCTGCTGGAGATACTGGCTGATCTGGTTGGCGAAGGTCTGTTCCAGCTCCTTCTGTCTGGCGGCGGTCTTCTCCTCCACCTGTTTGACGATCTGGGGGACGGCGGTCTGGTTCAGGTAGCTCAGGGTAATCAGGGGGTCGCTCTGGTCGCCCCCCGCGGCCAGGGCCGCGCTGGTGCCCGCCAGCACGGCGGCCAGAGCCAGGGCGCCCAGGCGAATGGTCCAACGCTTGTCCGTTTTTTTCATGGGTATGTCTCCTTTTTATGCAGGGGCGGCTGTCAGCCGCCCGTTTTCCTATGTGGGAATGGCCGCGGGCGGATAATATCCGGCCCTGCACAGTTGTGGCTCTCTGGAAAAGCGGGGCGGCGCAGAGGCCGCCCCCTACCGTTATACCATCGTCTCCGGGTGGAGGCCGAAGCTCACCGCGATGGCGGCGTCCACCTGCTTCATCACACCGTCGTCCAGCCGGCCCATCTTCTCCCGCAGGCGGCGTTTATCCAAGGTGCGCACCTGCTCCAGCAGGATCACCGACTCCTTGGGCAGACCGCAGCTCAAAGGCGCCACCGAGATATGGGTGGGCAGCCGGGCCTTCCCGGTCTGAGACGTGATGGCCGCGGCAATCACGGTGGGGCTGTGGCGGTTGCCGGTGTCGTTCTGTACGATCAGGACAGGGCGCACGCCCCCCTGCTCACTGCCCACCACAGGGCTTAAATCGGCGTAGAAGATGTCGCCTCGTTTTACGCTGTTATCCAAGTACACTCACACTCCGCTGGAAGATAGCACCGCGTTACAGCCGAAGTAGTCGTATGTAACGCTGTACTATGATTCTCCCACGGGGCGGCGGGCCTTATACCTCTCTCGGAAAAGTTTTTGAGCATTTATATGGCCACAGAGGGCCCCAGCCCACTCCAGAGCCCGCCGCGCCCCGCAAACCCGGGGGCGGTCACGCCCCCGCGCTCCAACCCATCCTATGTCGGGACGGGCCGGGCGGTCACGGGGCCGGACAGGCGGTGCCACAGCCTGTCCACGGGCTTTTCTCAAATAATCAGGGGATACGGGTTCCGTTCTCCCAGTATACCCGGGGAACTCGGCTGCTCACACGGCAGACCAATTCGTCGGTGATGGTTCCGGCCAGCTCGGCGACGCGGTTCAGGTCCCTGTCGTAGATCACCGCCACGTCCCCCACCTTCACCTGGGGCAGGGCGGTGACGTCGGCCATGCACATATCCATGCAGATGCGGCCCAGAATGGGACAGGGGACGCCGTGGAGCTTCACCTGGAGCTTGTTGGACAGGGACCGGGGCAGGCCGTCAGCGTAGCCGATGGACAGCACCGCGATCCGGGATTCCCGCTCCAGCACGGCGGTACAGCCGTAGCCCAGCTTGGCTCCCTGGGGCATGGTGCGCACCGAGGTGACCCGGGCCTTCAGGGTCATCACCGGGCGCAGGTCGGGGGCGCCCCGGAGCTCGCTGGCCGGGTCGGGGTAGTGGCCGTACATGGCGATGCCAGGCCGGATCATGTTCATATGGGTCCAAGGATAGTTTACCACAGCGGCGCTGGAGGCGCAATGGTAATTTTTCAGGGAGATGCCCGCCTGCTCCAGGGTAGTCCGGGCCTCCCGGAACCGGCGGCCCTGGAGCTCGGTGTAGTCGATCTCCTCGTCGGCGGCGGCGAAGTGAGTGAACAGGCCCTCCGCCCGCAGGCCGGGCAGGGCGCACAGGGCCTTGATCTCTTCCACAGTCTTGGTCTGGCTCCCCTCCCGCCACATGAAGCCCAGCCGGCCCATGCCGGTATCCAGCTTGATGTGGATGGTCAGCTCCTTCCCCGCCGCCACCGCGGCGGCGGACAGGGCCCGGCCCATCTCCAGGTCGCCCACCGTCTGGGTGACGTCGTACTCCAGCAGGTCACCCGCCAGCTCCACCGGGGTCTGACCCAGGCAGAGGATGGGGATGGTGATTCCCGCCTCCCGGAGCTGGACAGCCTCGTCCAGGCAGGCCACCGCCAGCATCTCCGCCCCCAGCTCCTGGAGCTTCCGCCCGATGGCCGGGGCCCCGTGGCCGTAGGCGTTGGCCTTTACCATACCCAGCAGCTTTACCGGCTCGCCGGGCTTCTCGCTCATACGGACCCAGCTGCGCAGGGACTGGTAGTTGTGGGCCAGGGCGTCCAGGTCGATGTCCACCCAGGCGCGGGTCTCTCGTTTGTCTGTCATGTGTATATCCCTCTTTCTTATCAGTTCCCGGCAAAGCCGGAACATTCGCACAGAATCACCCGAAATCCGTCCACACTGACCTCCCCCCGCACCAGAGCGTGGGTGGAGGCCTCGAACCACAGGGCGGTCTCGGTGCCCGTGCCGGGGGAACCCGTGGGGTCGCCGCAGTCCACCCGGAGCAGGGTCCCGTCCTCCTCCAAGGCACAGGCGGTCATGTAGCCGGAGCGGGCCGCCTCCAGCAGGGCAGGGACGGCGGAGACGGGGGTGAGGCCGCTCTCATCCAGCGGGCCGGTCTCTACCGAGACGCCGTCATACTCCAAAAAGTTCTCCTCCCCGGCCATCCGGGCGGTGAGCCCCGCCACCGTCTCCGGGGCGGACAGGGTGAGAAGGGTCTCTTCCCCGTTCACCGAGACGGCCATCTCATACCGGTATACCCGCTGTCCGTAGTCGGCGGTCACTGCCGCCTGGAGGGCGCAGCTGTCCATAGCCAGATACTCCCCCCGGATGGCCAGGGCCAGTTCCTCCGCCTCGCTCACCCCCGCCGGGCCGCAGCCCGCCAGCAGGAGGGTTGTCATTAGTACGCAAAGCAGACGTTTGCGCACGGTGATACCTCCATAGAGTTAATAATCTGGTTGTAGGGCGGGACGACTCGGCCCGCCGCAAACAAAACCTGTATCCTTTCAGAGCGGCGCGCCGAGGTCGTCGCGCCCTACATTCCGTCCTCCGTCCGTTCCCGCAGGACCTCGGGCAGAGCCTCGATCAAATCAGTGGGGAGCATGGCGTACTCCCCCAATTTTTGGGCGCACAGGTCGCCGGCCAGCCCGTGGAGCTGGACCGCCTGGGCCGTCAGCTCCGTGGTGTTGTCCCCCTCCCGGCGCTCCTGTCTCAGGTGCTTCTGCCCCAGCAGGGCGGCGATCATCCCCGCCAGCACGTCCCCTGAGCCCCCCTTGGCCATGCCGGGGTTGCCAGTGGCGTTGATGTACGCCGTGCCGTCCAGGGCGGCGGTGACGGTGCCGTGCCCCTTGAGGACCAGGACACAGCCGTGCTCCCGGGTAAAGTCCCGGGCGGCGGTCAGCCGGTCCTTAACGGGCAGAGCGCACCCCGTCAGCCGGGCAAACTCTCCCTCGTGGGGGGTGAGGACGGTAAGGGCGCTCCGTTTGTCCAAGATATCTATATGCCCCGCCAGAGCGTTTATGCCATCGGCGTCCAGCACCACGGGACAGTCCAGATCGGCCAGCAGGGACAGGACTAGCTTTTCTGTCTCCGGAGCCCGGCCCAGTCCGGGACCGATCAGAGCCACGTCGCAGTCCCGGGCCCGCTCCAAAATGGCGGCGTAGTCCTCGGGCAGGGGGAAGGGCATGGCTTCGTCGCACTTGACGGCGATGATGGGGTAGATGTCCCGGGGCACACCCAGGTACACCAGCCCCGCCCCGGCCCGCAGGGCGGCTCTGGCCGCCAGAACGGGGGCCCCGGTGAACCCCTCGCTCCCGGCCAGGATGAAAAGTTTTCCAAAATCCCCCTTGTGGGCGGTCCGGGGGCGGCGGGGCAGGCACTGGCCGGCCTCGTCCACCGCGTAGACCACAGGCCCCTGGCAGTTCAGATCATGCTCCAGGTCGTGGGGGATGCCAATCTCCATCACCCGGACCTCCCCGGCCCGGACACCCCCCTCCCCCAGGTACAGCCCTGGCTTGCCACGGGTAAAAGTAACAGTCATTTTGGCCTGGACGGCCTCCCCTAAAATTTCCCCTGTGTCGGCGTTCACCCCGGAGGGGACGTCGCAGGCCACCACCGGGCAGGACCGGCCGTTCATCAGTCGGATGGCCGTCAGGAAGCGGCCCTCCACCGGGCGGGTGAGGCCGATGCCGAAGAGGGCGTCCACGATGCAGTCGCAGGTGGACAGCCAGGTGGTGATCTTCTGCTGCTCAAAGGTCAGGGAGCCCTCCAGCGCCTCCCTGCTGGTCATGTCGATGGTGAAGTCCTCCAGCGCACCCCCGGCGGCAACGAGCCGCTCCTCCATCGCCCTGGCGTCCGGAGTCATTTTGGCCCGGTCCCCCACCAGAAACACCCGGACGTGATACCCGCCCAGGTGGAGGGCGGCGGCGATACCGTCCCCACCGTTGTTGCCCGGACCGCAGAAGATGGCAATTCTGGGGGTCTTGTCCCGATTCTTGGAGGTGACGATCCTTTCCAGCTCCTTCATCTGCCGTTTCTCCTCAGAGGTGGGCTTTTCGTCAGACTTGGAGCGGGCAAAGATAACCGCGGAAGAGAAAGCGACACATTTGGACCGCTCCTTGTCTACCAGCTCCCGGACCTGGACGGCCACACACTGAGCGGCGTGGTCCATCAGCTCCAGGGAGGGTATGCCCCGCTCCTCAATGGCCCGGCGGTCCAGCTCCTTCATCTGTGCGGCGGTTGCGAGTGGGAACATAGAAATTCCTCCTTTTATTCCCCGGGCATGTGGCGGTACTGCCCCAGGCCCAGGGCGTCGAACTCGTCCTCCCCGGGGCGGTGCCAGACCCCAATGGCTTTCAGCAGTCGGTCGATGGTCCCTGTCCCCTCCAGCGGACCCATTTTGACTGCGCCATGTTCCAGCAGCACTCCGGCCTGAGTGCCGCGGCCCCCGGCGTAGTCGGTCTCGATATAGGCCAGGGGACCGGGGCGGGCGGCCTCCTCCAGGGCCCGGCGGATGGCGGAGGTAAACAGAGTCAGAGGGGAAGTCGGTTCCCGGTCGGGTTCGTCAAACAGCTCGGTGATGCCGTCAAAGAGGGCGTCGGTGAGAAAAACCAGAGCGCAGTCCTGGGGCAGGTCTACCACCTCCGCCGGAACCCAGCGGTCCGCAAAGGACCGGACAGCCTCCCGCTTGCCGATAACGGCCTGAATATAGTGGCCCATTACTTCAAAAACCCGTTGACGATCTGCTCCTCGGCCTCTTTTTCTGTCAGCCCCAGGGTCATCAGCTTGGTAAGCTGCTCCCCAGCGATCTTGCCGATGGCGGCTTCGTGGACCAGCTGGGCGTCCAGGCAGTTGGCAGTGACCTCGGGAATGGCGGACACCACCCCCTCGTCCATGATGATGGCGTCGCACTCGGAATGGCCGTAGCAGGCGGCGTTGCCGTTGATGCGGGCCAGGAAAATCTGCTTGGACTGGTCCCGGGCCACCGAGCGGGAGATCACGTTGGTGTGGCAGCCCTCGCCGTCCAGGTCCACAGTGAAGTCGGACTTGGCCAGCTGCTTGCCGTGGGTCATCACCTTCTCCTTGATGATGAGGGTGGCGCCGGGGCCCAGCTTGGCGGTGGTGGTGCGGACGGTGGAGTCCACCCCCTTGATCTGGGTGGTCTCCATCTCCATGTAGCCCCCCTCGTCCAGCTCTACCACGGTGGTGGGGTTCATGATGTTCTCGCCGGAGCCGTCCCCCTCGCCGTAGTGCTTTTCCACATAGCGCACCCGGGCGTTTTTGCCCACGTGGAAGGTGTGGATGCCCGAGTGCTCCGAGGCCTGCACCCCGCAGTTGTGGATGCCGCAGCCGGCGACGATGGTCACGTCGCTGTCCTCACCGATGAAGAAGTCGTTATACACCATGTCCTTCAGGCCGCTCATGCTCAGCACCACCGGGATGTGGACCGACTCGTTCCTTGTCCCCGGCTTGATGATGATGTCGATGCCGTCCTTGTCCGTCTTGGTGACGATGTCGATGTTGGCAGTGGTGTTCCGGCCCGCCTTCTGGCCGTTGGCCCGGATGTTGTAGGCCCCCTCAGGGACCTCGTGGAGCCCGGCCACCTGCTCTAATAAGCTCTTTTGTATCGCGTCCATAATTTTTCTCCTTATTTAACCTTGTCCGCCAGAGCGCCGCACACCCCGGGGGCGCCCCCCAGCAGGGTAGGCAGCACGTCCTTCCGGGGGCCGTCGTTGATAACCCTACCGTCGGCCAGGACGATGATCCGGTCGGCGATATTGAGGATCCGCTCCTGGTGGGAGATGATGAGAATGGAGCCGTTGATCTTCTTGTGCAGCTGCTCAAAGACCTGGATCAGGTTGGTGA
>CANSSJ010000021.1 GCA_947649625.1 uncultured Bacillota bacterium | reverse complement strand
GCCTACATCGGCCGGCTGGACAAGGCCTGCCACGCCTACGGCTATAAGCGCACCCCCCGGACCGAGACCCTCTTCGCCCGGCCGGGGACGGCCTACATCTATCTCATCTACGGCATGTATCACTGCCTCAACTTCGTCACCGAGGAGGAGGGCGAGCCCGCCGCCGTCCTGATCCGGGGGGCCGTCCCCACCGGAAACGGGGACAGGATCGCTCAAAACCGCTTTGGGCGGAGCCTGGAGGAGATGAGCCCCTACCAGAGGAAAAATTTCCTCAACGGGCCGGGGAAGTTGTGCAAAGGGCTGGCCCTCACCCGAGCTCAGAACGGTCTGGACCTGACCGGCCCCGCCGGCGGGCTGTACCTCCTGCCCGGGTCCCCTCCGGACCCGGCGCAGGTTCACACTGGCAAGCGCATCGGCATTGACTACGCCCAGGAGGCGGTGGACTTCCCCTGGCGGTTTTGGTATGAATGAAAATCAGGCCCCCGATGGGGGCCTGATTTTTGATCTATATTCAGTTTGCCTTGATGACCCGGACCTGACTGCCCACGGGATCGACGTAGACGGTGAAGCTGTCGCCGTAGGCCTTGATGGCCGACAGGCGCTCCGCCTGGGTGCCGCTGATCCAGTTGGTCGTATCGGTGAGGTTCCCGCCGACGCCCCGGAAGCACTCCACTCCGTCGGCAATGCGGTAGGCTCTGCCTCCGGCGTTGACGTGGGGGACCCCCTCGCTCTCAAAGAAGTCGCTGCCCTTCACGTTCTTCACCTCGGTGAGGCGGATCAGGGCGGCCATGGTGGATTTGCCGCTCTCGCTGTCCGCGATGGGCTTGCCCGGGACTACCCCCACCATATCGCCGCTGCGGCCGGAGTAGGTGACAGAGGGGACAAAGTCGATCACCATGCCCTTTTGGTTGTGCAGATCCCAGGTGTACTGGTCGGAGGTTGTGGAGCCGTAAAGGCCGTTGGTGGTCACCGACTCCCAGCCGCCTACCATCATGCCGTAGATGTAGGCGTCGCCGGTGACGTCCTTCAGCACGATGTAGTCCACCATGTTGGCGCTGTTCAGGTGGCAGCCGGCGATCTGGTCGGCGGGGATGGACTCGGCCGTCAGGCTCCCCCGGTCCACCTCCACCATGACCCCGGTACTCACCTGCTCATAGATACGCACTCCGGCGGCCACGGTATAGCTGCCCAGCTTCATGCTTCCCACCTGGAAGGCCCCGGAGGCCCGGCTGGTGGACAGCCGGCTGACGCTGACGCCGGCCTTGGTGGCCGAGACAGAGACCAGCTGCCGGTCCAGCCTGGTGTTGGAGGCCTCGCCCTTCAGGGCCCTTGTGAGGCCGTTGGGCAGGAAGATCTCCACCTTGCCGCCGTCCACAAAGCCGATGGCGGTGGAGCGGACCTTACCCGAGGGGTCGGCCATGCCGGCCACCTTGCCGTCGGCGGTGAGGAGCAGGACCACGCTGTCCCCCGGCTTGAAGCTGCCGCAGGTGTTCCAGGCGCTCTCCAGCACGTCAAATTCGTCCTTGCTCCCGCTCAGCGTGATTTTTGTGGGGGCCTTGGTGTTGGGCGTGCCGTCCCCATAGACGCAGGACAGCCGCAGATCGGACACGATCAGGGTATTGGACAGGCTGTCGTAGGTGACCACGTCGTAGTCCTTGATATCGGACATCCGGATGGCCTGCCGGTTCTTCATGATGGTAAAGTTGGTCATCCCGCCGGTGAGCTGGTGGAAGGTGGCGTTGGTGACATTGCCCATGACCACCACCGCGTCGGAGGAGGGCTCGGTGGCCCCGCCGGTGGCGTAGATGGCCTGGATCTTGCCCTTGTCGGTGTACATGGTGACCTTGGTGCCCGACACCAGGGTGGAGAAGGCCTCCGAGTAGCTCTTGCCCTCGCCGCCGGCGGCGGTGTACACCTGGGTGTCCCCCGAGATGGTGTACTGCTTGCCGCCGCTGGCCTTCAGGTAGCCCGCCTGGGCGTTTCCGGACAGGGTGATGGTGACGGCGGTGCTGTCGTCGGGGACAAAGGTGATGATCTCCTCCTTGTCGTTGAGCACCAGGTCGCCCCGCCGGCCCTGGAGGGCGGTGGGATTGCCCGACCCCTGGGCGGGGAGATAGGCCTCGGAGTTCTTATTGTGGGTAGTCCGGATGGCGCCCCCGGCGCTGCCGTCGTCGGTCTCCACGTTGACAGCCAGGATGATGATCCCTGGTTCCACCGTACTGCCTAATGACTTGTAGTACACGGTGCCGTCCGCTTTCTTGCATTTCAGGGCGTTGACAAAGAGCTGAGCCGCCTGAGCCCGGCTGATGCTGTCATAGGCCCCGGCGGACAGACCCTTGGACAGGCCGATGGAGGCGGCCAGGTCCATGTAGCCCTGGGGCCACACCGCCCCGGCGTCCTTGCCGGAGTAGCCCAGCGCCCGGAGCAGAATGGTCGCCGCCTCGCCCATGGTGATATTCCGGTTGGGCAGGAAGCGTCCGTCCCCCACGCCGGAGATCAGCCGCACACCGGGGGAGCCCTCGCCGGAGGCGCCCACGGTGTAGCTGGCGGCGTAGTTGATGTAGGCCCTGGCCCAGTGGGTGCTGGTCACGTCGGTAAAAATGGTCTGGGTGGCGTAGCGCTTGGCCTCGTCCCCCTTCTGGAGGTAATTGACCACCATAGTGCAGAACTGGGCCCGGGTCAGGGTGCCGTTGGGGTCGAACCTGTTGCCCCCCGTGCCGCTGACCACCCCCATGAGCCGCAGGATATCGGCGTTGACGGCGGTAGCCTGGTCGCCGATGTCGCTGAAGGAGGAGGGGGCAGCCCCCGCGGGCAGCACCAGCAGCGAGGCCAGCAGCGCCCCGGTGAGCAGGGCCGCGAAAAGTCGTTTCACTCTCATTTCGTTCACGCTCCTTTTTATTCCGCCCGCAGGGCCACCACCGGCTGCAGGCCGGAGGCTTTCACTGCCGGGTACATACCAAAGATGATGCCCAGCACCACCGAGAAGAGGAAGGCCCCCATCACGATACCCTGGTCGGGCCAGAGGATCATGCCGTTCAGCAGGAATTTCCCGGCGATGAGGGAGCCCATACAGCCGAAGATGATGCCCAGAATACCGCCGATGCCGCAGATGACGGCGGCCTCGATCAAAAACTGGGCGATGATGGACCGGCGTTCCGCGCCGATGGCCTTGCGAATGCCGATCTCCCGGGTGCGCTCGGTGACGGTGACCAGCATGATGTTCATGATGCCGATGCCGCCCACCAGCAGAGAGATGGCGGCAATACCGCCCATGACCATGGTCCGCATCTTGGCTTGCTCCTGGCTCGCCTCCCGGTACTCCTCATTGCTGTATGCGTTGCCCCAGCCGCTCATCTGGTTGCCGTTCTCGTCCACGGGAAACATGCCGTTCAGGAAGCTCTGCACCCGGCTGGTCACCTCGCCGGTGGCCGAGCTGGAGGTGCATTTGATCTTCCACTGAGAGATGGTCTGGTTTTTGTTCAGCGTGCGGTTGATGGTGTAGGGCAGGAGGAGCACATTGTCCATCCCTGAATAGTCGTCCTCAATGTTTTTGGCCTGATACCAGCCGATGACCAGAAAGGGCAAGCCGTTGATGGTGATGGTCTCCCCCACGGGGTCGGTGTAGTTGAACAGCTTCTCCTTCAGGCCGCCCCCCAGCACACAGACGCTGTTCTCCTTCTCAATGTCCAGGAAGGACAGCTCCCGGCCCGCGGCCAGCTCGTAGTTGTTGCACACGCCGTAGGACTCGTTGCCCAGCACCACCTGGATGCGGTCTCTCCAGTCGTCGTAGTTCTCGGTGGAGTAGGTCTTGCCGCCGTAGCGGACGATCATTTCGCTCCACAGGTTGACCACGGGAGTGATGCCCACCACCAGCTTCTTGTCCAGGGCGGCCACATACTCGTTGAGCACGGCATCCATGTCCTGGCCTGTGTAGGAGTAGGCGCTGACCTCCACGATGTTGTTGCCCATGGCCTCCATCCACTCCATGTTCTTCTTGTTCTGCCCGGCTACCACCGAAACCATGACCACCACAGAGGCCACGCCGATGATGATACCCAGCATGGTGAGGAAGGAACGGGTTTTTTTCATGGCGATGGATTTGAAGGCCATTTTAAAGGCCTGTACTAAATTCATACCGCGGCCGCCTCCTTTCCCCGCTCGTCCGAGACGATCCTGCCGTCGGTCAGCCGCACCCGGCGGTGGGCCTGGGCGGCGATGCCCTCATCGTGGGTGATGAGGATGATGGTGGAGCCATCGGCGTTCAGCTCCCGGAGGATCTCCAGCACATGCCGGCCCGTCTTGGAGTCCAGAGCGCCGGTGGGCTCGTCGGCCATAATGATGGGGGGGTGAGTGGCGATGGCCCGGGCGATGGCCACCCGCTGCTGCTGGCCGCCCGACATCTCAGAGGGGCGGTGGTGGGCCCGGTCGGCCATGCCCACCCGCTCCAGGGCCTCCATGGCCCGGTCCTCCCGCTCGAATACGGAGACGCCCTGGTAAATCAGGGGCAGGGTCACATTCTCCAGGGCGTCCAGCTCCTGGATCAGGTTGTAGCCCTGGAAGATGAAGCCGATTTCCCGGTTGCGGATGCGGGCCAGCTGCCGGTCGGTCAGGTCGGTGACCTCGGTGCCGTCCAGCAGGTAGGTGCCGTAGGTGGGGATGTCCAGGCAGCCCAGCACGTTCATCATGGTGGACTTGCCCGAGCCCGACTGGCCCACGATGGCCACGAACTCCCCCCGGTCGATCTGGAGGGACACCCCGTCCAGGGCCCGGACCTCGCTCTCCTTCCCCTCGTTGTATATCTTGAAGATATCCTGTATCTCAATGAGCATGGCGCGGCCCCCTTATCCGATCATAATGCCGCCGCCCATGTTGTCCTCCTGTCCGAAGCCCCAGCCGGTGAAGACGGTAGTGCCCGCCTCCAGGCCCTCGGTGATCTCGCAGTTATAGACGTCGGACAGGCCGGTGGTGACGGGGACGGGCCAGAAGCCCTCGGCGGAGGTGGGCATACGGTCGGTGGTGGCCCCGCCCTCCCCCATGCTGGCCGGGTCCAGCTCCACGGCGTTGTCCGGCTTGGAGTCGGCCTGGATGAAGACCACCGTCTGCTTCTCGCCGTTCACGTCGTTCACCCGCTTGATGCACTGGTTGGGCACGGTGATGCAGTCCACCGACTCGGCGGTGACCAGCTTGTAGTTCAGCCAGGCGCCGTTGTAGATGGTGCCCATGGAGTTGTCCACCTCCAGGGTGACGGGGTAGGTGGTGGTGCCGGTGCCCACCTCGCCCTGCATGGCCACGTTGGTGACGGTGCCCATCACCGGGTTGCCCATCTCGTCGGTGAGCTCCATGGTCATGCCCGCCTGGATGAAGCCGATGTTCCGGCTGTCCACCTGGATGTTCACGATCATGGTGGTGGTGTTGGAGATGGTGATGACGGTGTCCCCCTCTTTCACCTCCTGGCCCGGCTCCAGCGTGCAGGAGAACACCTGGCCGTCGATGGGGGCCACGGCGTTGAAGTTGTTCATGGCCTCCATGGCCTTGTCCAGCACCTCCTGCTGGTTCTGGATCTTCTCGTCGATGGTGGAGGACCCTAAGTACAGCAGCGCCTCCCCCTCGCTGACATTGGCGTGGTTGAGCAGGTTGCCCTGGCCGATCACCGGGCCGCCCGCCTTGGTGGCAATCTCCCGGGTCTCATAAAACTGGGTCTGACCGTTCTGATAGGGGTAGATATCGGCGCCGCCGGCGGTGGTGAGAACGGCGGAGGCGTCCATCCCTTCGGTGAGGGTTCCCGGGTTGTCAAAGGCGATGACCGCCTCAAAGTAGACGCCCCCCTCGGGGGAGATGAAGCTAACCTTGTTGACCTTCTCCACCCGGCCGGTGAAAGCCTGCATCACCGCGGGGATGGCCACATCCACCGACTGGCCCGCCCGGATGTCGTTCTCATAGGCGTAGCTGAAATAGAGAGACAGCTTCAGCTTTTTGTCGTTGACCAGTCTGGCTACCGGAGTTCCCACGCTCACCTCGTCGTCAGTCTGGAACTCCTTTACCTCCATCAGCTTGCCGGCAAAGGGGGCCCGGACGGTGAGGTTGTTGGCCTCCTCCAGCAGTTTGTCCATTTCATCCTGGGCCTTTTGCAGGTTGTCCCGTGCGGCCTGGCTGTCGATGGTGTACAGCTCCTGGCCGGCAAAGACCGTCTGGCCCACCGAGACATAGACATCCTGCACCGTGCCGGCGGCGTTCAGGGTGATGGCCGCCGACTCCTTGGGTACGGCGTTGCCGTAGCCCTGGACCACGCTCTGGATCGTGTTGATCCCGGCCACGTCGGTCAGCGGCTGGCTGGCGCTCTTGTCCTCCCGGAAGACCAGATACCACATGCCGAAGCCGATCCCGCCCACCAGGGCCGCGATCACCGCCAGGGCAATGATTCGTTTGATCATCTTTTTCTTTCCCTTGCCTCCGGGCTTTTTCACCGGCGGCCTGGGGGGCACGGCCGGGGCCTCCGGGGCCGGAACGGCTGTCTGTACCGCCTCCTGGACGGGCGCGGACTGTGTTTCCTTTACTTCGGTTACTTCTGGCATGGCGGGTTCCTCCTTTTTGAGCGCTCCGGCCCGGATTTCGGGACGGGACTGTCCATTGAATTTGATTATATGCCCGATGGACAGGGCAGACAACTACAATGCGGTTACAAAAGTTTAAAATTTTCTTAAAAATCCCGGGGGAAATTTTGTCCTTATTATATAGACGCAGAAAGCGGGAAAAAGTTCCGCCCCGGAAGGAAAAAATTATTCCGGCCGCGGCCCTCCGGGCGGGTTGACAGGACGGGAGGGCCGTAGTATAGTCAAGAAAGCTGCCGTCCTTTGGCAAATATCCGCGATTGTTGAAAGCTGATTTAGGAGCTGATTTTCTTGTCCCCCAAGACCATGCGCCTGCTGGCCAAACCCATGCTCTTTTCCGCCGCCCTCATCTGGGGCACCTCCTTCTTTATGATGAAAAACGCCCTGGACGCCATACCGGTGTTTTTCCTGCTGGCCATCCGGTTTACCGCCGGCGCGGTGCTGCTGGCCCTGGTCTGCTGGAAAAAGTGGAAGGACTTCACCCCCGACTACCTGTGGCGGGGGGCCGTGATCGGCGGCTTTCTGTTTCTGGCCTACTCCATCCAGACCTTTGGGCTGGCTCTCACCACGCCGTCCAAAAGCGCCTTTCTTACAACGGTGTACTGCGTGCTCGTCCCCTTCCTCACCTGGGCGGTGGTGAAGGCGCGGCCCGACCGGTACAACATCCTGGCCGCCCTGCTGTGCGTCACCGGGGTGGGGCTGGTGTCCCTCACCGACGAGCTGACCGTCAACACCGGCGACGGGCTCACCCTGTGCTGCGCCGTCTTCTACGCCAGCCACATCGTGGCGGTGGCCAAGGTGTCTCCCGGAAAGGATATCACTCTGCTCACCGTGTTCCAGTTCGCCTTCGCCGCTCTCTACGCCTGGATGTGCGGAGGGCTGACCGAGACCTTCCCCGCCGCCGCCCTCACCGACCCGGCGGTGGTGTGGCCCCTGGTCTACCTGTGCGTCATGGCCACCACCGTGGCCCTGCTGTTCCAGAACGTGGGCCAAGTGTGGTCCGACCCCGCCTCCGCCGCGGTGATCCTCTCCCTGGAGTCGGTGTTCGGGGTGGCCTCCTCGGTGATCTTTTACGGCGACCCGGTCACCGGCCGCCTGCTGGCCGGCTTTGCCCTGATTTTCGTGGCGGTGGTGTGCTCCGAGACGAAATTTTCTTTCCTGCATAAAAAATCTGACGATCTGGAGCTGATGAAGTGACCGACAGAACCATGAAGCTGCTGGCCAAGCCCATGCTCTTCGCCGCGGCCTTTTTCTGGGGGGCCTCCTTTATGCTGATGAAGGGGGCGCTGGACAACATCCCTACCGGCCACCTCATCGCCATCCGCTTCACGGTGGGCACCCCCCTGGCAGCCCTGTTCAGCTGGCGGCACTGGAAGAATTTTTCCCCGGACTACCTGTGGCGGGGCGGTCTGGCGGGGCTGCTGCTCTTCAGCGTCTACTGGGCCCAGACGGTTGGGCTGGAGACCACCACCGCCTCCAACAACGCCTTTCTGTCGGCAGTGTACTGCGTCATCGTCCCCTTTATGACCTGGCTGCTCTTCCGGGAGCGGCCCGACCGCTACAACGTGGCCGCCGCCCTGCTGTGCATCGCGGGGGTGGGCTTCGTCTCCCTTACCGAAACGTTTACCATCAGCGCCGGCGACGGATTCACCCTGCTGGGGGCGGTGTTCTGCGCCGTCAACATCATCGCCGTGGCCCGGCTGGGGCGGGACAAGGACGTGATGCTCTTTACCGTGGTCCAGCTGGCCGTAGTGACCCTGTGCGCCTGGGCGCTGGCCCTGGCCACCGAGACCTTCCAGTTCTCCGCCCTGGCCCGGCCCGAGGTGCTGCTGCCCATGCTCTACCTGTGCGTCATGGCCACCGCCGTGTGCATGATGCTGATGAACGTGGGGCTGGTGTGGTCGGAGCCCGCCCCCGCCTCTGTCATCCTCTCCCTGGAGTCGGTGTTCGGGGTGGCCCTGGCCGTCATCTTCTACGGCGACCCCCTCACCCCCCGCCTGCTGGTCGGGTTTACCCTTATCTTTATTGGAGTGCTTTGCTCAGAGACCAAGTTTTCCTTTCTCCGCGGCAGGCAGGGCGCCGCCAAATAACCAAATAAATTAAATTTTCTGATCGCTCATCAGTGAGGCGCGCCTCACTGTCCTTTTGGCCAAAAGGAATTTTTTTGCGGGGGGATATTATGTCTCAAAATCAAAAGTCACGCTGGAGTACGATCCTGCTGCTGGGCGTCGCCCTGGCCGCGGCGGTTCTGCTGATCTTACTCCAGCGGGCCACCACCTTCACGTCCGACGACTACTACTACGCCATATTCTGGCAGAACGGCCTGCCGGGCTTTCTCCGCAGGACAACCGGGCATTTCTTCTCCCGCAACGGGCGGGTGCTGGTCCATATTCTGACCTCCACCTTTGCGGCGATGGACCTCACCGTCTACGCGGTGTTCTGCACCGCGATGCTGGGAGCGATCTTCGCGCTGCTCTTCCGTTACCAGCACGACGGCGCACCCGTTCCCCGGGACAGCTGGGCTTTGGGCTGCGCCGCCTTCTTCCTGTGCCTGCTCACAACGGACTACCGGGTGATGCGGGGCTGGTTCCTCTGCGTGGCGGACGCCTTCAATTACATCTTTCCCCTGCTGATGATCTCCCTTCTGCTGCTCTGCCTGGACGCGGCGCCCCGGACCCCAGCCGGAACGGCAGTCGTACTGTTCACCGCCCTGCTGGCCGGGGCCACCACCGAGCAGGGGGGCAGCATGGCCTTTGGGCTGGTTGGGCTCACCGTGCTGCGGCATTGGTTCACGGACAGACGGCTGGACCGGCGAGCGCTGTGGGCGCTGTGCGCCGTCCTGCTGGGTCTGGCCACCATCTTCCTGTCTCCGGCCACCCGCCAGCGGGCGGCGGCGGAATTTTCCCTCCCCCTGCTGATGAACAGCTTTGTCCAGTACGCCAATTCACTGGCCGCCCCCGGTCTGTCTCTGCGGGCCATGGTGCTGCTGTGCTTTGTCATGGGCCTGCTGCCTCTGACGGGGCGCGCCCCCAAACCGCTCTTCGCTGGACTCCCGGTGGGGGCGCTGCTGGCGGCGGGCTGGCTCCGGCCTCTCAGCGTGGAGTGGAATACCGGTGTCTGCGCGGTGTTTTTCTGCTATCTGCTCGCTTCGGCGGCAGCGCTGATCTTCCGCTCCGCCTATGCCCGCAGCGGCTTTCTGCTCCTGGCCGGACTGGCCTCTGCCGGGATGGTCATGCTCAGCCGGAGCTGCTCCATTCGGGTCTCCACTCCCCTGCTCCTGCTCATGCTCCTGTGCGCGGTATATTTCGCCGTCCAGCTGTACACATCCCTGGCCGGAGAGGGCCGGACCGTTCCCGCGGCCCTGGCCCTGACGGCGCTCCTGGCCGCCGCAATGTTCCTCCAGCTTCCCGTCTTTCAGGGGGTATTGGGAAATTACGCCGTACTCCGGGCCAACGAGCGGGCCGTGGAGGAGGCCCGTGTCACGGGAGTGCTGGAGTATCAGGATTATAACTCCTGCTACTGCCTTCAGGACCTCTTTTCCAACGAGATCATCTCCTCTATGTTTCTGGGCTTCTACCGGCTTCCCCCGGAGACCCAGGTGGTCTCCACCTATATCCCCATTGATACCATCCCCCTGCTGGGAAAAGAGGAACCGGTGATCCTCCACAGCGGTATGGCCTGCATCCCGCTGGAGATGCTGGTCTGCCATAACGGCGGCAGCTTTGAAGTGATCACCGACAACTTCCTGCGCATCCGGACCGGCGGGTGGACCATCCTGTACCGCGCCCCGGCTTTTTACTCCCAAGATGGCGTAGTCAAGGCGGAGGGCCGGGTGTTTCTCTACCGGGACTACTACTATATCGACGCCGCCCTGGCCCGGGAACTGGGCCTGATGGGATGACCCCTCCCCTGCCTCCCCGGAGGCAGGGATATTTTAACTTTTCAAAAAATAAAATTAAACCTTGACTTTAATAAAATTAAAGTGTATACTGGAGAACACAGAGAGGAGGACCGCCTATGTCGATAGAACTGCTGCCCGAGTGGATGACCGGGCTGGAGGAGGAGGACGTGGCCTTCATCAAAAAGTTCATCCTGGCGTCGGGTTCCTTGAAGGAGATGGCCGGCCAGTACGGCGTCACCTACCCCACGGTGCGCCTGCGGCTGGACCGGCTCATCCAAAAGATCAAGCTGACCGAGGACACCGCCGCCGACCCCTACATCGCAGCCATCAAGCGGCTGGCGATGAACGAGAAGCTGGACCTGGACACCGCCAAGGTCCTGATCGCGGAGTATAAAAAGACCCGCAAGGAAAAGGAGGAATTGTAATGGCTGGCGCTGGTATTTTGATTGGAGTATTTGGACTGATATTTTACCTGTTTATCCTGCTGCTGCCCGTGGCGCTGATGGTGGCCCTCCAGGTGTGGCTGTGCCGGAAGAGCGTGAAGCTGGGGCTCATCCTGCCAGGCATCTCCCTGGCGCTGTCCCTGCTGCTGACGCTGAGCCTGGCTGCGTTCGGCGCCGTCCGCGGCGGCATCGTCACTGGCGGTGCGAACTATGTGGGGCCCAACGGGCAGGAGGTCCCGGCCCAGACAGAGATCGAGGAGCTGGTGGAGGTGGAGTTCCACCCAAGAACCCTGATCGTCGCCGGCGTGGTCTTCCTGATAACCAACATCCCCACGGCAGTGTTCGGCGGCATCTGGCTGCATTACAAGGGCCGCCGGGATACCCTGGATGACCTGAAAAAAATGCGGATCGAAGATCTGGGCTGAACTGTCACGCCTCCCCGGCTGGGGAGGCGTGATCGCTTATGACGATTGAATTTGATTCCGGCAAGAGGCTCATAATTGCTGGACAAATCCTCCACGATTTGATAGAATGAAAGACACTTAAAAATTTACGCTGGTCATGGTTCCGGCGCTATTCAGACAGGAGGCCGCAATGAGAGATATCACCGCCATTGGAGAAATTCTGATTGATCTGACCCAAACCGGGATAAATGAACATGGCGTTCCTCTTTTCGCCGCCAATCCCGGGGGCGCGCCCGCCAATGTGGCCGTCGCGGCCTCCCGACTGGGGGCCTCCGCTGCCTTTGTGGGTAAGACGGGGGACGACGGTTTTGGCGCCTATCTGCGCCGGGTGCTGGAGGGCGACAACGTGGACTGCTCCGGGCTGCGCGCGGGCAGCGCCCCCACCACCATGGCGGTGGTCGCCGTGGACGAGCGGGGAGAGCGCAGCTTCCGCTTTGTCCGGGGGGCGGACCGTGACCTGTCCCCCGAAGAGGCCGGTTCCGCCGCCGGTACGAAATTCCTCCACTTCGGCTCGGTGAGCCTGACCGAGGACCCCGCCCGCTCCGCCACCCTGGCCGCCGTCCGGGCCGCCCGGGAGGCCGGCGTGCTGGTGAGCTACGACCCCAACTACCGCGCCGCCCTCTGGCCCAGCCAGGAGGAGGCTGTGGAGTGGATGCGCCGCCCCCTGGACATGGCCGACGTGCTCAAGATCTCCGACGAGGAGCTCCCCCTGCTCACCGGCGACCACCGGCTGGAGGAGGGGACCCGGGCCCTGGAGGCGCTGGGGGTGAAGCTGATCCTGGTTACCCTGGGGGGTGAGGGCGTATTCTGCCGCTGGCAGGGGGAGGGCTGGAAACAGCCCGGCGTCCCCGTCAAGGTGGCCGACACCAACGGCGCGGGGGATACCTTCCTGGGCGCCGTGCTCAGCCGGCTGTGCCGCCGGGAGGGAAAAGCGCCTCTGGAGGACCTGACCCGGGCTGAGCTGGAGGACATCCTCACCTTCGCCAACCGGGCGGCCGCCCTCACCTGTTCCCGCAGCGGAGCCATCCCCGCCATGCCCGCCCTGGCCGAGCTGGAGGGCTGAGTTTCCCCTGTCATACTTTGTTGGACCTTCTTCCCGTCCCGCGGGGAGACAGCAATAAACGCAATCAGAAAGGAAGTTTTACCATGAAGCAGTTCACTTACACCATCACCGATCCCGTGGGCATCCACGCCCGTCCCGCCGGACTGCTGGCCAAGGCCGCCAAGGCGCTGGACAGCACCGTCACCATCGCCAAGGCCGACGGAAGCAAGTCCGCCGCCGCCACCAAGCTGATGGCCCTGATGGGCATGGGCATCAAGACCGGCGAGACCGTCACCGTCACCGTGGAGGGCGGCAATGAGGAGGCCAACGCCGCCGCCATGGAGCAGTTCTTCAAGGAGAATCTGTAAATTACTGTCCGCCCCCCTCCCGGGGGCGGACAAACATAAATCAGTAAGGAGGCAGTTCTATGCAGGTCGCAACCGGAAAATCCATCCTAAACGGCATTGCCATCGGCCCCCTGCGCATCTATAAGAAGGCGGAGGTCCAGACCAGCCAGACCTCCGGCCTTACCCCTGAGGAGGAGTGGAAGCGCTTCGAGACCGCCAAGGAAACCGCCCAGGCGCAGCTGGCCGCCCTTTACGACAAGGCGCTGGACGAGGTGGGCGAGGACAACGCCGCCATCTTCGAGATCCACCAGATGATGCTGGATGACGACGACTATCTGGAGGCCGTCCAGGGTATCATCGAGACCCAGGGGGCCACCGCCGAGTACGCCACCGAGACCACCGGCGAGAATTTCTCCGCCGCCTTCGCCGCCATGGACGACGAGTACATGCGGGCCCGGGCCACCGACGTGAAGGACATCTCCCGCCGGGTGGTGAACATCCTCACCGGCGCGGGGGACGCCGCCATGCAGGACGACCAGCCCGCCATTCTGGTGGCCGACGACCTCACCCCCAGCGAGACGGTGCAGCTGGACAAGAGCAAGCTGCTGGGCTTTATCACCCGGCACGGCTCCTCCAACAGCCACACCGCCATCCTGGCCCGGACCATGAACATCCCCGCCCTCATCGGGGTGGACTTCGACGACAGCTGGGACGGCCGGACCGCCGTGCTGGACGGCTACAACCACTGCGTGTACATCGACCCCGCCGCCGAACTGCTGGCCTCTATGGAGGCCAAGCGCAAGGAGGACCTGAAGCAGGCCGCCCTGCTCCAGAGCTTGAAAAAGAAGCCCAACGTCACCCTGGACGGCCGGGAGATCAAGGTGTACGCCAACATCGGCAACGCCGGCGACGTGGGCCTTGTCCTCCAGAACGACGCCCAGGGCATCGGCCTGTTCCGCAGCGAGTTCATCTACCTGGAGTCGGAGGACTTCCCCACTGAGGACGCCCAGTTCGCCATCTACAAGCGGGTGGTGGAGACCATGGCGGGCAAAAAGGTCATCATCCGCACCCTGGACATCGGCGCCGACAAGCAGGCCGCCTATTTCGACCTCCCCAAGGAGGAAAACCCCGCCCTGGGCTACCGGGCCATCCGCATCTGCCTGACCCGGAAGGACATCTTCAAGACCCAGCTGCGGGCCATCCTGCGGGCCAGCGCCTACGGCACGGTGTCCATCATGTTCCCCATGGTCATCTCCGTGCGGGAGGTGCGGGACGCCAAGGAGCTGCTGGAGGAGTGCAAGGCCGAGCTGAAAGAGCGGGGCGTGAGCTTCGGTGAGGTGGAGGTCGGCATTATGGTCGAGACCCCCGCCGCCGTGATGCTGGCCGACGAGCTGGCTGAGGAGGTGGAGTTCTTCTCGCTGGGCACCAACGACCTGAGCCAGTACACCCTGGCCATCGACCGGCAGAACCCCAAGCTGGACAGCTTCTACGACCCCCACCACCCCGCCATCCTGCGGATGATCAAGCACACCGTGCAGGCCGGACACCGCCACGGCTGCTGGGTGGGCATCTGCGGCGAGCTGGGCGCGGACCAGAAGCTCACCAAGACCTTCCTCAAGATGGGCCTGGATGAGCTGTCCGTCTCCCCCTCCGCCATCCTGCCCCTGCGCAAGCTGATCCGCGGCCTGGATTTGAGCCAGGAAGAGGAATAACCGCCAAAAGCCTCCCTTGCCAAAGGGAGGGGGGCCGCCGCCGCAGGCGGTGGTGGAGGGATTCCGGTAAATAGAATCCTCCCGCCCCTTCGGGCCCCCCCCCTTTCACAAAGGGGGGCAGGGAGACCAACCGCCCGCCAAAACGGGCGGTTTTTATTTCCTCGCAAAAATTTCCGAAAATTTTTCCGGAGGGTCTAAACTTTTCAAAAAACCGGCCGATACAATAGGTGTCAGGGGGACTGATCCCCCGCCGGACACGGTTTCAAACGGCTGACGAGCCGGATGAAATAAAGTACGGCGTCAAACGTTTTGGGAAGCTGTGGCCACGGCCTTCCAGAGCGGGCGGCGCAAAACAGACCTGTGCTTCGCTGAAAGGATTCAATGGGGCACATTAATAGACTGAAAGGAGTCCAAAGCTATGCGTATTCAGCACAATATTATGGCTATGAATGCCTACCGCAACTACAGCAACAACACCTCCGCTCTGTCCAAGAACCTTGAGAAGCTGTCCTCCGGCTACCGGATCAACCGCGCCGGCGACGACGCCGCCGGGCTGGCCATCTCCGAGAAGATGCGCGCTCAGATCACCGGTCTGTCCGCCGCTCAGAAGAACGTCAAGGACGGCATCTCCCTGGTCAAGACCGCTGAGGGCGCCACCCAGGAGATCCACGACATGCTCAACCGCATGGTGTACCTGGCTGAGCAGTCCGCCAACGGCACCTATCAGGACGAGGTCGACCGTGAGGCCATCGAGGACGAGTTCAACGCCCTCAAGACCGAAATCAACCGTATCGCCGATTCCTCCAACTTCAACGGCATCAAGCTGCTGGACGGCTCTCTGGAGGACAAGATTGCTGTTACTGCTGAGCAGGATCTTACCGTCACCCACGTATCCGACGGCAAGATGGCCGGCAAAGAGGTCCTGGGTTCCTTCAAGCTGGATCTGAGCCAGGCTGAATGGACGAACACTGACGCTGCCGCCAAGAAAATCAATCTTACTCTGGGTGGCAAGGATCTTAAGATTTCGGGAGCCGGAAAAGATCTTTCTCTTGCTGCAGGCGGCAAGGTCACAGGCGCGGAAATGGCAGACGCTATTTTTGACAATCTGGATGTTGCCGGCGAGTGGACAGATGGAGACGGCGCTAAGTGGACTGTTAAGAACGACGGCAACGGTGTGCTGACCTTTACCCAGCAGAAGGGCGCCGATATCGCCGCTACTGCGCTGGATTTTGCAAGTGCAGGAGAGGCTGCCGCTGGCGCGAATACCGGCATCGCCTACAACCAGGGCGGCGTGCAGGCCGTCACTGTGCTCGAGAACGGCGCGGCCGCTGCTGGCCGGGTCTATGCGCAGGGCGAGTTCACCCTGACCGCCGATCACGTGAAGGACGGCGGAACCCTGACCATCGGCGACACCACCTATGTCTTCGCCGTAGGCAAGAACAGCAAGTATAAGGATCAGGCCAATGTGGTCGATCTGACCGATATGGAGAGCGATAACGCTACCCTTCTTGCGACAGCCGCCCAGCGCCTGTCCGCCGTTGCTGAGGGCAACAAGAATTTCTTTGTTGAAACTGATGCTAATACTGCCAAGGTAAAGCTGACTGAGAAGGACGGCGGCGTGGACTACACCAAGAACAACCTGGCTGGTAAGGACAACCTGGGTCCCTATGACACCGGCAATGTTAAGGCATTGGATGCCGACTGGAACGGCCTGGTGAAGTTCGGCACTATCGACACCGAGAAGAGCACCAAGGGCCTGACTCTCCAGATCGGCGACACCTCCGACAGCTTCAACCAGCTTACTGTCTCCGTTCAGGATATGCACACTGCGGCTCTGGGCCTGGACAGCCTGACCCTGGGCAACCAGGAGGGCGCTCAGAAGGCCGTGCAGTCCATCAAGGACGCCATCAACAGCGTGTCCTCCACCCGCGGCAAGCTGGGCGCTACCCAGAACCGTCTGGAGCACACCGCCAACAACCTGTCCGTGATGAAGGAGAACATCCAGGACGCCGAGAGCTCCATCCGCGATACCGACATCGCCGAGGAGATGATGGCCTACACCAAGAACAACATCCTGGTGCAGTCCGCTCAGGCCATGCTGGCTCAGGCCAACCAGATTCCTCAGGGCGTTCTCCAGCTGTTGGGCTAAGCAATCTTTTTTCCTCACCGCAATATCGTATAACTCAACAAAAAAGGGGCTGGGCTCACGCCCGGCCCCTTTTCCATTTCGATGCGCAAAAGGAAGGAACTGTGATAAGCTATGCCCAAAAATGTTATCGTGCGCACTGCGCTGATGCCCCTGTACTATAAGGATTTTCACTGCCTTATGGGAGCCTGCCAGGACAACTGCTGCGACGTCGGTTGGGAGATTTCTTTCAGCAAAAAGGACTACCTGAGGGTCAAACGGGCTGTCCAGGGTACGGAGCTGGAAGAGGCTGCCGTTCAAGGGATGCGCCGCCTCCGGGAGCGGGAGCACGACGGCATGTACGCCGAGTTTTGTGTGACCGACCAGGGGCGCTGCGCCTTCCATACCAACGAGGGATTATGCTCTCTACAGTTGATTTGCGGCGAGAATGCCCTGCCCAATGTGTGCAGGACCTTTCCGCGCAAAATCAGCAGTACCCTGGCCGCTCGGGAATACGCCCTGTCCCCCGCCTGCGAGGGGGTATTGGCTCTGCTGTGGGACCTGCCTGAGGGGATCGACTTCGTGGAGGAGCCGCTGGACAGGAAGGACTGGGTAGTTTACAAGCCGGACACTCCGGTCACCGCCCAGTTCGCGGATATCCGTTCTTTCTGTATCGACATCCTCCAGGAGCGGTCCCTGACAATGCCTCAGCGGCTGTTGCTGACCGGGTTCCTGTTCCAGCAGTTCCAGAGCGCCGATTGGCAGACGGAAGGTGTTGTGAACACCTGGCTGAGCCAGGGGAAACGGCTTCTCCATAACCCGGCGGTGGCGTCGGAACTGGACAGGCTACCCCAAGACCATCAGATGTTTATTTCCAATAATCTCCAGATCGCGGCCAGATTTTCTAACCGCCCCGCCAATAAAGAATTAGGTGAAGAATTGTTGGCTGCCGTGACGGAGAAGGATCCGGAGGCAGATTTTCAAGTAACGGTCAGCGTGCCGCGCTACAAAGAGCTTGAATATAAACTGGAAGAGCTTCTGGGCCACTCAGAATATTTCTTTGAAAATCTTATGGTATCTACAGTATTTTTAAAAAAATTCCCCAACCTAATCTCGCCTGAAGAGCTCTGGAAGGACTATGTCCGACTGTGTAATACATACAGCTTCTTCCGCTTTGCCGCTGTCTGCGGCTGCGACAAAGAGGTCAGTCGGGAGCGTCTGTTCTACATTCTGGTGGCGGCCAGCCGGGCGCTGCTCCACAATAGCGCCAACTTGAACGAGCTGCAGGATGAACTCTTCCAAAACGACAGCGCCACTCTGGCCCATATGGCCATTCTTGTGGGTGGCTAAACCAGGATACAGCGTACAAAACAGCGGAGTCAGGGCCATAAGGCCGCTGATTCCGCTGTTTTTCTTTGTCTTATACCCGCTCCAAAAACCGCATAAAGGCGGCCTTGCCCTCGGGGGTGCGCTTGTATACCCCGGCGTGCTCTAACACCTGGGCGAACACCAACCCGGTCTCCTTCTGGACGATATCCAGAGCGTTGTCCGGGGTAATGGTATAGTTTTTGGCAAAGCCCTCCGCCCAATCGGCGTGTTTGGCGGTGAGCTCGCTGGCCCGGAGGTCGGAACCAGCGGCCAGACAATCCGCCACCGCGGCCAGCTCCTCCTTGAGCCGGGCGGGCAGGACGGCCAGACCCATCACCTCGATGAGGCCGATGTTCTCTTTTTTGATGTGGTGCAGCTCGGCGTGGGGGTGGTAGAGGCCCAGGGGGTGCTCCTCGGTGGTCAGGTTGTTTCGCAGGACCAGATCCAGCTCGAACCTCTCCCCTCTCCGGCGGGCGATGGGGGTGATGGTGTTGTGGGGCTCGCCGTCGGTCTCGGCGAAGATGACCGCCTCCTCATCGGTGTAGCCCCGCCAGGCCAGCAGAATCTTGTCCGCCAGCTCAATGAGCCGCTCCGGGTCCCCGGAGGTGATCCGGACAACCGACATGGGCCACTTCACGATGCCGGCCTCCACGTCCTCGTAGCCGGGGAAGGTGACAGGCGTTTCCACCGGGGCCTTCTCCATGGCGAAGGTGTAGTGTCCCCCTTGGAAGTGGTCGTGGGCCAGGATGGAGCCCCCCACAATGGGCAGGTCGGCGTTGGAGCCCACGAAGTAGTGGGGGAACTGGCGGACGAAGTCCAGCAGCTTGGCAAAGCAGGCCCGGTCGATCTTCATGGGCACGTGCTCGCTGTTCAGGCAGATGCAGTGCTCGTTGTAGTACACGTAGGGGGAATACTGGAGGAACCAGGGGGAACCGTTGATGGTGATGGGGACGATGCGGTGGTTCTGCCGGGCGGGGTGATTCACCCGGCCGGCGTAACCCTCGTTCTCAGCGCACAGCTGGCACCGGGGATAGGCGGAGGCGGGCAGGTTCTTAGCCGCCGCGATGGCCTTGGGGTCCTTCTCCGGCTTGGACAGGTTGATGGTGATGTCCAGCTCGCCGTACTCGGTGGGGGCCTTCCACTGCATGTCCCTGGCGATGCGGTCCCGGCGGATGTAGTTGGTGTCCTGGCTGAATTTGTAGTACCAGTCGGTGGCCCGGCGGGGGGATTTCTCGTAGAGCTTCTGGAACAGGTTGATCACCAGGGCGGGCCGGGGTGTCAGCCGGCCCATGAGCTCTGAGTCGAACAGGTCCCGGTAGACCACGGAGTTTTCGGTGAGCACGCCCCGGGCGTGGGCGTCATCCAGCAACTCCTCCAGCACGGGGGCCAGCTCGATCTCCCCCCACTCCTGATTGGGGTCTGTATAGCTGTCCAGCTTTAATACATCCAGTATTGTATTGACCGCCCAGGTGTAGTCGCACTCCTCGATGAGCCCGGTGCGCAGGGCGTAAGCGGCCAGTTTGGAAACGGCGTTGTCGATCATAGGAAAACATCTCCTTATGTCCTGTTTGTAGGGCGCGACGACCCCGGCGCGCCGTGTTCTTGTGAAAAATATTCAACGGATAGCGGCGGGCCGGGTCGTCCCGCCCTACGAATCATTCCGCCACCACACAGCCGCCGGCGGGCCGGATGTGGAGTATGTGGCACTTGCCCGGCCCCAGCAGGGCCTCCATGCCCGTCTTGAAGGCGGCCAGCCTGTCGTTGGGGACAAAGGCCTGGACCGTCCCGGCGAAGCCGCCGCCGTGGACCCGGATGGCTCCGGTCCCCTCCAGCAGCTCCCGGCCCACGGCCAGCACCACGGGGATGGCCTGCTGTCTGGGGTCGGAGATGGACCAGGTGTTTTGCAGGTGGAGGGCGGAGGATATCCCGGAGGCATTGACCAGGGCCAGGAAGCGGGTGAAGTCCCCCTCCTTCAGGGCCTGGGCCTCCTGGGCCGCCCGGCGGTCGTCGTCGTAGAAGTGGAGGGCCCGGAGCACCGCCCGGTCGCCGCAGCCCACCCGCAGGGAGGGCAGGGCCGCCCGGAAATCGGCCTCGGGGACCTCCCGCAGGACCTCCTTCCCGAAGTAGGCGGCCACCGCGCGCATCTCCCGGGTGATGTCGGAGTAGTCCTCCGTCAGGTGCTTGGCGCTGTGGTCGGAGCCGGTATCCACGATGCACAGGGCATGTCCGGATTTGGAGAAGTCGTAGCCGGCGGGCTGGACCACCGGATCGGCGGGATCGGCAAAGTCGATGGCCACCGCGCCTCCCACCGAGGAGCCCATCTGGTCCATCAGGCCGCTGAGCTTGCCAAAGTGGACATTTTCAGCGTACTGGCCGATCTTGGCGATGGTGATGGGGTCCAGCCTGTCCCCGCAGCAGAAGTGGTTGAGGATGTTGCCGATGAGGGTCTCATAGGCGGCGGAGGAACTGAGGCCGGAGCCGGACAGCACGGTGGAGGTCACGCAGGCGTCAAAGCCGGACAGGGGATAGCCCAGCTCCCGGATCTTGGCCGCCACCCCCCGCACCAGAGCGGCGGAGGTGTTGACATCCTCGGGCCTGACGGACAGGTCCTCCAGGTCCACCTCCAGGGCGGGGTAGCCCTCCGACTGGACGCGGATGACGTTTCTGCCGTTGGGGGCGGCGCAGGCCAGCATGTCCATGTCCACGCTGCCGCACAGTACATGGCCGCGCTGGTGGTCGGTGTGGTTGCCGCCGATCTCGGTACGGCCGGGGCCGCTGAACAGAGCAACAGCTCCGGTGGGGGCAAAGGCGTCCATCAGAGACTGGACCACGCGAACGGCCCGGTCCCGGGCGCTGTCCAGACTGGCCTGACTGCCGTCCAGCGCGTACAGGGCGGCAAGGGCCGGGTCAAACTCCCCGCCGCGCAGGGCCTTCAGCAGAGCATCGCAGGTACGCACAAACATCACTTCTTTCCAGAATTTTCAGCGGGTCGGTCCGCTGTTGAGAATTTCTGCCTTCAGTATAACACGCCTGACCCGGGAGGGCAAGCAATTCCGGAGCAGGATTCGCGTCCCGCTCCGGAATTATTAGTATCTCCCTGTTTTATTTCAGCAGTATTTGGCAATGGCCGCCCGGATCATCTCATAGGCTTCCGCGACAACGGGCTTGTCGCCCTCGGCCAGCTCCAGCAGAGGCGCCCGGACGCTTCCCACGTCCGGCCCGCCCTGGAGGCGGATGATCTCTTTAATCACCGCATACATGTTGCCCTGGGCGGAGCACATCTTGTAGATGATGCGGCAGCACTCGTTCTGCACTTCCCGGCCCTTGGCCAGCTCTCCGGTCTGGAAGCAGCGGAAGATTTCCAGGTACAGCTCAGGCATGGCGGCGTAGGTGCCGCCGATGCCGCCCACCGCTCCGGCCGCCAGACCGGACAGCAGCTGCTCGTCGGGACCGTTGAAGACCACCGCTCCCTCGTCATACCACATCTGGATGTCCTGAACGGGCATGGAGGAGTTTTTCACCCCGATCACCCTGGGATTCTTCAGCATCTCCTGGAGCAGAGGGACGGTAAGGGCCACCCCGGCCAGCTGGGGAATGTTGTAGATGACGAAATCGGTATTGGGGGCCGCGTCGGAGATGTCGTTCCAGTACTTGGCGATACCCTTTGGGGGCAGGTGGAAGTAGATGGGCGGGATGGCGGCGATGGCATCCACCCCCAGGCTCTCGGCGTGGGCGGCCAGCTCCCGGCTGTCGGCGGTGTTGTTGCAGGCCACATGGGCGATGATGGTCAGCCTGCCGCCCACCTCGGCCATCACCGCCTCCAGGGTCTCCTTCCGCTCGGACACGCTCTGGTAGATGCACTCGCCGGAGGAGCCGCCCACGTACAGGCCCTTTACGCCCTTGTCCAGCAGGTATTTGGCCAGAGCCTTGACGGCTTGGGTATCTACCCTGCCGTCCTTGCCGTAGCAGGCGTAGAAGGCGGGGAAAATACCCTGGTATTTGGAAATATCTTTCATATCATCGCTCCTTAATCGTCAAAAATTCGCACCTTGAAGACCACCTTGGACACCGTCTCCGGGGCGGCCAGCTCCATCTTGATCCGGTGGGCGTCGTTGGGGAAGACCACCAGGAAGTTTCCGGGAGCCAGGGCCAGCCTGTAGTGGGCCGGGCCCCGGTAGGCGTAGAAGTCGTTGGCCTCCACCCGGTCAAACTCGGTCAGGTCCCCGGGCGGGGCAATCTCCACCCCCTCGGAGCCCTCCGCCATAATGTGGATGTCCAGATACTTTTTATGGGCCTCGAAGAAGCTCTCCTCCTCCGGAACGGTCTCGTAGGTGAAGCGGGTGGCGTACACGTCGTCCCCCTTCAGCTGCACCTTCTCATACCCCACGCTGTCCAGAAACTCCGGGGTGATATGTTCCAGCGCCAGGTCCAGATTGGGGTGGATGCCCAGATAGGTCCGGGCGTCGTGATTCTTTGCGTATATCATATCCTTACCCCTTTACCGCGCCCATGGTGATACCCTGGGTGAAGTACTTCTGGAAGGCCAGGAACACGATGATGATGGGGATGGCGGCCAGGGCCGCGCCCGCCATCAGGATGCCCAGGTCGATACTGGTCTCCGACTGGAGGGTGGCGATGCCCAGCGAAATGGTGTAGTTGCTGCCGCTGCCCAGCATGATCAGCTGGAGGAAGTAGTCGTTCCAGGAGTTGATAAAGGTGAAGATGGCCAAAGCGCCGATGCCCGGCTTGATCATGGGCACCACCACGCTGTAGAAGGTATACCACTCGCTGGCGCCGTCGATGCGGGCGGCCTCCAGAATTTCTCCCGGGACGCTCTCGGAGAACTGCTTCATCAGGAACACGCCAAAGGGCCAGCCCACCGTGGGCACAATGACTGCCCACAGGTTATCCCACATGTGCAGAGCAGAGATCTCCTTGATCAGGGGGATCAGGATGACCTGCTTGGGCAGGGCCATGGCGCATACGATAAGGGAGAACAGCAGTCCGCGGCCGCGGAACCGCTTCTTGGCCAGGGCATAGCCGGCCATAGAGGCGGTGACGCAGGTGATGATCATAGCCGCTACCGCCATAAACACCGTATTGATCAGCCACCGGAAGGCGGCGGGGGCGCTGGGGCCGGAGGAGAAATAGATGGGCTTATGGTCGGCGGAGAACCAGCTGCTGAAGGGGACCGCCAGGTCCCACAGATTGGCGGTGCGCTTGGCAAACAGGCGGTCAAAGTTGTTCATGGTGAACTCTTTCGGGAAAAACGAGGGCTCCGGGTTGAGGATCTCGGTGACCGGCTTCATGGAGCCGGTGACGATCCAGTACAGCGGGAACAGGAACAGAAGCGCGAGAATGACCAGAATGATAACGGACGCGACCCGATAGGGAGTTACACGTTTGGCTCCTAATTTCATATTCCCACCCCTTTACTTTTCTTTGGCCAGCTTGAACTGGACGGCGGACAGGAGCCCAATGAAGATGGCCAGTACCACGCCCATCGCGTTGGCATAGCCGAAGTGGCCCCGCTGCTCGGTGAGCTTAAAGGCGGTAAAGTAGATGTAGTACATCACCGTGTTGGTGCCCGATCCGCCCTGGGTCAGCAGCTGGATGAGCGCAAAGCACTGGAAGGAGTTGATGGTGGTGATGACCAGGATATACAGGGTAGTGGGCATCATCTGGGGCCACTTCACCTTCCAGAATACCTGGATGTCGTTGGCGCCGTCCACCTGGGCGGCCTCGATGAGGGTGGTGTCCACGTTGCCCAGAGCGGAGACGTAGAGCACGATGGGCTGGCCCACCGAGGTTGTGAATAAGATCAGGATGATACACCACAGGGCGAAACGCTCGTCCCCCAGAAAGTTGATGTTTTCCTCGATCAGGCCGGCCCCCTTGAGGACGTAGTTCAAGATGCCGGTGTAGTTGTCATACATCCACTTCCACACCACGGTGACCGCCACCGATCCGGTGACCACCGGGAGGTAGAAGATGCAGCGGAAGGCGGACAGCACCGGGCCCTTCAGATGGTAAATGGCCGAGCCCACCCACAGAGAGAAGAAACACACCGCAGGCACGCTGACCAGAACGATCATGAAGGTGTTCTTCAGGGCCAGAAGGAAGGTCTCGTCCTGCCAGAGGGTGATAAAATTATGAAGACCCACAAAGGTGGTGGACGCCGTTTTGGAATTCATGTTGGCATCGGTAAAGCCGTAGCCGATACAGATGATCATGGGAGCTACCACGAAACCGATGAAAAAGAACAGGCTGGGCAGCATAAACAGGTAGCCGGCGATATTTTCCCGGCGCTGCAGCGCCCTGCTCATCTTGGGCTGAGAATTTGCCAAGGGTCTCACTCCTTTCACAACAGTGTGATGAAACGTCCGTTCATAGACGCGCCCCTCCTCCGCGCTATGCGGAAGAGGGGCGCGAACCCTTATCAAAGTTCAGGGGACTTGAATCAGCCCGCGGTGGCGGCGGCGTTGGCGTTGGCCTCATACTTGGCCACGGTGGCGGCGATGTCGTCGCCCGCGCCTACCCGCTGGAGCATGTTCCACCACTCGGTCCGGGCGCCGGCCCAGCCCTTGGTGATCTGGTAGTACTCGCCCATGTAAGGCATCATCTTGCCGTAGTACTCTACCAGCAGGGGGTTGCTGGACTTGATCTCCACGCCCTCGGCCTTGGAGCGGCAGGAGAAGAAGTTGGAGATGTCGCCGGCCTGAGCGCAGTTCTCAGAGTCGCACATATACTTGATGAACTGCTTGGCGGCGGCAATGCGGGCTTCGTCGCCGGTATCGAAAGCGCCCAGACCCCAAACGCCGGAGCCCTCCTCGGGGGATTTGCCGGGCTGGGTGGGGAAGGTCATGTACACGATCTCGTCGCCGGTAAGGGTCTTGCCCTCGCCGGTGCCGGCGGAGTTGGGGTCGAGCTGCTGAGCGGCGTTCCAGCAGAAGGCCATCTTCAGCACGCCCTGGTAGAACTTGGCGATTTCGTCGCCGCCCTGGAGGGAGGCGTCAAACTGGATGCCGGGCAGGTTCTTCAGGTCGGTGAGGGCGTTGATGACCTCGGGGGTGTTCCAGGTGTAGGCGGTGTGGTCGGCGTTGGTGAGCTTGGTGCCGTAGCGGTTGCGGATCAGCTCGCGGGTGCCCTGGTCGCCGCCCTGGCCGGCGCAGTAGACAGCGGCCACGGTGCCGCCGAACTTGTCGTGCAGGGCCTTGACAGTGGCGTCAAACTGGTCCACAGTCCAGGTGCGGGTCTCCAGGTCGATGTTGGCCTCAGCGCCGGCTTCCTTCACGGCGGTGTAGTTCACGGCCATGCAGTGGGCCACGTTGAACATGGGGTAAAGATAGACCTTGCCGTCGGCGGAGGTACCGGCCTCCAGCGCGGCGGGCAGAATCTCGGCGCGGTCTTCGGCGTCGATCATGTCGGCCAGATCCACCATGTGGCCGTTGACGCCCCAGTTGGCGACCAGACGCTCGGGACCTTCCATGATGACGTCAGGGGCGTTGCCGCCGGTAAGAGCGGAGTTGACCTTGTCGTCGCCGTCAGCGTAGGCCAGCCACTCCATGCTCACCTTGATGCCGGTATCGGCGGTGAACTTGTCGATGAGGGGCTTCACCTTGGCCTCGTCGCCCCAGCCGCCTACGGGGTAGACCCAGACGGTGATGGCGTCGGCCACGTTTTCAGTGGGGGTGCTGGGGGTCTGGCTGCCGCTCTGGCTGCCCGTGGCCGGGGGAGTAGCGCCCTGACTGCCGGTCGGCTTGTCGCCGCCTCCGCAGGCGACAAGAGACAGGGCCATGGCCATGGCCAGAGCGCCGGCGATAAGTTTCTTCATCTTCATTGTGTATCCTCCTTTAATATCACAAAAAAATGACTGCGCAAGCCCGAGCTTGCTGTATAAATTATACAAGGCGTCAGGCGGTCTGTCAATCAAAATCAAAAGTATTTTCGATAAATCAGGAAATTTAGTGGAATAAACAAAAATAATTTCGATTTTTGTGCAAATTGCACCTGCCTCAGGGGAAAATTTCGGGTCAGTTTGCCTTGACAAACAAAAAAATTCTGCTACCCTTACAGTATATGAGCCAATTCTCCCCCATAAGCCACAAACGGAAAGGACGCGACCGACTATGAAAAAGCACATCCTCTGTCTTGGCGATTCCAACACTCACGGCTACTGCGCCGATCCCGCCGACTGCGCCGACAGCGGCATCCGCTTCAATGAGGATGAGCGCTGGACCTGCCTGCTGCAAAAGGCCCTGGGCCCGGACTTTCTGGTGACGGAGGAGGGACTGTCCGGCCGGACCACCGTATTCCCCGACCCGCTCCACGAGACCATGGACGCGCTGACGGTCCTCTACTCCCTGTTGAAGAGCCATGAGGTCATTGATCTGCTCATCATCATGCTTGGCACGAACGACACCAAGGAGCGGCTGGGGGTCAACGCCGCCTGCATCGGCATCGGCATGGAACGGCTGGTGCGCAAGGCCCAGAGCGTGGACTGCTGGGGAGACCACGCTCCCAACATTCTCATTGTCTGCCCGCCCCCCATCCATCCGGAGATGAACGACCCCGCTATGGGCGCCGGCTGTGACGTGAAGGCCCGGGAACTGCCCCAATACTACAAAAAAACCGCTGATCTGACAGGAGCTCACTTTATTGACGCGGCGCCCTGCGAATTTAATCAGATCGACCACATGCACCTGACCCGGAAGGGCCACGCCCAGTTGGCCGCCCTGCTGGCCCAGGCGGTGCCAGGACTGCTGCCCTGATCGTTTTCTGGAGGGTTATTTATGGGATTTTTCGACCGGTTTAAACGTAAAAAAGGGCCTGACCCCATCGCTCCGGGGCCTTCGAAGGCCGCTCCGGCGGCGGACACCGCCGCCGTGATCCTGCTGGGCAGCGATGTAGGAGTCGCCGCCGTAACCAGGGCTGTGGAGGCCCGCTTCGGTCCCCAGTCTCTGGTGTCCACCGACAACAGCGCCCCCAACGCCCCCGCCATGACGGTCCGGCTGGAGGGCGTGGAGTTCTTCTGCAGCTATCTGGCCATGCCCCACCCGGCGCAGGTCTACGACCTCTCCTCCCTCCACGAGGGGCTGTTCTCTCCCCAGGAGCGGGAGGAACTGCTGGCCCACAAGGCTTTTTTGGTGCTGGCCCAAAAGGGCGGCGGGGTCTCTCTGGAGGAAAAGCGCCGGGTCTGCCGCCTGTTCACCCGTCTGGCCGGGGCGCTGGTCGGGCTGGACGGGGCCGCGGGCGTCTTTCTCGCGGAGGCCGAGCTGCTCATCAGCCGGCGGGTCTATCTCCAGCATGCCGCCATTCTGGACAGAAATTGGGAGGACCCGGAATATTTCCCCGCTCCCCTCTGGGTCAGCATCCGCAGCGGGCAGAAGGGGGAGTTCCCCATGGTAGGGACCTGGGGCCTGCGGCAGTTCGGCTTTCTGGAGCTGTGGTTCCTGGACGCCAAATCCCCCTGGCCGGAGCTCCACGAGAAACTGTATCTCATGTCCATCTTCCAGATCACCGGGCGGGAACTCTATCGGGATATGGATACCATCGAGTTTACGCCGGGCAATCCGTCGGTCTTTAGAGAATTAAAGGGCGCGCTGTTCATTACAGGCGGCGTCTGACCAGTATAAAGCAGGTCTGCCTCACGGCAGACCTGCTTTTTTACTCCTCTGGCTCCGTATCCTCTTTGGGGCCCAGCTCCGGGGCGTACTTACGAAAGATCCGCTCGGTGAACAGCGAGACCAGCAGCATGGCGGCCACCGGCACAAATATCACCGGCCACCAGCGAGATACGCAGAAGACGGCAGCCTGAGCCGTCAGCAGGACCACCACCGCTGTGCTGGGCAGATGGGCCAGGGTGAGCTGAAAGGCTGTGCGGAACAGGCCTCTCACCCCATAGTCGAACCGGCCCAGCAGGGGAAACAGCCAGCACAGCACCCCCGCCGGCACCATCAGAGCGAAATACTGGGCCACGTACAGGACGTAGAGCAGCCCCCCCGCTCTTGTGCCGTACCAGCGCACAATGTGGTGCAGGCCCAGCAGCAGAACCGCCGCCGGGAGGACGATCAGGGTGGCCCGCAGGCCGGTTTTCAGGTTGTCCCGGAAGGAGCGGAAATAGGCCCCGAAGGCCCCGCTCTCCCGTCCCCGGACACACTTGACCACGGTGTAGTACAGCGCCGCCGTGGCCGGGCCAGTGGTCACCACCGGCAGGCACAGAGCGATCCACAGGAGGGACAGTCCGACCACATCCACCAGGGTGCTGAGCCAGGCCCATATCCCCTTTTCCGGATTAAAAAATTCTCCCATAAGGTCCTCCAAAGAGGTTTCGCCGCCTGTTGTCACGCCTCGGTCCCCTCGCGGCCGGGTCGCTTTCGCTCCGACTCGGAACACAAACAGCCCCGCTGCGCGGCGCTTGGTTTGTATTCCTCACTTCGTTCCAAGCTCCCCTGCCCGGGGATTCGGCGCTTCCTTTCAAACGCACTTCTGGGTGAGCGCCTTGCCCACCGACTGGCGGTTGCGCTCCGCCTCCTCCGGGTCCCGGCGGACAAACTCGCTGAGGAGCACCTCCACCACGTAGAGCTGGGCGATAAAGGCGGAGGAGGAGCCGAACTGGAAGGGCTGCTCGTTGGGCCCGCACAGCAGCACGGTGTCGGCGTAGGTGCTGGCCGGGGAGTTGAGGTACCGGGTGACCAGGATCAGTTTGGCTCCCCGGCCCCGGATGATCTCCCCCGCCTCCAGCACCTCGTGGGTGGCGCCGGAGTGGGAGAAATAGAGGACCACGTCCTCCCTGGACAGGGTGGACAGCACCACCGTCTGCATGTGGGAGTCCTGAATGGTCTTGAACTTGGGGGAGGTGGTGGAGAACTGGGCCCAGGCCGCCAGGGCCACCACCGAGTGGTTGCCCTGACCCAGGCAGATCACCTGTCCCGCTCCCCGCAGCAGGTCCACCGCCTGGGCAACGGCAGCTTCGGACAGCATATGGTAGGCATTGTTCAGCTCGTCCTGGAGGGCGTGGAGCACCTTGCCCATCACCGCGGCCGGGGGGTCCTCCGGGAGGACCTCTCCCGCCAACTGGCTGATATTGGTCCCGGTGGGCAGGGAGGCCCGGGCCAGCTCCAGTTTGAAGTCGTTGAAGCCGGCCAGTCTCAGCTTCCGGCAGAACAGCGACACCGTGGACACCGCCACCTCGCACTCCGCGCTCAGATCGGTGATACTGATGTACTGGGTCTCCTTCTGGTGTTCCAGCACATAGTCCACGATCTTCCGCTC
>CANSSJ010000020.1 GCA_947649625.1 uncultured Bacillota bacterium | reverse complement strand
AGTGTTCATAGTTTATTTACATTTAATTTTTGTTCCGTGCTTGACATTGGCGGACCACGGCTTCACCGGCAAGGACACCTGGGGGACAAAGACGGTGAGCGGCGCGCCCTACGACTATGTCACCGGCCGCGCCAACTGGTACATGGAGAACCTGGAGCAGGACGGGAACAGGTTCTTCCCCTACCCCGCCATCGCGCCCTGGTCGGCGGCCGACAACAGGCACTCTGTCAGCGGCGAGCCCGGCACGGTGCGGCCGGAGGGCGCGGCCAGGGCCACCGACCAGACCCCCAGCCAGGTGACCGAGCTGGCCCGCTGGTCTGACGCCAGCCTCTTTGACCCAGGCTGGACGGCCTCGGAGGGCAATGTGGTGGGCGTGCCTCTGCCCCCGCCGGGGGACGTCACCCCCACCACCGAGACGGTCATCTACGCCTCCGGCATCGACACCCTGAACGTGGAGGCGGCCGCCGGGACAACTGTAACTCTGGGCGGCGTGTCCCTCACCACGGACGAAAACGGCGCGGCCTCCATGACCTACGACTTCAAGACCGATCTGGCCTTGAACGGGAAGAACTATCAGGCCAAGGACCTGTGCCGGAATACCCTGGTGAACGGCGGCTGGTGGTACTTCATCGACCAGTGGGACGACCAGCCCAATTCCGAGAACACGGCCCCCGGTACGGGAGTGCTGCGCTGCGGCAAGTATGACTTTACCGTGCAGGAGACCGCGACGGTCACCGGCTTCGTCAAGGCAAACGGCGGCGGGGAGCTGGCCAATGTGATCCACCTCTGGGGGAATCAGGCGCTGACCAGCGACGGCACGATCTATACGCTGAGCGGAGACTCCGCCACTGTGGCCGGCTCGGTCAGCGGCAACGCCGCCAAGGCGGAGGCCCAGCCCTTCCTCTCCTACACCTACGGGAACCGCAAGACCAAGGTGGAGGTGTTCCACAACTACACCCTATACGGAGGCAAGAAGCTGGACCAGCGCCTCTATCAGCTGGAAAACAGTCTCTATACCATCTCGCCGTACAAGGGCTATGTCTACGACGGCGTGCTCCTGACCACCGCCGGCACCAGCGACGCCAAGAGCAACTACTTCGCCGTTCTGGACCAGGAGGGGAAGCTGACCAGCTACCTCGCCGCCATCCAGTGCTCGAAGTGGGCGCCCGAGGGTATCAGGCAGATGTCCAATACCTTCAACGCCAGTGAGCGCATCGTGGTCCTGCGGTATAAGACCGGCCAGGTCTGTGTGGTGGACTTCGGCAAGAATTTTGTGGTCTACGACTCCCATCCGGTGACCAGACAGACCCTGTTTGCCTATGCCAAGGACTACATCACCTCCATCTTCGGCCCGTCGGGCGAGACCACCGTGCCCCACGATCCCACCTACGGCGACGCCCTGGAGGAGGCCAAGAATTACCGCGATCCCGAGGAGGAGCTGCACCCCGGCCAGAACGGGATCTCCGGCAGTTATGAGAGCACAGGGGATTCCAGCCTCTCCAGCGACGGTCTGGGCGGCGGCCTGGGAACAGGCGGCGATGCGTTCTCCATGGAGAACGGCGCAGGTCCGGAGGAGTCGGGCGGACCGGACTCCGGCTTTGGCGGCGGCGCCAGCGTGAACGGTCTGGGCGCCGAGACCGGCGAGCCGGGCGAGGCCGGTATGCCCGGCGAGGAGGACCCGGCCGGCGAGGAGGGCCAACTCACCGAAGACGGCACCAACCAGATTAACGGCCCCGGCGGGCCTGCGGGTCCCGGCGGCCTGCCTGGCGGCGCAGTCAGCCCCGAGGACGGCGGCCCGGGCGAGGAGGGTGGTCAGCTGCCGGAGGACAGCTCCGGCACGCTGCTGGACAGCGGCTCCGGCGAGACCGGAACGGCGGTCCCCGGCGGGGCCGCCCCGGACGGGGGGAAACTCCCGGACACCCTGTTTATTCAGCCGGAGGAGGGCAAGGTATTTCAGGCAAAGCCCTCCGGCGGGCTGGAGACCATCTCCTGCGACAGCGTGAGCTATGACGAAAAGAGCGGGACCTACAGTTTGGAGGGCAAGACCTACTATCCGGACCAGTCGGTCCGGCCTCCTCAGAGCCTGCCCGAGGCTGTCACGCTGGTTTCGGAGGAACTCCATACCCGGCAGCTCATGGCCGAGCTGGGGCCCGCCATGGTGGCCTACGACCCCATCACCGGCCAGTACAGCCCCTATGTCACCGAGTCTCTGCTGGGGGACGCGCCCCGCAAGACCACGGACCCCGCCCCCGGTAAGACCCTGGGCGGCCTGGACGAGGAGGGGGCTGCCCCGGAGGACGCCGGGAACTCCGACTTTGAGGTGGGCCACGGCCTGGGCCGTGACCTGACCCCCCGGGAGCGGAACGGCTTTGCCCTGCTGACCCTGGCGGCTGTGACGGCCTTCGGGATCCTGGGTGTGATCTTCGCCCGGGAGAAGCACCGCAGGCGCTGACGCTGTCCCGCCGCGGGAGCAGATTGACTGGATGAACGAAGGCCGGGGGCGGGAGACCGCCCCCGGCCGGAGGGAGGGATAGAATTGAGGGAGCGAGAGCGGTGGCGGCTGCATGTGATGGGCTGCCGCGGAAGCTGGCCGGTGTCCGGGGCTGAGTATCAGGAGTTCGGCGGAGCGACCAGCTGCTATATCCTGAAGCGGGGCGGGCACGCGGTGATCCTGGACTGCGGGAGCGGCCTCTACCGGGCGAAGGAGCTGCTGCGGGACTGCGATCAGATCGACGTGCTCCTGACTCACCTCCACTATGACCACCTGATCGGCCTGCTGAACTGGAGCGTGTTCCCCGTCCAGCCCAGATTTTACGCCCAGTTTGGGAGCTGGTTCGGCGGGGAGACCTTGACCCGGTTCATCAGCCCGCCCTTCTGGCCCTATACCCAGCAGGCGGAGCTGCATGAGGCGGCTTCACCGGGACAGGTGGAGCTGGAGGGAGGCCGGGTATTGTTCCATCCCTCCAACCATCCGGACGGGGCGAGCATCCTGCGGGTGGAGACGGAGGACGGCGCGGTGTGCGCCGCCTTTGACTATGAGCATTCCGCTCCCTTCCCCGGGCATATGGCCCGGGACTGTTCGATACTGCTCTACGACGGGATGTACACCCGTGAGGAGTACTGGCAGCACCCCGGCTGGGGCCACTCCACCTGGCAGAAGGGGTGCGCGGTGGCCCAGGAGAACCGGGCGGCCCGGCTCATCATCACCCATCACAGCCCGGAACGGACGGACGAAGCCCTGCGGGCGCTGGAGCGGGAGGCCGCGGCGGCCATGCCCGGCATCCGCTTTGCCCGGGAGGGGGACGTTCTGGACCTGACGCCGGAGGAGGAGAAATTCCAGAAAAAGAGAGGTGGAAAGACTTGAGCACAGAGCTGGAATCCATGTGGGACGCGATGAAGGGCGTCCATTATCAGCGAACGATCGAACAGCTGGAGCGGAGTATCCGAAACACGAAGCGGCTGGAGGAGGCGCTGACGGCGGCGCTGGACACGGTGGTGGAGGTGGTCCACGCCCAGGCGGGGACCTTCTGGTTCTACGACCAGTTCGGAGACGGCCGGATCAGGCCCAAGGCGGTATTCGGGGGAGGCGACCTGAAGGGCTTTTCCCTGCTGCCCGGAGAGGGGATCGCCGGCAAGGTGATCCAGACGGGGAGGCCGGAGATCATCTCCGACTGCCAGAAGGACCCGCGGTGGGCGGGGAAGGCCGACGCGAAGACGGGATTCCGGACAGAATCCATGATCTGTGTGCCGCTGTCGCTGAAGCAGATCGTGTTCGGGTGCATCCAGGTAATCAACCGGACAGATAAGATGCTGTTCGACGAGCGGGACCTGGCCTTCCTGGAGCAGTTGGCGGAGGCGACGGCGGACCTGTTCCGGAAACAGGGGCTGCTGGACGACTACCTGGCCGGGGTGGACCTGGGAGAGCTGAAGGGGACGGCGGAGGTCTCATTTATGGAGATCTTCGGCGCGGAGGACGAGCAGGAGCTGGAGCGGCAGCTGCGGAAGGTGGAGGCCTTCTCCGGGCTGCGGGTGGGAGAGCAGAACGATGTACTGCGCCTGGCCCGGCAGATGTGGACCTGCTTCGGAGGCCGGCGGGGCCGGCGGAGGAACCCCTGGAACCGCTGAGAGCGGCGAAAAGAGGAGAAGAGAATGGAGCAGAGGGCGACGATCCTGATCGTGGATGACGACGAGATCAACCGGGATATCCTGCGGAGCTTCCTGGAGGGGGACTATGAGATCCTGGAGGCGTCGGATGGACAGGAAGCGCTGGAGGTGCTGTCGGCCCATACGGAAGAGATCGAGGGTATCCTGCTGGACCTGGTGATGCCGCGGATGGACGGGTACGCATTTATGGAGCGGTACAACCGGGAAGAGCGGTGGCAGAACATCCCGGTGCTGATCTCGTCCGGGGACGAGCGGCTTCAGACGGAGAACCGGTGCCTGGAGGCGGGGGCGTGGGATTTCCTGCGCAAGCCGTACAATCCGGCAACGGTGAATCTGCGGCTGAAAAACAGCATCAGCCGGCGGCGGCTGGCGGAGATGCAGCGGCGCCGGGTGATGGACACCTTCTCCCGGTACATGGAGCCGGCGGTGGTGGAGGCGCTGCTGCGGGACGGAGTGACGGACGAGGATTTCCGAGGGAAGAGCATGGAGATCGCGGTGCTGTTTGTGGACATCCGGGGCTTTACCAGCCTGTCGGAGCAGCTGGAGGCGGAGAAGGTGGTGGAGATCCTGAACCGGTTCCTGACGCTGACCAGCGAGGCAATCCAGAGAAGCGGGGGGACGCTGGACAAGTTCATCGGGGACTGCACTATGGCGTTCTGGGGCGCTCCTCTGCCCTGTGAGGACAAGGCGTACCTGGCGTGCCGGGCGGCGATGGATATGCAGGAGCAGGCGGGTGAGTTCGGAGCGTACGCGAAGGAGCTGTACGGCCAGGAGGTGGCGTTCTCCGTGGGGATCCACATGGGGACGGCGGTGGTGGGGTCCTTCGGGGCGCCCGACCGGAAGGATTACACGGCTATCGGGGACACGGTGAACACGGCGTCCCGCCTGGAGTCCATTGCGCCGCCGGGCGCGATATATATCAGCAAGGAGGTGGCGGACCGGCTTGGGGATCGGGGAGAGACCACGTCCCTGGGGCGGGATATCCATCTGAAGGGGAAGAAAGAGAACTTTGAGGTCCTGGTGCTGAACAGGCTGCGGAAGGAGAGACGGGAATGAGAGCGGAAAAGACGGGCGGGAGCCCGGAGGAGATCCGGGAGCGGATGGAACAGGCGAACCTGATGGTGGACATTCTGAGCAACATCATAGAGTTTCGGAACGGAGAGAGCGGGAGCCATGTGCGCCAGATCCGCCAGCTGACGGAGCTGCTGCTGGAGCGGCTGGGAGAGGAGACGGACAGGTATGCCCTGGACCAGTCGGATATCCTGCGGATCAGCCTGGCGGCGGCCATCCACGATATCGGGAAGATCGCGGTGCCAAACGAGATATTGAACAAGTACGGAAGGCTGACGGAAGTGGAGTTCAGCGTGATGAAGGACCACACGCTGATCGGGGCGGATATGGTGAGGGAGCTGCCGCTGGACCAGGAGGAGCCGCTGGTGAGAACGGCGTATGAGATATGCCGGTGGCACCATGAGCGGTACGACGGGAGCGGCTACCCGGACGGACTGGGCGGAGAGGAGATCCCCATTTCCGCCCAGGTGGTGGGGCTGGCGGATGTGTACAGCACGATGACCACGGACCGGGTATACCAGAAGGCCCGCTCCCATGAGGAGGTCATGGAGCTGATCCTGAGCGGGAAATGCGGCGCTTTTAATCCCTTACTTCTGAAATGTCTGGAGACCATAGAGGGCCGGATCCTGGAGGAACAGGGGCAATGAAACGGCCGGTCCCCGAAAGAGATAAAAAATCCCCCGCTGACATCCACGGCGAGCGCGCCTTGGAAGAGCGGGGGGTTGTTTTTTGCCCGGGAAAAGCAGTTCAGCTTTTGAACACCCAGAATTTGTTCATGAGGTAATTGTAAAAGATGGTGATGCAGGCTGTAGGCAGCTTGGCCAGCATATTGACCCAGTGATCCGGCACCAGCCCGGCCAGGAAGGGCGCGGAGAGGACACGGGTGAAAACGGCCAGGCTCAGGGATGAGATGAGAAGGTAGCCCGCGCTGGTGACCAGATAGCGGACGGCCTCGCCCCGGGTGATCTTGTCCCGCTTCTGGAAGGTCCAGAATTTGTTCCACACGAAGGAGTGGATACTGGCCACCACATAGGCGATGGCATTGGAGATATAGAGCCCGGCGACCACCGTTGTCCCCAACAGGACCAGGGTGGGTCCCTCTCCGATGACCCAGCGGTCCATCACATAGAATACCACGAAGTCCACCAGAGTGTTGAGCACGCCGATGATGCCGAATTTGAGGAATTTCTTCGGGTCAAAGATTTGAATCAGACGGGTGAGTTTCTCTTTCATAAATCGCTCCTGTACAGGCAGCCCGCCACTACAGACTGTCTTTCCGCACGGTACGGCGGATGTGGAATACGTCCCGGAACATCCGGATGCTGTCCTTGACCACGTTTACCTTGGACTCCCGGAAGTTGATGACGGACACCGGTATCTGCTCCACCTTCAGTCCCAGCCTGTCCGCCCGCATGAGGACCTCGAAATCAAAGGAAAAGCCGTCGGTGGTACACCGGGAAAAAATCTGCCGGGAGGCCGCCTGCCGGTAACCCTTGATCCCACACTGGGTATCGTAGGGCAGGCCGGAGATCATATGGGACAGCAGGCCGAAGCACTTGGACATCAAAATCCGCAGGGGGGGATAATTTTGATAGCCCTCGCCGTTGAGCCGCCGGGAGCCGATGACCAAATCCGCGCCGGAGGAGGCGAAGTGGTCCAGGATCACGCTGAACACGTCCACGCCGTAGGCCAGGTCCGCGTCGGTACACAGCACGATGTCGCCCCGGGCGGCCAGCATGCCCACCCGGACCGCCCGGCCCTTGCCGTGGTTGGGGGTGTAGCTCTCCAGCCGGACATGGGGATCGCCGCAGTCCCGCACCAGCCCGGCCATACCGTCTGTACTGCCGTCGTCCACAAGGATGACCTCGTAATCCTCCGTCAGCTCCGCCAGCTTGGCGGAGACAGTGCGGAGGGTGTCCAGCACGATCTTGCTCTCATTATACGCGGGTATTACCAGTGATACCTTCATTGACGCATAAGCCCCCTGCCGCAATTTGTAATATTTTCTCAATCATATACTTTTCTTCCAGGAATGTCAAGCATTCCCCCCTGCCGACGGCCTGAACAGAGGCAGAGAGGGAATCCCCAAAACACGCTTGGGCATATTATACTGGAACGGACCGCTGGATTTGAAAAATTTTTGTGTTTTTGACGGTTCACTTTTCCCCGGCAAAGTGGTATGCTTTTTACAACTTTTGAACCGAGAGGAACACGCCCTATGACCACCGACGTCCGCAGCTTTTACAGCTACTTTTTCGGCTTTACCTATTTTGAGGGTAAGGCTTGTTTCGGTTTGGCTGAAAAAGTGGGCGTGTAAGTTTGGTTTTATAAGACCATCTGAGCAACCCGCGGCCGAACCGGCCGCGGGTTTTTTGCAGCAGACACAGATTTAGGAGGAGACCGTTATGATAGTCATTCTGAAGCACGACCACAATCCCGGCCAGCTGGAGAGCCTGATCTCCTGGCTCCAGGAGAAGGGCATCACCATCCACACCAGCATCGGCGAGGCCAACACCGTGCTGGGCCTGGTGGGGGATACCTCCAAGCTGGACATCGACCTCATCGCCGCCCTGGACATCGTGGAGGATGTGAAGCGGGTCCAGGAACCCTACAAAAACGCCAACCGGAAATTCCACCCCGAGGACACCGTGGTCAAGGTGGGCAATACCCAGATCGGCGGTGGGAACCTGACCATTATGGCCGGCCCCTGCTCAGTGGAGAGCGAGGAGCAGGTGGTAGCTATCGCCAAAGCCGTCAAGGCCAGCGGGGCCACCATGCTCCGGGGGGGCGCTTTCAAACCCCGCACCTCCCCCTACGCCTTCCAGGGCCTGGGGGAGAAGGGCCTGGAGTACCTCAAGGCCGCCCGGGCCGAGACCGGCCTGCCCATCGTCACCGAGCTGATGGACCCGGGCCACCTCCCCCTGTTCAAGGACGTGGACGTGATCCAGATCGGCGCCCGGAACATGCAGAACTTCGACCTGCTGAAAGCTGTGGGACACCAGGACAAGCCGGTGATGATCAAGCGGGGCATGTCCGCCACCTATGAGGAGTGGCTGATGAGCGCCGAGTACGTCATGGCCGGAGGCAACGAGAACGTCATCCTCTGTGAGCGGGGCATCCGCACCTTTGAGAGCTACACCCGCAACACCCTGGACCTGGCGGCCATCCCCGTGCTGCACAAGCTGACCCACCTGCCCATCATCGTGGACCCCAGCCACGCCACCGGCAAGTACTGGCTGGTGGAGCCCCTGGCCATGGGGGCGGTGGCCACCGGGGCGGACGGCCTCCAGATCGAGGTCCACAACGACCCGGCCCATGCCCTGTGCGACGGGCCCCAGTCCCTCAAGCCGGAGGCCTTTGATCCCCTGGCCAAGAAGCTGCTGGCCCTCCACGCCCATCTCAACGGGGCGGAGGGATAACGTATGAAGGTTGGGATTGTCGGCCTGGGCCTGATGGGCGGGTCCATGGCCAAGAGTATCAAAAACCGCACCGGCCACACCGTCTACGGTATCGACCTGGACCAGGAGACCATGATACTGGCCCGGATATGCGGGGCCATCGACGGCCCCCTGGACGGGGAGACCCTGCCCCGGTGCGACCTGGTGCTGGTAGCCATCCGGCCCCAGGCGGCGGTGGACTGGGTGAGGGAACACGCCCCTCAGATTGCCAGGTCCGCCATTCTGGTGGACCTGTGCGGGGTGAAGCGGGTGGTGGTGGAGCAGATCGCACCCATTGCCGAGGAGCACGGATTTGCCTATATCGGCGGCCACCCCATGGCCGGCCGGGAGCGGGGAGGCTTTACCGCCTCCACCGACGACCTGTATGTGGGGGCCTCCATGATCCTCACCCCGGACAAGCGCACCGACATGAAGCTGCTGGAGACGTTACAGGCCTTCTTCCTGGATGTGGGCTTCGCCAAGCTCACCTTCTCCCAGCCGGAGGAGCACGACCGAATCATCGCCTTCACCTCTCAGCTGGCCCACATCGTCTCCAGCGCTTACGTGAAATCCCCCGAGGCCCAGCGGCGGCGGGGGTTCTCCGCCGGGAGCTTCAAGGACATGACCCGGGTGGCCCGGCTGGACGAGGACATGTGGACCGAGCTGTTTCTGGACGACGCCGACTTCCTCACCCACGAGCTGGCCGTCCTCATCGGCCATTTGGAGGAGTACCAATCCGCCTTGAGGGACCGGGACGCCCAGCGGCTCCACGACCTGCTTAAGGAGGGCCGGGAGCTGAAGGCCAGCGCCGGCGGCAACTGAAAGGAGCGATTGTCATGTCCATCCAGACCATCCTTGTCCGCACCGACCCGGAGTACGACGTCACCATCGGCCCCGGCCTGTTGAAGGAGTGCGGCCCCCGCCTGCGGGAGGTTGTCCCCCTGTGTCATATGGCGGTAATCACCGACAGCACTGTGGCCCCCCTGTATCTGGAGATCGTAAAAGACTCCCTTTTGGAGGCGGGGTACAAGGTGAGTACCTACGTTTTTCCCGCCGGGGAGGGGAGCAAGAATTTCAACACCCTGTCCAGCATTCTGGAGTTTTTAGCGGAGGAGCAGCTCACCCGCGTCGACTGCGTGGCGGCGTTGGGGGGCGGCGTCACCGGGGACATGGCGGGGCTGGCCGCCGCGCTGTACCTGCGGGGGGTGAAGTACGTTCAGCTGCCAACCACCCTGCTGGCGGCGGTAGACTCCTCCGTGGGGGGCAAGACGGCCATCGACCTGTCCGCCGGCAAGAACCTGGCTGGGGCCTTCATGCAGCCCTCCGCCGTCCTCTGCGACACCGACTGTCTGAAAACCCTGCCTCCTCACGTCCGTGCCGACGGGGCCGCCGAGGCCATTAAGACCGGTATTCTGTGCAGCGAAAAGCTGTTTGCCCTCTTTGAAGCCGACGTCCTGTCCACCAATCCGGAGTTGATCATATCCCGGTGCGTGGCCTACAAGGCGGGGGTCGTGGAGCGGGACGAGAAGGAACAGGGGGAGCGGAAGCTGCTCAACCTGGGCCACACCGTGGGCCACGCCATCGAGAAGTGCAGCGGCTTTACCGTAACCCACGGCCACGCCGTTGCGGCGGGGCTGGTGATTATGACCCGGGCAGCGGAGAACCTGGGATGGCTGACCGAGGAGGCCAAGGAGGCCCTTGAGGCGGAGCGCATTGAGAGCGCCATCGAGAGCCTGGGACTGCCCGCTTCCACGGAGTACCCCCCGGAGGCCCTGGCCCAGGCCGCCCTGTCCGACAAGAAGCGGGCGGGGGACAGCATTACCATCGTGGCGCCCAGTAAAATCGGCCGCTGTGAGCTGAAAAAAATTCCTGTCACCGAGCTGCAATCCATAATCGAAGCGGGGTGGGCTCTGGAATGAACATCCGCATCACCCCGGGACCTCTGGAGGGGACGGTCACCCCGCCCCCCAGCAAGTCCATCGCCCACCGGGCCATTCTGGCCGCCGCTCTGTCCGGAGGATTCAGCGTTTTGAAGAATCTGGCCCCCTCTCAGGATATCCAGGCCACCACCGCCTGTCTCCGCGCTATGGGCGCTCACTTCGAGGGGCTGGAGGGAGGCGCGGTCCGGATTCACGGGCTGGGGAACTCCATCCCCCAGCACCGAGAGAGTTGGCTGACCCAATTCGACTGCGGGGAATCGGGCTCCACTCTGCGGCTTCTCATCCCTGTGGCCCTGGCGGTCCAGGGGGGCGGCGTTTTCACCGGCCGGGGCCGGCTGATGGAGCGTCCCCAGAAGCCCTACTTCGATATTTTCGACGAGAAGGGCGTCTCCTACCAGCAGAAGGACGGAGTCCTCACCGTCCGGGGGGAGCTGAACCCAGGGGAGTACCGCCTGCCGGGCAATGTGTCCAGCCAGTTTGTCACCGGCCTGCTCTACGCCCTGCCCCTGCTGGAGTGGGAGAGTCAGATCGTCCTCACCTCCCCCCTGGAGAGCCGGGGTTACGTGGACATGACGCTGGAGGTGCTGAGGGACTTTGGAATTACGGTGGAGAATCAGAACTATGAGCGGTTTATCGTTCCAGGGGACCAGTGGTGCACGGCCAGGAACTACACCATCGAGGCTGACTGGTCCCAGGCGGCGTTCTGGTACGCGGCAATCGCCCTGGGGAGCCCGGTGGAGCTGGAGGGGATGAACGCCTTCTCTACCCAGGGGGATATGCAGATTGTGCCGTACTTTCTGAAGATGCAGGGACAGGGAGCGCTGGAGCTGGATGTCTCCAATTGCCCCGACCTGGTGCCCCCTCTGGCGGTGATGGCGGCACTCCGGGCGGGGGAGACCACCCGCCTGACCAACGCCGCCCGGCTGCGCATCAAGGAGAGCGACCGCCTTACCTCGGTGACCCAGGTGCTCACCGCCCTAGGGACCCAGGTGGAGGAGGGGCCGGACTTCCTCAAAATTACGGGCCAGGACAGTTTGGCCGGCGGCGTGACGGTGGACTGCTGCAACGACCACCGCATTGCCATGATGGCCGCCGTGGCCGCCACCCGCTGTACCGGCCCCGTGACCATTCTGGGGGCGGAGTGCGTGAAAAAATCCTACCCCGACTTTTGGGACCATTACCGCATGTTAGGAGGGAAGCTGGATGTCCTCTGAGTTTGGAAAGATATTAAAGGTGTCTGTCTTTGGACAGTCCCACGGGACGGCTATCGGGGTCAACATCGACGGTCTGCCCGCCGGGGAGGAGATCGACCTGGAGGAGCTCCAGCGGTTTCTGGACCGGCGCAGGCCGGGTAAAAACCCTCTGTCCACCGCCCGAAACGAAGGGGACGTGCCGGAAATTCTCTCCGGTCTGCTGGACGGAAAAACCTGTGGCGCGCCTCTGTGCGCAATAATTCGAAACAGCGACCAGCACTCCGGCGACTACGCGGAGCTTCAAGACAAGCCCCGCCCCGGCCACGCCGACTACACCGCCTGGGTGAAGTGGAGGGGCCAGGCCGACATGCGGGGGGGCGGCCACTTCTCCGGCCGGCTCACCGCCCCCCTGTGTATCGCCGGGGGGATCGCCAAGCAGATTCTGGCCCGGCGGGGGGTCTATGTGGGGGCTCATCTCCAGGTTGTGGGAGGGATTGCCGATGCGCCATTCCCCTTAATGCCCACGCCGGAGCTGTTTGAGGAAGTGATCCGAAAGCCGTTCCCGGTGCTGGACGACAAGACCGGGGAAACGATGCAGGCCATTATTTTGAACGCGAAGGAGGGCCAAACCAGCGTGGGGGGCAGCGTCGAGTGCGCCGCCATCGGCCTGCCTGCCGGGCTGGGCGATCCCATGTTTGACGGCGTGGAGAACCGCCTGGCCGTTGCCCTCTTCGGGATACCTGCCGTCAAGTGTGTGGAGTTTGGGATGGGGTTTGCCGCTTCCGCCGTCTTGGCCGCAAGCAGCAACGATTCCTTTGCGGTGAAGGATGGCAAAATTGTCACAGAGACCAACCGCGCCGGCGGCATCCTGGGCGGCATCACCACCGGAATGCCCGTCGTCCTGCAGGTGGCTTTCAAGCCCACGCCGTCCATCGGAAAACCGCAGAAAACCGTCAGTCTCTCGAAGATGGAGAACACCACGCTGACCGTACACGGCCGCCACGACCCCTGCATCGCCCACCGGGCCGTCCCGGTGGTGGAGGCGGTGACGGCCACCGTACTGTTAGACTTACTGTTGGAGGGAAATCATGGAACTTTCTGAAATTCGCGCCAAAATTGACGCCGTAGACGACCAGCTCCTGGACCTGTTCCTGGAGCGCATGGAGCTCAGCGAGGCGGTGGCCGCCTACAAGAACGAGCACAAGCTGCCCATCCTGAACAAGACCCGGGAGCGGGAAATTCTGGCCAAGGTCACAGAGAAGGCCGGGGACAAGGAGCGGTACGCCTACCACCTGTACTCCACCCTGTTCGAGCTGGCCCGGTCCCGTCAGGCGGAGCTGATCTCCGCCCCCACCAAGGTGGCGGAGCGAATCAGGGCGGCTCTGGCCTCCAACAGCGAGGTTTTCCCCCAGACGGGCATGGTGGCCTGCCAGGGGGTGGAGGGGGCCAATTCTCAGGTGGCCTGCGACCGGCTGCTCCCCCGGGGGAACATCGTTTATGTAAAGAGCTTCGGGGCGGTGGTGTCTGCCGTGGAGTCCGGGCTGTGCAAGTTTGGCGTGCTGCCCATCGAAAACAGCTCCAACGGCTCCGTCCGGGCAGTGTACCAGCTCCTCCAGGAGCACGACCTCTCCGTGGTGCGATCCACCCGCCTGTGCATCCGCCACGAGCTGCTGGCCCTGCCCGGGACCAGGCTGGAGGACGTCACCGAGATCTACTCCCACGAACAGGCCATCGGCCAGTGTTCCCGGTTCCTGGGCGGGCTCAAGGATGTGAAGGTGATCCCCTGCGGCAATACCGCCCTGGCCGCCAAGCTGGTGGCCGAGAGCAGGAATCCCCACGCCGCCGCCATCTCCTCCCACCCCTGCGCCGCCCTGTACGGCCTGGAGAGCGTCAATGTAAGCGGCTCCATCCAGGACAGCGACAACAACTACACCCGCTTTATCTGCGTCACCAAAGATCCGGTCATCTACGCCGGAGCCAACAAGATCAGCCTGATTATCGCCCTGGACAACAAGCCGGGCGCCCTGTACGAGGTGCTGGCCAAGCTGGCGGCGCTGGACATCGACATGACCAAGCTGGAGTCCTGTCCTGTAGCGGGGAGCGACTTTGAGTTTGTCTTCTTCCTGGAGCTGGAGGCCAGCGTGAAGGACCCCAGCGTCCGGGCCATGCTGGAGGAGATGGAGCGCTCCTGCGCCCAGTTCCAGTTCCTGGGCAGCTACGCGGAAGTGTGACGCCATGGGGGAAAAGATTTACGGCCTGCTGGGGCGGAAGCTGGGGCATAGCTGGTCCGTCCCGATTCATAAAGCCCTGGGCTGCGGCAGCTACCGCCTCATCGAGCTGGAGCCCGAGGCGCTGGGGGACTTCCTCCGCCGGGAGGATATCGGCGGGCTGAACGTCACCATCCCCTATAAGCGGGATGTGATGGCCTTCTGCGACGTGATTGACGAGGGCGCAAGGGCCATCGGCTCTGTCAACACCCTGGTGCGCCGGGAGGGGAAGCTGTACGGGTACAACACCGACATTGACGGCTTTTTGTACATGCTCCGCCGGGCGGATATCTCCCTGGCGGGGAAGAAGGTGCTGATTCTGGGCAGCGGGGGGGCCTCCCTCACCGCGCAGGCCGCGGCGAAGGGGGAGGGAGCACGGGAGTTTGTGGTCATCTCCCGCTCCGGCCCGGACAACTACGAGAACCTGGACCGCCACGCCGACGGAGAAATCCTCATCAACACTACCCCCGTGGGCATGTGGCCCAACATGGAGGGGAGCCCCGTTGACCTCACCCGCCTGCCCCGTCTGGAGGGGGTGCTGGACGTGATCTACAATCCGAGCCGGACCAGTCTGCTCCTCCAGGCGGAGGAGCTGGGCCTGCGCCGCTCCGGCGGACTGCCCATGCTGGTCCGGCAGGCGGTGCGGGCGGAGGAGTTGTTCTTTGACCGCTCCATCCCGGAGGGCGAGACGGAGAACATCACCGCCCGGCTCTGGCGGGAGCGGACCAACATTGTCCTGGTGGGGATGCCCGGCTGCGGCAAGACTACCATAGGCCGGGAGCTGGCCCGGCTGTCCGGTAAGCCTTTTGTGGATTTGGATGAAAGGATCGTTGACTCCGCGGGCACCTCTATCCCGGAGATTTTCAGGCAGGAGGGGGAGGAGACCTTCCGGCATTTGGAGGGTCTGGTATTAGACGATGTCTGTACCCAAGGCGGGCAAGTGATTGCCACCGGGGGCGGGGCGGTGCTCCAGAAAGAAAATCGGACTGCCATGCGCCGCACCGGACGGGTGTACTTCCTGCGCCGGGACCTGTCCCTGTTGCCGAAAGAGGGCCGGCCCCTGTCTCAGGCGGGAAATCTGGAGGAGATGTACCGGGTGCGGAAACCGCTGTACCATGAGACCGCCGACGTGGTGATCGACAACAGCGTTCCCCCGGAGGAGGCCGCCGCCCTGATTTGGAGGGATTTTTGTGAAAATACTGGTGATTAACGGCCCCAATATGAATATGCTGGGCGTCCGCCAGCCGGAAATCTACGGGAAAGCCACCTATGACGACCTGGTGGCCATGATCCGGGCCGAGGCGGACAGGCAGGGGGTGGAGGTGGACTTCTTCCAGTCCAACCACGAGGGGTCCCTGGTGGATATGGTCCAGCAGGCCTGGTTTGACCGGGTGGACGGCATCATCATCAACCCCGCCGCCTACACCCACACCAGCGTGGCCCTGCTGGACGCGGTGAAGGCGGTGGGCATCCCCACAGTGGAGGTCCATATCTCCGACCCGGACAGCCGGGAGGAGTTCCGCCATGTGTCCTATATCCGGGCAGCCTGCATCGCCACCATACGAGGCCACGGGCTGGAGGGCTATCTGGAGGCTCTCCGGCTGCTGAAGGAACGGGCCCGGACCTGAAACAGAAAAATCCCGCCCCCTCGGGGGCGGGATTTTAAACTGTCTTTACTTGCTGTAGTCGTAGAAGCCCTTGCCGGTCTTGCGGCCCAGCAGGCCGCCCCGGACCATCTTGCGGATGAGCAGGGAGCAGCGGTACTTGGAATCGCCGGTCTCGTTGTACAGGGTGTCCATAATGGCCTGGCAGACGTCCAGGCCCACCAGGTCGCCCAGAGCCAGGGGGCCCATGGGGTGGTTGGCGCCCAGCTTCATGGCGGTGTCGATGCCCTCGGCGGAGGCCACGCCGGTGTACAGCAGGTCGGCCGCCTCGTTGATCATGGGGATGAGGATCTTGTTGACCACGAAACCGGGGGCCTCGGCCACTTCCACGGGCTCCTTGCCAATCTCCTTGGACAGGTTGAAGATGAAATCGAAGGTCTCCTGATCGGTGTTGGCGCCGCGGATGACCTCCACCAGCTTCATATTGGGCACGGGGTTGAAGAAGTGCATGCCGATGACGGGATGCTTCAGGCCCAGGGCCATCTCGGTGATGGACAGGGAGGAGGTGTTGGAGGCGAAGATGGTGCCCTCCTTGCACATGGCGTCCAGCTCGCCCAGCAGCTCCTTCTTGGTGGCCATGTCCTCCTTGACGCACTCGATAATCAGATCAGCGTCAGCGGCGGCGGACTTCTCCTCCACCAGCACGTTGGCCATCAGGGCGTCCTTGGCGGCCTGGTCCATCTTGCCCTTGTCCACCCGCTTCTGGAGGGACTTGTCCAGATTGTCCTTGTGCCGCTGGGCGGAAGCCACGCTGCTGGCGTACATCAGGGCGGTGTGGCCCTTGGCCGCGAAGACCTGGGCAATGCCGCTGCCCATGGTGCCGGCGCCGAAAATCGCTACTTTCATAACTGTTTCCTCCTAAAAATTAGTATTGCCGGATTCTCCGGCGGGGAATGGCCGGAGGGTCCGGCCCCGCTCTCTTGCCTACCAGTATAACCGTTTTTTTCCGGGAACGCAAGAGGAAAATCAGCTCCCCTGCCCGGATCTTTGCCGGGAAACCGCTTTTGCCTTCCGGGACTCCCCCAGGGAGCGCCCCGCCGGACGGGCATGGGAGGCGGCCTCCGCTTGACAAACTGCGCTGCCTCTGCTATAGTGGAGAAAACTGAATCGTCACCGCCGGGTAACCTGGTCAACGTCTTTGCCGCTCCATAGGCCGTAGAGGGAGCGGCCGGGGGCGTTTTATTTTTTGCTTTGGAGGTCGTTTCCATGTTTGAGGGCAAACCCCGCGCACTGTTTTTCCGCTACGCCGTTCCCCAGATGATCGGGCTGCTGTTCAACTCGGTCTATACCATCGTGGACGGGGTGTTCATCGGCCACCGGCTGGGGCGGGGGGCCATGGCCGCCGCCGCGGTGGCGGTGCCGCTGATCGAGATCCTGATCTCGGCGGCCATCGCCGCCGGAGCTGGGGCGGGGGTGCTCATCGCCGCCCGGCTGGGGGCCGGGGACAGGACGGGGGCCCGCCGTCTGTTCAACACCGCGGTCTGGCTGCTGGGGGTGGCCGGACTGCTGGTCTGCCTGCTGGGCAATCTGTTTCTGGCCCCTCTGGCCCGGCTGCTGGGCGCGTCGGAGGAGGTGCTCTCCCCGGCCTGCGCCTACCTGTGGTTTATCGTCACCTTCGCCCCCTTCCAGCTGTTCAGCTTCCTGCTGGGGGGGATGGTCCGCAACGACGGCCGGCCCCGTCTGGCCATGGGGGCCATGATCGCCGGGGCAGCCTCCAACATCCTGCTGGACTACGTGTTTATGTATCCCCTGAACATGGGTATCCGGGGGGCGGCCCTGGCTACCGCCCTGGGTCCCATTTTCAGTGTGCTCATCCTCCTGCCCCACTTCCTGGGGCGGAGAGGGGAGCTGTACTTCGTCCCCTGCCGGCCCCGGCTGTCGGAGGCGGGGGACATCCTGGCCTGCGGCCTGCCCTCCTTTGTGATGGAGTTCTCCATCGGCATTGTCACCTTTCTCTACAATTTCGCCGTCACCCGCCACGGCTACGGCGAGCTGGGCCTGGCGGCCTACCTGGTGATGGGCTACCTGATGCTGATTCTCCTTACCCTGTTTCTGGGGATGGCGGAGGGGCTCCAGCCGGTATTCAGCCGCTTTATGGCCTCGGGGGAGGGGGACCGGAACCGGGCCATGGTCCGCTTCTCCGCCGGGGTGTTTCTGGGGGTGGGACTGGTGAGCTGCGCCCTGATTTTTCTGGGCTCCCGGTGGTTCTACCTCCTCTTCGCCCCGGGGGACCCCGAGCTTGTGGCCTTTGCCGCGGAGAAATCGGTCCTCTATTTCTGCGGCTTTTTCCTCACCGGCTTCAACATCCTGATGATCTCCTTCTGGCAGGCCACCCAGCGGACCGGCCGGGCCCTGACCTTCGCCCTGCTGCGCAGTGGGGTCCTGCCCCCGGCGCTGATTCTGCTCCTGCCCGCCCTCCTGGGCCGGGAGGCGCTGTGGATCTGCCAGTCGGGGGCCGACGCCCTCACCGCCCTCTTCGTCGTTTTTGCCCTTGTTTCCCCCGCCCGGTCTGTGGTATCATGGGCCAAGCCCCGGGGAGACCGGGGTTAGAAATGAGGAAAAATTATGAAAATTCGTATTATCACCGACTCCGCCTCCGACCTGCTGGCCCCCCACCGGCCCGAGGTCACTGTCCTGCCTATGACAATCACCTTTGGGGAGGAGCAGTTCCTGGACGGGGTGGATCTGACCCACCGCCAGTTCTACGAGAAGCTCATCGAGGGGGAGGCGCTGCCCACCACCAGCCAGATTGCTCCCACCCAGTTTGAGGAGGCCTTCCGGGCCGCCGTGGACGCCGGGGAGACGGTGGTGGCGGTGGTCCTGTCGGCCAAGCTGTCGGGCACCTACCAGAGCGCCTGCATCGCGGCAGAGGAGTTCCCCGGCAAGGTCTTTGTGGTGGACAGCGCCAACGCCACCATCGGGGAGCGCATCCTGGTGGAGCGGGGCCTGGAGCTGATGGATCAGGGGCTGGACGCCGCCGCCATCGCCGCGAGGCTGGACGAGGAGAAGACCGACATCCGCCTGGTGGCCCTGCTGGATACGCTGGAGTATCTGAAGCGGGGAGGCCGGGTGTCCGCCTCGGTGGCCCTGGTGGGCGGACTGCTGGCTATCAAGCCGGTGGTGGCCGTCCAGGACGGCGAGGTGGTTGTTTTGGGCAAGGCCCGGGGCTCCAAAAACGGCAATAACCTGCTGGTTCAGGAGATTCAGAAGACGGGCGTGGACTTCTCCCGGCCCTACAAGCTGGGCTATGCCGGCCTGAACGACAGCCTGCTGCAAAAGTACATCGCCGACAGCGCCGCCCTGTGGGAGGGCCACACCGACGCCCTGCCCACCGGCACCGTGGGGGGCACCATCGGCACCCATGTGGGCCCCGGCGCCATCGCCGTGGCTTTCTTCCAGAAGCATTGACGAACAGGGGAGCGAAAAAAGCCTCCCTTCGCAAAGGGAGGTGGCACGGCGAAGCCGTGACGGAGGGTTTTCCCCATCGGGATGCGTCTGTTTCGTTGGGAAAACCCCCACCCGGCTTCGCCGGGAGCCCCCTTTGCGAAGGGGGCCTTGTCCCTGCGGGAGGACGGGAGATCAAAAATGGGACAGCTTTCGGGCTGTCCCTTAAATTTTTCTTGACTTTTTGTGCGCACTCCATTATAATAAATGTGCGACCAAAAAGGAGGCGTAAACATGTCGCCCAAAACAGGAAGGCCGAAAAGCGATAACCCAAAATCGCAGCGCCTGTTTATTCGTGTGACACCAGAAGAAAAGGCAGAAATATATAATTTTGCCAAGAAGAGCGGATACACATTGCTGGAGCTGCTGAAAAAAGGGATCGAATCGGTCAAAAAATAGAGTGCTGGCGGACCTCACAAGCACACCAACACCCTATTTACCAAACCCAAGGAGTTATGGCAAATCTGATTATGCCACAGCTCCGGGTGAAAAGCAAGGAGTTTTATGATGGATATAAAGAGTAATCTGCTGGAATTGGAGGAAGCGGCGCAGCGCATCTCGGACGGGCTGGCGGCGATCCGAATCATGGTGGTGGGCCTGGACGGGGCGGGGAGCGAGTACACCGGGGCGTTCCACGCCGTCTGGGACTATCTGTCGGACGCGGACAAGGAATTTCAAAAACAGCTCGCCGTCTGTCTGGAGGCGGTTTAGGTGCGAAAAGGGGACGGCCCGGAGGCCGTCCCCTTCGCTTATACCTTCTCCACCGGGAAGAGCACTCCGGTCTCCAGCTGATCGGGGGGCGTGTTGTCCGGGTCGCCGAAGTAGCGGTCCATGGCGGGGCCGCACAGCCGGTACTCGGTGTGCTCCGCCATCCAGGCGCACAGGGCGTTGTAGGCGTATTGCAGCCGCTCATAGGGCCCTCTGTGCTGCACCGCCGCACAGAGACAGGCGGGCTTGAGCTTCACGTCAGGGCCGTCCTGGGCCACCACCATCTGGGCCTCCACGTCGGAGCGCTCAGGGCTGAACGTCTCGTCGTGGTAGAGCATCTGGATGGGCCCTGCCTGTTTCAGGCCTCGCTGGCCCGCCTCCCGGTACAGCCGCTCAAAGAAGTCGTGGTACTGGTTCACGCCGATGGTCTCCCGGATGGAAAAGACCTTCTGCTCCGGGTCCTGGATCAAAACCACATGGTACTGATTGTCCATAAATGTTGTTCCCTCCATACGGAGGATGTCCGCCTCAAGCTGGTGAATGATCCCCTGCCGGCGGCTCAGCTCTCGGCAGAGGTCCAGCCGCCGCTGACGCAGGTGGGGGAGAAGCTGGCTGTCCTCCAGCTCCAGCAGCGGCCCGATCTCTCCCAGGGAGAAGCCGTAGTCCTTCAACCACTGGATGCGCAGCAGGTCGGAGAGCTGCTCCTGGCGGTAGTAGCGGTAGCCGTTGTCCCCCACCGCCTCCGGGCGGAGCAGGCCCAGGGCGTCGTAGTGCCGCAGCATCCGGGGCGTGACCCGGCTCAGCCGGGAAAAATCGCCAATGGTGAGCATGACATTCCTCCAAAAATTATTGTGGGAACCGGTTCCTGAACTCAGGATAAACCCTCACACAGTGGGAATGTCAAGCACTTTTTTCAGAAAATTTTCCGGGGGCTCCGAGTGGCCGCACACCGCCGCCGCCCAGCCAGGACCGGACCATGTACGAAACCACAGCCCGTCAAATAGAAGGGGCTTCTCTGAGGGGAGAGGCGCCCGGATATCCCGGAGGTCGGGGGTCAGCCCCCGGCCGCTCTCCTTGACCCGGGCCTCCTTCAGCGTCCACAGGAGGGTGAAGGCGGACCAGAACTCGGGCTGTCCCTCCAGCCAGGCCAGCTCCTCGGCGGAGCAGGCCTGCCGGGGCAGGGAGGGCCGCCATTCCTTCACGAGCTGGATATCAACCCCCACGGGGACGGTGTCCAGGGCGCACAGGGCCAGGTCCCCGCTGTGGCTGAGGTTGAAGTGGAGGCCGGGATATCCCGGGAAATAGGGCTTGCCGCCCTCCTGACAGGCAATCTCAGGCAGGGGGGACAGCCCCCAGGTCTCCCGGACCGCCAGGGCCAGCAGGTCCCGGGCCTGGGCCCGGGCCGTCAGGCCGCTTGCGCTGTAAATGAGCATAAAAAATCCCCTCCTTCCTCTGAGATTGTAACAAAAGAAGGAGGAGAACGGAAAAAATCAGTTCACAAAATTTCAGCAGGGCAGTGGCAGCCAGGAGCCCACGGCGGCTAGGTCCCGGAAGAGCAGCCCCTCCGGGGGGTAGAGGGTGAACCAGCCGATGAGCAGCGCCAGAAGGACGGTCACAAGAATGGGCAGCAGCCATTTTACCCCTTTGAAGGGCCCGGAGAACCGGGTGGGCAGCCAGAAGCCCAGGGCCATCACCAGGATGTAAATGGCGATATCCACCCACATGGCTTCGCCCCCCAGGGTGACGTGGTACATCCAGCCCAAAATCAGCGTCAGGGCGCACAGCAGGGGCAGCACCAGCAGCCAGGGCCGTGTTCCGCCGGGCCGTCCCCGGTTGAGGACCAGCGCCGCCCCCAGGAAGGGCCAGAACACCAGCTTCACATGCTCCCACAGGCTCTCATTCACAGGGGAGAACAGGGCGGTGACGGCGTTGGGCAGCCATTCATATAAAAAGTGGAGGGCGCAGCCGGCCAGCAGAGCGGCGGCGAAGGTCAAAATCAGCTGTCGCTTGGGATAGATCATGTCTCTCGCTCCTTTCGGTACAACTTATGCGGAAAGGGCCGCTTTCATACGGAGCCGAATAATTTTTCTCCGCAGGGAAAGGCTAAGGGATAACGTGACCGATAAAGGAGCGATGTGATTTGAGTATGACCAATCAGGACTACGGCAAGCTGGTCAACGAGCGGTCCCAACCCTCTCCCATGGGGAAGAACATCGTCTGGGCCTTTCTGGTGGGGGGCGCCATCTGCGCGGCAGGGCAGGGGCTGATGAACCTCTATCAGAGCTATGGTCTGGACAAGGAGCAGGCGGGAACGGCGGTGTCTGTCACCCTGATTTTCGCCGCCGCCCTGCTTACCGGCCTGGGGCTGTTTGACAAGCTGGCCAAGCGGGCGGGGGCAGGCACCCTGGTGCCCATTACCGGCTTTGCCAACGCCATGGTGTCTCCGGCTCTGGAGTTTAAAAGCGAGGGCCTGGTCACCGGTACTGCCGCCAAGCTCTTTACCGTGGCCGGCCCGGTGCTGGTGTTCGGCATGAGCGCCAGCGTGATTTACGGTCTGATCCTGTGTCTGCTGCAGAGCTTTTGACGCCGGGCCCGCGCCGGAATGTCCGGCGCGGGCCCGCCCGCTGTGCCGCGGCCCGGCGCCGCTGGGAAATCGGGGACAAAAAAGCTGGAGATTGCAAGGTTTTTTGTGATTTTTCCACTTGCGCCTCTGTGAAAAATTTGCTATAATGCTCCTTACTTAACAAGACATCAGATTCCGGCGGTCAGCCGGCCAAGGATTAATAAGGAGTGATAAAAATGGGTTTGTTTGGAACACAGCCGAAACAGGAACCGGTCAGCACCCCCCTCTATGAGGAAGAGCCGTTTGACGAGCTGCCCCCGCTGCCTAAGGCCAAGAACAGCACCATCATCGCCCAGGGGATCACCTTTACCGGAGTGATCCGCGGCGAGGGCAATGTGCAGGTAGAGGGCCGGCTGGACGGCGAGATCGATCTGAAGGGCGGCGTAGTCGTGGCGGCCGGCGGGACGGTCCAGGGTCCCATCACGGCTGACGCGGTGCGGGTGGCCGGCGATGTGCAGGGCAGCATTACCGCCCGGGAGCACCTTTGCCTGGAGCGCACCGGCGGCATCCACGGGGATGTGACCACCGCCTCTCTGATCGTGGAGAACGGCCGTCTGGACGGAAGCAGCACGATGCTGGCTCCGCCTGAGCGGCCCTATGAGCCTGAGGTAGTCAGCCAGGACCTGCGGTTTGGCGACAGTTACCACCTGGATGAGGATTGATGATAAAGATGCCCGCCTCAGTGGCGGGCATTTTTATATCCTTTTGCCGGAAGCTGTCAAAAAAATTTGAAGATCCCCTTGACTTTGACGCAGCGTCAAGTGTTAGGATGCCTATTGAGGAGGTGATGGTCATGGAATATACCATTCAGGAGCTGTCGCGCCTGTCGGGGGTGACCACCCGCGCCCTGCGCTGGTACGACAAGATCGGTCTGCTGAAGCCCTCCGGCCGGACGGAGGGCGGATACCGCTGGTACGGCCCGGCAGAGGTGGACCGGCTCCAGGACATCCTGTACTACCGGGCCCTCGGGGTGGAGCTGGCCCGGGTGAAGGACATTCTGGACGATCCCTCCTATGACCGCCTGGCCGTCCTGCGGGGCCACCTGTCCGCCCTGGAGGGGGAGCGGGAACGGATTCAGAAGCTGATCGACTCCGTGCGGGAGACGATCCGAACACAGGAAAGGGATGAAATTATGTCAGATGAGAAAAAATTTGAGGCTTTCAAGCGCCAGTTTGTGGAGGAGAAGGAGCGGCTGTACGGCGCCGAGGCCCGGGAAAAGTACGGCGACGCCCAGGTGGACGCCTCCAACGCCCGGGTGATGGAGATACCCCTGGAGCAGTTCCAGGAATACGAACGGCTGGGCCAGGAAATTCTGGACAAACTGTCCGCCGCCGTGGCCGCCGGGGCCGATCTGGCCGGGGAGGAGGGGGAGGAGATCGCCGATCTCCACCGCCGCTGGCTCACTATTATGGGGGACAAATACGACGCCCGGCGTCACCGGGGCATCGCGGAACTGTACGTCCAGGACGAACGGTTCACCGCCTACTACGACAGGGAGCGGCCGGGCTGTGCCCGGTTTCTCCGGGACGCGGTACTCCACTGGATCAGATAAAGCCAAAGGACACGGAGACAGCTCCGTGTCCTTTTACAGTTTACATAATTCTTTCAGCCGGTCCGGCTCCAGCAGCGTGACGCTGCGGTAACTCAGGTCCACCCATTCCCTTTGGGCGAACTCGTTGAGCACCCGGCTCACCGTCACCCGGCTGGCCGAGACGGCGGCGGCGATGTCCTCCTGGGTACAGGAGACCGTCCCTTCCCGGTCGGCCATGGTGAGCAGGTAGCTGGCCACCCGCCACCGGGCGGGCCGGAAGGCCATCTGGTCCACCTGCCCGGAGAGCAGCCGCACCGTCCGGGCCAGGTATTTCATCATGGCCAGGGCCAGCTCCGGGTTTTGGGCAAACTCCTGAGACACCAGCTCCCGGTCGATGGGGACGATCTCGCAGGGAGAGAGGGCAACAGCCGAGGATACCCGGGGCAGCTCGTCGAAGAAGGAGGCCTCCCCAAAGAGGCTCCCGGCGGCGTAGAGGTTCAGCACCCGCTCCGCCCCGTCCTCCGACTGGATGAAGCTCTTGACCTTACCCGATTTCAGGTAGTAGAAGCAGGTGGCCTCGGTGTCCTGCAAATAGATGAGATACCCTGGGGAACACCGCACCGGAGGCCGGCTCCGGGCAAAGGGCTCCCAGATTCCGGCGGGGAAATCCAGTTCGTGGTTCATAGTTGGCCTCCAGAAAAGTTTTTACCATTGTAACATACTTTACATTCTTCTGACAAGCCCTGTGGTAAAATCCCTTCAATAAACCGCAAGGAGGTATCGTTCCTATGGGAATAACAATGACGCAGAAAATTTTAGCCAAGGCCGCCGGGCTGGACAAGGTAGAGCCGGGCCAGCTCATCGAGGCCAAACTGGACCTGGTGCTGGGCAACGACATCACCACTCCGGTTGCCATCACCGAGTTTGAGAAGGCGGGCTTCACTCAGGTCTTCGACAAGGACAAAATCGCCATCGTCCTGGACCACTACACCCCATGCAAGGACATCAAGTCCGCCCAGCTGTGCAAGCAGGCCCGGGAGTTTGCCCGCAAGCACCAGATCACCAACTTCTTCGACGTGGGCCAGATGGGGGTGGAGCACGCCCTCCTGCCCGAGAAGGGCCTGTGCGCCCCCGGCGAGGTCATCATCGGGGCCGACTCCCACACCTGCACCTACGGCGCGCTGGGGGCCTTCTCCACCGGCGTGGGCTCCACAGACATGGCCGCCGGCATGGCCACCGGCCTGCTGTGGTTCAAGGTGCCCTCCGCCATCAAGGTGACCCTCAAGGGCAGGCTCCAGCCCCATGTGTCCGGCAAGGACGTGATCCTCCACCTCATCGGCGAAATCGGCGTGGACGGAGCCCTCTACCAGTCCCTGGAGTTTGCCGGGGAGGGGGTCAGCTCCCTGACCATGGACGACCGGTTCACCATCTCCAACATGGCCATCGAGGCCGGGGGCAAGAACGGCATCTTCCCCGTGGACGAGAAGACCATGGAGTACATCAACGGCCGGGTGTCCCGCCCCTGCGAGGCCTTCGCCGCCGACCCGGACGCCGTCTATGACCGGGAGGTGGTCATCGACCTGGACAAGCTAGAGCCCACCGTGGCCCTGCCCCACCTGCCCGAGAACACCAAGGTGGTCAGCGAAGTGGCTGGAACCCCCATCAACCAGGTGGTCATTGGTTCCTGCACCAACGGCCGCATCGGCGACCTGCGCATCGCCGCCGCCATCATGAAGGGCAAAAAGGTGGCGGACAACGTGCGGTGCGTGGTCATCCCCGCCACCCAGGCCATCACCCTCCAGGCCATGGAGGAGGGCCTCATCCAGACCTTTATCGAGGCGGGCGCGGCGGTGTCCACCCCCACCTGCGGCCCCTGCCTGGGCGGACACATGGGCGTGATGGCCGAGGGGGAGCGCACCGTCTCCACCACCAACCGGAACTTTGTGGGCCGCATGGGTCACACCACCTCCGAGATCATCCTGGCTTCTCCCGCCGTGGCCGCCGCCTCCGCCATTGCCGGCTGTGTGGCCGACCCCAGGGCGTAGGGCGCGACGACCCCGGCGCGCCGCTGCCCGGAAGACGGCGTGCCCAGTGGTCACGCCCTACAGAGAAAGGAAATCATTATGAGAGATTTAACGGAAGACGTGGTCAACACCGCCAACAACTTCGTCCGGAACATGCAGGAGTACTTCGACAGCCCCCTGGACTACTCCATTGAGAGCCTGGAGGAGATCGACGAGATGCTGGGGGCCTTTGGAAGGACCGAGCTGAGCGAGGACGAGCTGTACAACACATCCACCGCGGTGGGCTGCTATATCTTCGAGGTGGCCCGCCGGAACTACGGCGGGGAGTACTTCTGGATCAAAGAGGAGCAGCAGCCCGTTCTTGTGGCGGGACGCCCCGACTTTCTGGTGGTCATCAAGGCCTGGGAGAAGGTCAAGGGCCGCCTCATCAAGGGGGAGGAGGACAACATCCCCTTCTATATCGCAGGCTACAGGGAGCATATCGAGATCGGCAAGACAAAACCGGGTTACCATGTGACCATTGTGTGACAGGCCAAAAGGCCCCCTTGTCAAAGGGGGCTGTCACCGCCGCAGGCGGTGACTGGGGGATTCCGTTTGACGGAAAGCTTCTGCTAAAACGGAATCCCTCCACCACCGGGCTCACGCCCGGCGGTCCCCCTCCCTTTAGCAAGGGAGGCAATTAGGACGAAAGGAACGAATACCATGAAAGTTTACAAATACGGCGCCAATGTGGACACCGATGTGATTATCCCGGCGCGGCACCTGAACGACCCCTCCCCGGCGGCTCTGGCCAGCCACTGCATGGAGGACATCGACGCGGACTTCGCCTCCACCGTGGAGGCGGGGGACATCATCGTGGCCGGGCCCAACTTCGGCTGCGGCTCCAGCCGGGAGCACGCCCCCCTGGCCATCAAGTCCTGCGGGGTGAAGTGCGTGATCGCCCCCTCCTTCGCCCGCATCTTCTACCGCAACGCCATCAACATCGGCTTCCCCATCGTGGAGTGCCCCCAGGCCGCCGAGGAGATCCAGGCCGGGGACCAGGTGGAGGTGGATTTTGCCAGCGGCACCATCACCGATGTGACCACGAGTAAGACCTATAAGGCCGCCCCCTTCCCGGCGTTCATCGACGGCATCATCAAAAGCGGCGGTCTGCTCAACTCCCTGAAGGAGCGGGGGGTGGCAAAGTAATGCCAGCCATTGTTATCAGCATGGATTCCCGAAAGATGGATAATCCTGATCTGGATATCCGTTACCTCCTGCCCGACCGGATTGAGGAGTGGTCGGAGGGCGCAGTGTCGGACGACGGCTATGAATATATAGACGAGGAAGGCCACATCCTGGGCGTCTGGCTGGAGACGGAGGACGCGGAGGGCTGGTGGCCAAAAATCGTGGAGCTGCTGAAAACGGAGCGGTTCATGGACAATGACCTGTCCCGGTCCGCCGCCGTGCTGATCTCCGAGGAGGCGGGTGCGGAGTTTGAGAAGTGCCGGCAGGTCTGGCCGGGGTGAGTTATGGAAAACGAACACAGAAAAGGCCTACTGGATTTGCTGGAGCAAATCCCCAGGGGGATACCCGCCGGCTGGGAGAAGGAGACCTTTGCGGTGGGCGGGCTGATGTATGTGGGCTTCTCCAACCTCCAGACAGAAAAGCTGGTGGTCGTCTCCTCTCAGAGCCAGAGCGTCATTGACTGCCGGACCTGGGAGAAGGTGTACTGCACGGAGAACTGGGACGAGGAGGACCTGATTGCCTGTGCCGAGCCCCTGGGGGATGAACTGGTGCCCATTGCCGGTCTGGGCGGCGGCGGGCTGAGAAGGTTCAGCCAGTCGGGGGACGGCCTGGACCGGGCCGCTCCCTTCTGGCCCAGGGAACAGATTATCTTCATGCCCCAATACGCCTCCTGGTATCAGCACCCCGAGGCCTGCACCCTGATTTTCGACGACTATGCGCCGCTGGCCTTCGGGTTCAGCCGGTGCGGCAACTACATGGCTGTCGCTACTTCCAGCGAGGTGGAAATTTATAAGAGAACAGGAGAATGAAGCGATGAATTACAAAATTGCCCTCATTAAAGGCGACGGCATCGGCCCCGAGGTGGTAGGGGAAGCCGTCAAGGTAATGGATGCCATTGGAGAGAAATTCGGCCACAAGTTTGAGTATGTGGATATCCTCATGGGCGGCTGTGCCATCGACGCGGTGGGCAAGAGCTACCCCGAGGGCACCGCCGAGAAGTGCAAGCAGTGCGACGCCGTCCTGCTGGGGGCGGTGGGGGGACCCAAGTGGGGCCACTCTACCGACCCGGACAAGCGCCCCGAGACCGCCCTGCTGTCCATCCGCAAGGACCTGGAGCTGTACGCCAACCTGCGACCCGCCGCCCTGCGGCCCGCCCTGGCGGAGGCCTGCCCCCTGAAAAATGACAAAAACATCGACCTGATGATCGTCCGGGAGCTGACGGGCGGGGTCTACTTCGGCAAGAAGGACCGCTACCAGACCGAGGACAGGGGGGAGGAGGCCAGCGACCTGATGGCCTACTCAGAGAAGGAGATTGAGCGCATCGGCCGGAGAGGCTTCGAGCTGGCCCGGCTGCGCGGGAAGAAGCTGGCCAGCGTGGACAAGGCCAACGTGCTGGAGACCTCCCGGCTGTGGCGGCAGATGATGCACCGGCTGGCGGAGGAGTACCCCGATGTGGCGTATGAGGACGTGCTGGTGGACAACGCCGCCATGCAGCTGGTGAAGGACCCGGGGCAGTTCGACGTGGTGGTCACCGAGAACATGTTCGGCGACATCCTGTCCGACGAGGCCTCTGTGATCACCGGCTCCATCGGCCTGCTGCCCTCCGCCTCCATCGGGGATACCGCCCCCGGCCTCTATGAGCCCATCCACGGCTCCGCCCCCGACATCGCCGGCCAGGACAAGGCCAACCCCATCGCCACCATATTGTCGGTGGCTATGATGTTCCGCTACTCCTTCGACCTGCCCGCCGAGGCCCAGGCCATCGAGGATGCGGTGGACGCCGTCCTCAACGAGGGCTGGCGCACCGCCGACATCGCCAAGCCCGGAGAGACTGCTGTTGGCACCCTGAAAATGGGCGAGCTGATCCGTGGAAAGCTATAAATATCCAGACCCGGCGGAGAAATCCGCCGGGCTTTAAATTCTCCTTAAACTTTTGTGAAAATTTTCCGGAAGGGTGGCAAAGGGGGGAGAAATGCGGTATAATGAACTCGGCAATCCAAAAGATAAGAGGTCTGTATTATGTCAACTAACCGCTATGAGAGCCCCCTGTCCTCCCGCTACGCCAGCGACGAGATGCAGTACATTTTTTCCCCGGACAAGAAATTCTCCACCTGGCGCCGCCTGTGGGTGGCCCTGGCCCGGGCGGAGATGGAGCTGGGCCTGCCCGTCACCCAGG